>DASXJV010000288.1:0-5378 GCA_036497205.1 Bradyrhizobium sp.
GCCGGGCGGAGTTTGGGCGCTGCACCTTCGCGGCAGTCCGCCGCGGCAAGGTCTGCTCGATGATTACGGCTTGCAGTTCGACGCTTCGCGGTCGTGTGAGACGATACGGGGAGCGGACGACCTGGATATTGAAGCCTGCCCGCTTGTCGCGGCCGGCCAAGCGATGCAGCTGCCCGCTGCCGCTACGGCGCGGCCGCCGCTTGCCAGCGTCGGGCCGGATCAACGATAGACTTGCGAGCCTTGCCGCGATCGATTGTGGCGGAATCGGCGCAATCCGTTCATTCCACCTACAGTTCCATCCTGACAGTTTGATACTCGCACAATCATAGCGAGGCTCGGGAACGTCCGCCCTTTGAGGGGGTTGGACTATCTCAAGCAAATGGAGCCCCGATAATGATCAGTCTAAAGGTTTTGAGTACCGCTACAGCAATTGCCCTGGTTTTGCCGATGGTGGCGCCGACCGCAAGCTTCGCCCAAGGTCCGGCCCACCCAGGTGGCGTCCGCGGCGGTGGTGGTGGCGGTGTCCGCACCGGCGGCGGCAGCGCCAATATTGGCGGCGGCGCTGCGGCCGCCCGGATTGGCGGCGGCGGTGGCGCGCAGGCAGCGTTCAGTGGCGGCCGTGGCGGCGTCCGCGTTGGCGGCGGCGCGCCGGCGGCCTTTAGTGGCGGCGGCGTTCGGACCGCATCAGTTAGCGGCGGTATTCGTACTGCTGGTGTCGCGCCGGTGGCGGGCACTGGTGCCGGAGGTTATCGCATTAGCGGCGGCCGTGAAGGCTGGCGTGGCAGCTATGGTCGCTACCACAATCGCGACCGCGGCTTCATCCCCGGCGCGGTTGCCGGCGGGATAATCGGCGGCGCGATTGCGTCGCAGGGTTACGGTTACAATGACGGCTATTATGACGGCGGCTATGGCAGCTATGGCTACTATGGTGGACCGAGCTATTACTCGTCGGGGTACTACGATGCCCCGTACTACGATGACGGTGCTGTTGTTGCAGCTGTTCCGGCTCCCGTCGGTGGTGATGATGCCGCTTACTGCATGCAGACCTATCGTTCCTACGATCCCGCATCGGGAACGTATCTGGGCTACGACGGCTTGCGGCACCCCTGCCCGTAACCGCGTTTGAGACTCTCGGATTTCGAGGACGGCGCATTCTTGCTGCGCCGTCCTGTCGTTTGTGAGCGATGCGCCAGCGCAACCTCTGCTCGAGCGAAACCGCTTTTGCACTTTACCGCACAAGATAATTTGTCGTTCGCCGCAAATCGTTCGCCCCAAAATTGACCCGAGAGGGTGATTTCCTATATCACAACTGTACCGGGAGAGGGGCGGCTCTTCGATTTGTAGGCTACGTCATGCCGCATGTTCTCGTGGTTGATGACGACCCGATGGTTTGCGCAACCATTGAGGTCTGTCTGCAACGCCGAGGCTTCCAAATCACCGTCGCTGACGGCGGTGAAACGGGGCTTCAGGCGCTTGAAACGTCGTCATTCGACGTAATGCTTATCGACATTTTCATGCCGCACATGCGCGGCTTTGAGTCGATCCGGGTATTCCACGAACGTGCGCCGGCGATTCCGCTTGTTGCGATGTCGGGCTATGCTTTTGCCAGCGCTGCCTCACCTACTCCTGATTTTCTCAGAATGGCTCTGGAACTCGGCGCCACGTGCTGCCTGCGGAAGCCGTTCACGCCTCATACGCTGTTGACCGCTATCAACGAATGTCTCACCAGGCCGACAATGACTGCATATTTATCAAAATAATGCCGTCACGATCGCGTCGCCAGCACCACGCCGGCGAGCGTAAATGCCAGCGCGGTGATCTGGCCGACGCCGAGCGGCTCATGCAGCGCCACCGCCGAAGCGATCACGCCGATCACCGGCACCGCCATGGTGCCGATCGCCGCGACCGAGGCCGGCAGGCGCGCAAGTGCTGCGAACCAGCTCACATAGGCGACGCAGAACTGGATCACGGTCGAGTAGACGATCAGGATCCAGCCCAGATTGGATAACGCCGCCACGTCAGCCTTTTCGACGAAGAGACCGACGATGGCCACCGGCAGGCATCCGATCCCGATCTGCCAGGTCGCAGCCGACAGCGGCGGCAGAGCGAGCGGCAGCTTCTTGGCCAGAACGGTGCCTACCGCAAAGCCGATGGCGCCGCCGAGTGCCATGATGATTCCCGGCAGCTTCGCCGCGCTCGCCGCAAATCCGTTGCCGCCCATGATGGCCGCGAGACCTGCGAACGCCATTACCAGCGAAATGACGCGCAGCGGATTCGGCCGCTCGCCGAGGATGGGCCACGCCAGGACAGATGCCCATACCGGCATGGTGTAAGCGATCAGCGCGGCCTCGCTGGCCGGAAGCCACAGCAACGCCAATCCCATCAGCGTCATCCAGCAGGCCACGTTGAGGAAGGCGGCCAGCACCAGCCTTGGCCAGAGTTCGCGAGGGACGCGCAGGCTTTGGCCGCGGAGTATAGCCAGCAACGCCAGCAGGCTCGCGCCGATCACGCCGGTCGCACCGCGCATCGTGAGCGGCGGCAGTTCGCTCAGGAGATATTTGGTGACCGGCCAATTGAAGCCCCAGCCGACCGAAGTGATGGCGAGGAACATGAGGCCCGCCGGCGTGATGTGAGCACGCGCGCCCGGCGGCTTTGAGTCTGTCATGAGGGGACTGGACCTGTGGAATCAGCGGCACCATGCCGGTTATCGGGGCGCCAAGCCATCCGCGGGCGGGCATGCCAGCCCGGACAGGCCGTAGCCACACCTGAGTCTCGCCTAGGCAACCCCTCAGCCACAATAAATAGTTGCCCTGTGAACAGTGGGGCGAAGCTCAAATTCGCGCGCTCCAAACAATTTTTTTCGCTTGGGAATCCCTGAGGACTCACTGATACTTGGCAGCATAGAGGGGAATGGGCGCCCCCTGTTTTTCCCGCTTTTCCACCATATTTAGTATTTGATTCAGGAAATCGTACTAGTCCTTGACGGGCGCAAGGGAGTTGTCCTAGTTTTGATCCTGTTCGGCGCGAGTGTGTTTGGGTCCCGCCGGCCGTCTCCTGAAGGGTTCCAGATTGACCACTCCGTCCGCCGGTCGAGGCAGCGGGTGACGGGCTTTTTTGCCCTGATTTCTGGGACGTTCCGGGCGCTAAAAACGGGGCCAAATGGCTCAGATTTGATTGTTGGGCGTTGAAGCATGACCTGGAAATCGGAACCGGCGTTCCGTCAGGGAGTGTTGCGGCAGAATTGATGTTCGCATCGATTCTGCGCTGAGAGAAACAGGGCCGGGTCCACCGGTAGAGCTTGCGGACTTCTAGGCCAAAGTCGTCTTCGACTTTGGTCCGACCAGTTCGCTCAAGGAACAATACCCGGCGCCGCGGCAGCGGTCCGGTCAAAAAGGACGGGGCACGACCATGCGAATCGAACGACGCAACACCACTGCAGGCCAGTCACCTTACGCAGGAATTGATTTCAGATTGACGACATCTGAGATCCGCAATCCCGACGGCTCGGTGGTGTTTCGCCTCGAAAATGTCGAAGTGCCGGAATTCTGGTCGCAGGTCGCCTCCGACGTGCTGGCGCAAAAGTATTTCCGCAAAGCCGGCGTCGCCGCGCGGCTGAAGAAGGTCGAGGAAGAGACCGTGCCGTCCTGGCTGTGGCGCTCGGTGCCGGACACCGAGGCGCTGGCTGACGTCCCTGAGTCCGAGCGCTATGTCAGCGAACTCTCCGCCAAGCAGGTGTTCGACCGCCTCGCCGGCTGCTGGACCTATTGGGGCTGGAAGGGCGGCTACTTCTCCTCGGAAGAAGACGCGCGCGCGTTCAGCGACGAGCTGCGCTACATGCTGGCCAAGCAGATGGTGGCGCCGAATTCGCCGCAATGGTTCAACACCGGCCTGCACTGGGCCTACGGCGTCGATGGACCCGGCCAGGGCCACTATTATGTGGACTGGAAGACCGGCAAGCTGACCAAATCGAAATCTTCCTACGAACATCCGCAGCCGCACGCCTGCTTCATCCAGGGCATCGAGGACGATCTCGTCAACGAGGGCGGCATCATGGATTTGTGGGTGCGTGAAGCGCGCCTGTTCAAATACGGCTCCGGCACCGGCTCGAACTTCTCGCGGCTGCGCGGCGAAGGTGAACGCCTCTCCGGCGGTGGACGCTCGTCAGGCCTGATGAGCTTCCTCAAGATCGGCGACCGCGCCGCGGGCGCGATCAAGTCCGGCGGCACCACGCGCCGCGCGGCGAAGATGGTGGTGGTCGACGCCGACCATCCTGATATCGAGACCTATATCGACTGGAAGGTGAAGGAGGAGCAGAAGGTCGCGGCGCTGGTGACCGGCTCCAAGCTCAATCAACGCCACCTCAAGGCGGTGCTGAAGGCCTGCGTCAACTGCGAAGGCTCCGGCGACGACTGTTTTGACCCCGAGAAGAACCCGGCGCTGCGCCGCGAGATCAAGCTCGCGCGCCGCGCCATGGTCGCGGACGGCATGATCAAGCGCGTGATCCAGTTCGCCAAACAGGGCTACAAGGAGATCGATTTCCCGGTCTACGACACCGACTGGGATTCGGAAGCCTATCTCACCGTATCGGGCCAGAACTCCAACAATTCGGTATCGCTGAAGGATGATTTCCTCCGCGCGGTGGAAACCGACGGCAACTGGAATCTGATCGGCCGCACCAACAAGAAGGTGACGAAGACCCTCAAGGCGCGCGACCTTTGGGAAAAGATCGGCCACGCCGCCTGGGCATCAGCCGACCCGGGCCTGCACTTCAACACCACCATGAACGACTGGCACACCTGCAAGGCGTCGGGCGACATCCGCGCGTCCAATCCGTGCTCGGAATACATGTTCCTCGACGACACCGCCTGCAATCTGGCCTCCGCCAACCTGATCACGTTCTACAACACCACGACCAAGCGCTTTGACGTCGATGCTTACGAGCATCTGTGCCGGCTGTGGACGGTGGTGCTGGAAATCTCCGTGATGATGGCGCAGTTCCCCTCCAAGGCGATCGCGGAACTGTCCTACGAATTCCGCACGCTGGGCCTGGGCTTCGCGAACATCGGTGGTCTCCTGATGACCATGGGTCTGTCCTACGACAGCAAGGAAGGCCGCGCGCTGTGCGGGGCGCTGACCGCCATCATGACCGGCATCAGCTACGCCACCTCGGCCGAGATGGCCAAGGAGTTGGGCCCCTTCCCCGGCTACAAGAAGAACGCCGCGCACATGCTGCGGGTGATCCGCAACCACCGCCGCGCCGCGCACGGTGAAAGCAGAGGCTATGAAGCGCTGGCCGTCAGTCCGGTGCCGCTCGATCATGCCTCCTGCAAGCAGACCGATATCGTCGAGCACGCCAAGGCCGCCTGGGACAAGGCGCT
>DASXJV010000289.1:0-7897 GCA_036497205.1 Bradyrhizobium sp.
GCGATCAGGCTTCCTTCATCCCGAACAGGCGTGTCGCGTTACCGCCCAGAATTGCCACCCTTTGTTTGTCGGTGAGGGTGGTGGTGGCGAAGATGTGGTCGACCGGATGCTCTTCCCAGGGGATCGGATGGTCGGTTCCGAGCACGACTTGGCTCGCGCCGACCTGCGCCACCAGATGCCGCAAGCCCTCCGGCGTAAACACCATGGCGTCGAAATAGAGCTGGTTCAGATATTCCGAGGGCTTCTTTTTCAGCGTGATATTCGGATTGCAGTTCTGGGGCGACACGAAGCAGGCGTGATCGCCGCGCGCTGCATATGAGCCGAGATAGCCGCCGCCATGCGCGGCGATGATCTTCAGGCCCGGGAAGCGGTCAAGCGTGCCCTCAAAGATCAGGTGTTGCAGGGCGATCGTCGTGTCGAGCGGATTGCCGATCGTATTCGACAGCCAGCCATTGCCCTTGAAGCGCTTGGCGAGTTCCGGCGTGCTTTGCGGGTGAATGAATAGAACGGCGCCGAGTTCTTCGGCCTTGGCCCACACCGGGTGAAATTTGGGATCGGAAAAATCCTCCCCCAGCACGCTGGCTCCGACGGCGGCGCCACGCAGACCTTGCTTCTTGAACGCGGTTTCGAGTTGTTGCACTGCAAGGTCCGGAAACTGCAACGTCAGCGAGGCGAAAGCCGCGAAGCGTTCCGGCCGCGCCGCGCACAATTCAGCCAATTTCTCGTTTTGCACCTTGACGATTTGCGCTGCGGTATCGCGGTCCTTGCCGTACCAGAATGGATTGATCGACAGCACCTCCATGTCGATCGCCATCGCATCCATCTCCTTGAGGCGTTGCTCGATGACGATGAAGTGCTCCGGAACGCCTTTGACCGGCGGCAAGACTTTGTCGGCCGCGTCGCCCATCAGATTGATGGTTTCACGAAAATAGCAATGCGAGTGAACATCGACGGTCAGGACGCGCTTGCCATTGACCTTTACCGGCAGGCGCGGCGCCCTCGGTTGGGCGCGGGCCGCATCCAGCATGCCGCAGCTGCAAAAGGCGATCCCTGTCGCGGCGGCGCCCTTTAAGAAGTTTCTACGGGTGGTCATTCTTGCTCCCCTCAATGATTCAAACCGACGTTTCCCGTGACCGGTCGATTTAATCGCCGGCTTTTCTTGGTTTCTGCGTCGAACACATTGCCAAGACGCAAGCGAAAGGGCAATCATTCTTCAAAGGGTCGCGGCCGATTACTCGGAAACGCCGTCCAATTCATAGGGGGGATTCGGTATGCGCTTGCTTCATTCGCTGGTGGCGGCGCTGGCGTTGCTTGCCAGCTCCAGTGCGGTCGCGCAGACGGTCTATCCCGACCGGCCGATCAAGATGATCGTGCCCTTGGCGGCGGCGAGCGCTGTCGACGTCGCGGCGCGGATCGTGACGCAAAAGATGGCCGATAATATGGGCCAGCAATTCGTGATCATGAATCAGCCAGGCGCGTCCGGGTTGATCGGCGCCGAGCAGGTCGCGAGGGCCGAGCCGGACGGCTACACGATCGGCGGGTTCAACGACAGCATCATGACCATGGTGCCCAACCTGCAGTCCAAAATGCGCTGGGACATATTGAAGGATTTCGAGCCGGTGTCGCTCGTTGCCACGGTGGAATGGGGACTGGTCGCCAACAACCAGACCAGCTTCAAGACCGCGGCGGACCTGATCGCAGCTGCAAAGGTCGCGCCCGGCAAGATCGACTATGGCTCCGGTGGTCCGGGCAGCCCACAACATCTCGCGATGGCAATGTTTGCGTCGAGCGCCGGCATATCGCTGACCCATGTCCCCTACAAGGGCGCCACGCAGGCTGCGACTGACGTCGCCGCCGGCCAGATTCCTGTCGGTTTTCAGGGCCTCGGGACCGTCGCAGCGCTGGTCCGCGGCGGCCAGCTCAGACTGATCGGGGTGACCACGCAAAATAGGTTGCCGCAATTTCCCGATGTGCCCACTATTTCGGAATCCGGTCTGCCCGGGTTCTTCTTTAATTCCTGGTTTGCGATCCTGGCGCCGGCCGGCACCCCGAAGCACATCATCGCCAGGCTGAACGCCGAAGTCCTGAAGGCGGTCAGCGACCCGGAGATTCGCCGCAAGCTTGAGGAATTAGGCTTCGCGGTGCGCGGCAGTTCGGCCGAGGAACTGCGTGTCATGACCCGCGATCAGCTCGCCAAATATGCGCGCGTGATTAAGGAGATGGGTATCGCTAGTGAATAAGAACGCAGGCGCCAGTCCCGCAATGTGTCAGTCGCTTAGTGCCAACGACGTCATCGCTGCCGATAGGTGATTTGCGACCGGCCCTCATTGTTGACTTTTACTGGAGATAATCCAAGCTTTCTTGTTGAGCGCAGCGCGATTTAATGCTCCCGCCGGTATCTAAAATTGTCCTCGTGTCATTCGCATCCTTCACGAGTAACCAATTGAAGTAATTGACGATAAACTTGCCCTTTCTTGCTGTGTTCATCAAGCGGGCGTATAGTTCGGCAGACAGGGGATGATGGCTTTTGGCAGCCCGGCATCCAGCGCGATCCGTCGAACCGGGCAAAATTATTGATTGGTCGTGACCTGCGTGTCCCAGGACAAAAAAGGGTTATCTCGGCCGTTTGTGAGCAACAAACTGGCGGTCCTGCGCAAGCATCCGATGTTTTGCGATCTTGAGCCTGAGGCGCTCGACCAGCTCTGCCGTTACGCCAAGCACTCCACGCTGAAGCGGGGAGCCACGATCGTCTCCAAGGGCGATCCCGGCAACAGTCTTGTCGTGGTGGTCAGCGGTACGGTGAAGATCAGCATTTCCTCCCCGGACGGCCGCAGCGCGATTTTGAATCTGATCGGGGCGGGCGAAATTTTCGGGGAAGTAGCGCTGCTCGACGGGCGGGCACGGACAGCCGACGCGACCGCAAATACCAATTGTGAAATCTATGTCATCGACCGTCGCGACTTTATCCCCTTTGTGCGAAGCCAGCCGGCACTGGCGATGAAGCTGATCGAACTGTTGTGCGACCGGCTGCGATGGACCAGTGACCAGGTCGAAGAGGTCATCCTGCAGAATTTACCGGGCCGGCTCGCCAGCGCCCTTCTTCGTCTAACCGAGAAACACAAGCTCGCGCCGGCAGGCCGAACCATCGCCATCACCCAGCAGGAGATCAGCGAGATGGTCGGCATGACCCGGGAAAGCATCAACAAGCAGTTACGCGCCTGGGCAGCACGCAACTGGGTTCGCCTCGAACACGGCGCCATCGTCGTACTAAATGCCGAGATGCTTCGAGAGCTGGCCGAAGCGGGATCGGGAAGCGAAGACGACTAGCGCGCGGTTGCGCATCGGAAGCTTTCTTCCGTGCCCGCTCCGATCAGGCCGGACACATTTCACAAATGTTTTTGATCCGACGCAGCCGGCCAGGGAAATTCGGATCCTCAATGCCTTTCGATGTAGGGTGCGTTTATCCGGCCGCGAGGTTAGCTCCGCGCTCGATCGTGAATTCGACGTCGATCAGGCCGCGCGAATGATTCATGTCGGATTGCGACATCAGCAAGGTGAGATCCTTACCCTTCAGCGAGGCAAGCACTTCGGACAGCCGCTCGGATAGTGCCGGCACTATTCCCTCGAACGGCTCGTCGAGCAGCAGGCATTTTGTGCCGATGCCGAGTGCGCGGCCAAGCGCGACCAGCTTCTGCTGGCCCCCACTCAAGAGCAGCGCCTTGCGATGGCGCATCTCGGCGAGTTCGCCGATCACCTCATATACGAAATCAAGCCGCGCCCTGCGGTCGAGGTGGTCTGCGACCCATAGCGGCAACAGAATGTTTTCCTCGACGGTCAGTTGCGGCACCAGGCAGCGGTCTTCCGGCATATAGCCGATCCCGAGCGCCGCGCGGGCGTGACGCGGGCGCGCCGACAGATCGGTCCCTTCGAACCGGACGGTGCCTTGCGCCGGCTTAAGGTGACCCATGATCGAGCGCATCAGCGTGGTCTTGCCGGCGCCATTGCGGCCGACAAGGCTCACCATGGCGCCCCGTGATACCCACATCGAAAACCCGCGTAGCGCCGGCATCGACTGAATCTCGACGATCAGATGGTCGATTTCAAGCACTGGACTTGTGGCGTTCATTGCGCGCCCCCGGTGACGTAGCGGCGCACTTCCCCATCCTTCAGGACATCGTGCGGATCGCCGTCGGCGAGAATCCGGCCTTGGTAAAATGCTACCACCCGGTCGGCATAGCGGCTGACGATCTCCATGTCGTGCTCGACAAAGACGATGGTTGCGGCATCGGGCGCAACGGCATGAATCACCCGGTCCATCGTGGCGAATTTCTCTTCCGCCGAAACTCCCGATGTCGGCTCGTCCAGCAGCAGCAATTTCGGCCGGCGGACCAGCGCCATGGCGATGTCGATCAGCTTGCGCACACCGCCCGCAAGCTCCGAGATCGGGCGGTCGGCGAGATCGGCGAGGCCGAACCGCTGCAGCAATTCGAGCGCCTTGTCGCGGCGGCCCTGTGCTTCCGCCGGCGAGTGAAATGAAAGCGCCTGTGCGCGCATGCCGGAGACCGCCACCGCCAGATTTTCGGCCGCGGTGAGCTCGATGAACAGTTGGGGAATCTGAAATGACCTGGAGATACCAAGCCGGGCGACATTTCTTGGCGAGGTTCTTGCGATGTCCGTTCCATCGAGCGCGATCGATCCGCTATCGGGCTTGAGATAGCCGGTGACCATATTGACGAACGTTGTCTTGCCCGCGCCGTTGGCGCCGATCAGGCTGACCTTCTGGCCGGCCGCGATATCGATCGACAAGGCGTCGGCGGCGACCACCGCGCCAAAGCGCTTTTCAAGTCCGCACACTGAAAGGACCGGATTCACAGCGCCGCCTCTTTTTGGGCCGTGATAGCCACCGCAGCCGCCGGATCGCTTCTGTTTTGCTTGTGCCTGTTCCTGATCCAGAGCGAGCCGATGCCGCGCGGCATAAACAGAATGACGCCCAGCAGGAAAACGCCAAGCACGAGCTGCCAAGTATTGGGAAGGTACAGGTTCGAGAACGAGCGAACCAGTTCGAGCGCCATCGACGCCACGAACACCGCGGCGACACTTTGATAACCCGCGAGCACCGCCACGAACACGAATTCGCCTGACGTGGTCCAGTAGGCGAATTGCGGATCGATGTGCCGTTGTGCCATCAGGGCAAACGCCCCGCTGGCTCCGGCGAAAATCGCCGCGATAATGAAGTTGATGGTGACGACCCGGGTGGACGAGATACCGAGATACTCGACGCGCAGATTGTTTTCGCGAACCGCAAGGCTTACGAGACCGAGCTCGGACCGAAACAGGATCGTTGCTGCGATTCCGGCGAGCCCGGTGGTGACCACCGAGACCGCATACAGCATGAAATCCGCCTCGCGTGGGTCGGTGAAGATCATGCCGAACAGGCTCGGCCGCCCAACGTTAAAACCATCGGAGCCGCCGAGCGCGGTCGATTTGACCAGCGCGCCATACAGCACCATCGACAGCGCGAGCGTCAGCATGCCGAAGAAGATGCCGCCGTAGCGCGCAATCAGCGGACCGATCACAAGGCCGAGCAGGCCGCCGCAGACGGCGCCGATAATCATTTGCGCCACCGCGTCGGTGATACCCCAGGCGTTGGCGATCAGCGCGACGCCATAGCCACCGGCCGCAAAGAACAGGCCCTGGCCGAACGACACATTGCCGGTGCGCGCCAATACCACGATGCCGAGCGCAATCAGGGCGTTGGAGGCGGCGATGGTCGCAAGCGACAGCGTCCATGTCGGAAGCACGCGGCCAAACAGAGTTACTGCTGCCACCAGCGCGATCATGACGAGCGGATGCAGACGACCATGCTTCATCAGATTCGCCTTGCCGTTTCGCGCTTGAACAGACCTTCGGGGCGAAACAACAGCACCCCCGCCATGATCAGATAGATCATGAACAACTCCGCCTGCGGCAGCAGGTGCACCGAAGCTGCGCGTGCGAGTCCGACAAGGATCGCGCCGACCGCCGCGCCCTCGACGCTGCCTAAGCCACCGATCACCACGATGGCGAAACTTAAAATAATGACGTCCGAGCTGAGACCCGGCTGCATCGAGATTTTGGGCGCGTTCAGCGCGCCGGCCGTGGCTGCGAGCAGCACGCCAAAGGCGAAGGCGACCGCGTAGACCCGGTTCACCCTCACGCCCATGCTGACGCTCATCTCCTCGTTGTGGATCACGGCCAGCACGATTTTGCCTGTGATGGTGCGATTGAGGCCGAACCAGACCGCGAAGCCAATGGCGGCGGAAATCGGTAGCAGCACCAGATCGTAGCCGACGTAGTAGAGACCGGCGAATTCGAGCGTGCCGAACAGCTCATAGGGCTGCGTCGCGTAGATCGGGTTTACGCCCCAGATCAGCTTGGTAATGTCCTCAAGGATGAGAAACACCGCATAAGTTACCAGCAGCAACACCACTTCATCGCGGCCATAGAACATTTTCAATAGGCCGCGTTCGAGCAATAGGCCGACGGCCGATGCGATCAGGGCGACGGAAACCAGCATCGCGACAAAGCCGACGCTGGGCGGAAGGCTATGCGCCGCGAGTGTGGTCACCGCGGTCGCCGCAATGTAGGCGCCGAGCGCGTAGAAGCTGCCATGGGCGATGTTGAGAATTTTGAGAACGCCGAATACCAGCGTCAGCCCTAATGCCACAATGAAAAGCCAGGAAGCTTGAATCAGGCCATCGAGAACAATCGTTAGAAGGAAGTTCATGGCGCTGTTTTCATGCTGATCATTGCGGGCGAAGGCGAAATTCGAAAGATCGTTTGAAAGTGCAACAGAGCAGATCGCATGTCGGAAGTCCGGCAAGGAAGCGGCGCGAGTGCAGAGCTCGCGCCGCCTCAGTCATCTTCTAAACACGTTCGCCGTTCAGTTGCACTTGGCGCCGGCCATGCCGCCCTTGATCCAGTCGAGCGATTTTACGCCCGGAGGCGGATTGACGCATTCGGCGGGGAAGTACTGGATATCGACCAGATCGACCCGCTTCGAGTCGGGATTATACTTGGTGCGGCTGATGGCAATCGGCTGGATCGCCTGATGGCCGTCGGCAAGCTTCATCTGAATGAGACCGCCGGGCGATTGCCATTCCAAGCCTGTCATGGCCTCTACCAATTCATCGGTCGAAGGCTTCCTGCCGCCGTTCTTGGCCATAGCCTTCTCGACCGCGGTCTTCACTCCGAGAAGCGCCTGCGTCATGCGATAAGCGGCTTGAACCGGATAGACCCCGTTGGCGGCCTCGTAACCCTTGAACAGCCAATCGTTCAGCGGCGATTTCTGCGACATCAGGCCGTAGGCGCCGCGCGCGCCGATGATGGTGCCATCGGGCATCTTATCGCCGAGCGGCGGCAGCACATGATCGGCGGCACTGAACACCAGCTGGCTGCGCTTCGGCAGACCGCGGGGAGCAGCCTGTAGAATGAAGGCCTGCAGATCGCCGCCCCACAGGCTCGAATAGACCACATCGGAGCCCGCACCGACCAGTGCGGAGATCTCGGTGCCATACTGCCCCGCGCCGAACTTCGGCAGAAGGTCGGTCGCTAGTTTGGCGTTGGGGTAGAGTTGTCCTGCCGCTGCGACGAAGTCAGCCCGGCTATCCTGACCCCAGGCGTAGTCCTGGTTGATGGCCGACAGCGTGTCCATCTTGACGTTCTTCGCCTTCATGTACCTGATAAGGCCGACATTATCCATCGTGGCATGTGCGGCGGTGCGGAACACATAATTGTATTTAGCTTCCTCGAAAATGCGTGGCGTGCCGCAATCCATCAGCACCAGCATCTTTTTGAGTTCTTCGGCGATCGGCGCAACCGCGAGACAGTCGCCGGAGCCGATGTAGCCGAGCACGAC
>DASXJV010000290.1:0-9350 GCA_036497205.1 Bradyrhizobium sp.
GACGGCTTGTGATGCTTCACACCGTCCGCGCTGAATCGCCGCTCAAATAAATCGACGATCCCGCCATGTTCAAGCTGGCGGGTTTGAACTTCGAGCAGATTGTCGGTCAGCGTAAAGAGCCGAAAACCGGCACCGCGCAGCTTGCGTAGCGCCGCTGGCACCTCGGGGTGCGGCGGCATCGTGGAAAACTTCGCCGTGAGCTCCTTCTTGTCTCTGTCATCGATCCTGATGCCGCGTGTGTCCGCCAGCATTTTCATCACGGCCGAACCGATATCGGTGAACGGGACGTAGCAACCGGCCACAGTCAGGGCCGCCGAATACATGATGAAGTTGACGAACCACAGGCGCATGGCGGCCTTTTCGCCGAAGATGCGCTGGAAGGTCGGCTCCGTCGTTTCAAGATCGAGAAGCGTCTCGTTGACATCAAAGACAATCAAGGGAAGAGCAGTCTTGTTATCAGACTCCTGTTGGTTGCCCCTCGCCTGCGGTTCGTCAGCCTGTCAGTGCTCGTTCTTGAGTCGGCTGCGATGCGCGGCCTGTTTGGCGCGATTGCCGCAGACCGCCATGCTGCACCATCGTCTGGCGCGCCTCTGGGTACGGTCGGCGAACACCAGGGTGCAGCTATGTCCCTCGCACGCTTTTACGTCGGCGAAATCTTCTTCACATACGAACCTTGCCAACGCTTCGCCGATCGGCAGCAATAGCGACTCAGGAGATCGCCAGCGCCGCATCGTCAGCAGTTCCAGACGATCACCACCGCCATGGCGATGCCGCGATATCCGGCTGAACGCTTCGTCGCGTTCCAGGAGCCTGTTCAAAGGCCCGAGCTCGTGGAGTGCCCTGGGCGAAAGTGGCCGCCCCATGTGCTTGCGAACGAAACCTCTGAACCACTCGCGAAGGGCGCGAGCCTGGTCCGCTACCTTGTCCAATTCGCCCGGCGTCGCTCGCGCCTTCAACTCATTCAGTGCGTCCGCCGGAACCAGACCGGCTTGAGCCAGCCACCTCAGGAGGCCATCGCCGCTGTCCAGCCAGTCAACAGGTGTGTCGACCGGTGTCGCAATGGAGTTCAGGAAATCCAGGCCGACCGAGTCGGCAATAAAATTGGCTGGCGGTCTGTGTTGCACCATTGGTCCCCCTCCAGTCGCATAACCTGTCGGACGGCTATTGACAAGTTACGTGGCACCAACATAACCTGTCAATAGCGTATGAACCGGTTATGGGTTGGCGGCCCACCGATTTCGGGAGCAGCAGGATGGCGATCAAGGATGTGAGCGTGGTGCTTGCGCATGGAGCTTGGGCGGATGGATCAAGCTGGGCACGGGTCATAACGGCGCTGAAAGCGGAGGGCGTGAAGGCCTTGGCGGCGCCGCTTCCGCTAACCTCTCTTGCCGAGGACGTGGCTGCGCTCAACCGCAGCCTCGATCGGACGGAAGGGCCGATCGTCTTGGCGGGACACGCCTATGCCGGCGCGGTCGTGGCGCTGGCCCGCCCCGAACGCGTCAAGGCTCTGGTTTACGTGACAGCGCTTGCTCCCGATGAGGGCGAGAAGGTCGCGGACGTGTTCTATCGCCTCGAGCCCCAATCCCAGGCGCCAAAACTTGCACCAGACGGCAACGGTTTGATCTGGCTGCCCGAAGCTGCCTTCGGAACGGCGTTCGCGCCGAA
The DNA here is from genome assembly GCA_036497205.1 of Bradyrhizobium sp. GTDB lineage: Bacteria > Pseudomonadota > Alphaproteobacteria > Rhizobiales > Xanthobacteraceae > Bradyrhizobium. Next base: position 1,666 of record DASXJV010000290.1, read on the forward strand.
CGCCTCCGCGGACGATCAGGCCGTGCTCGCCGCCGTGCAGCGGCCGATTTCGCTGGGCTGTATCACTCCGGTCGGGCGCCCGCTTTGGAAGGACGTTCCGAGCTGGTTTCTGGTTGCCGAAGACGACCGAATGATCGTGCCCCAAACGCAGTGGTACATGGCGGAGCGGATGAAGGCGAAGACAAAGGCGCATGCTGTCGATCACACGCCCATCGTCACCGCTCCAAAAGCGGTCGTCGACATTATCCACGACGCCCTCCGCTCCATAACGGGCAACTGAAGCAAGCCCATACAGGCCGCGACCGGCGGGCTATCGCGTTCGGACGAGGACCGTTTTCACTTAACAATCGTGGTTACAAGCAGAGGAGGGTCTGATGGCGCCTATCAGCTATCGCACGGCCGATGTCGACGGTTTCAACGTTTTCTATCGCGAGGCGGGGCCAGCCGACGCGCCGAAGCTGCTGCTGTTGCACGGCTTCCCGAGCGCGGGCCACATGTTCCGCGACCTGATCCCGCTCCTCGCCAACAGGTTTCATATCGTCGCGCCGGACCTTCCCGGGTTCGGTCAGTCCGACATGCCAGCTCGAGAAAAATTCCATTACACGTTCGACAACGTCGCCCGCGTGATCGACCGCTTTACCGAGGTCGCCGGCCTCGACCGGTTTGCCGTGTACGTCTTCGACTACGGCGCGCCGACGGGCTTCCGGCTCGCCGTCCATCACCCCGAGCGGATCACTGCCATCATCTCGCAGAACGGCAATGCCTACGAGGAAGGTCTGAGCGACGGCTGGAGCCCGATCAGGGCCTACTGGCAAGACCCGTCGCAGGCGAACCGGAACGCGCTCCGCGCTTTCCTCACTCCGGAGACCACCCGCTGGCAGTACACCCACGGAGTACGCGACCAAACGATGGTGTCGCCGGATGGTCAGAACCTCGACAATTTTTATTTGGCCCGTCCCGGCGCGGATGAAGTGCAACTCGATCTCTTTGGCGATTACAAGAGCAACGTCGCACTGTATCCGGCATTCCAGGAATACTTCCGAAACCACAAGCCGCCACTTTTGGCGGCGTGGGGCAAGAACGATCCGTTCTTTGTGCCGGCCGGCGCCGAGGCGTTCAAGCGGGACAATCCCCGCGCGGTCGTCCGCTTCTTCGACACCGGCCACTTCGCCCTGGAAACCCATGCCCGCGAGATCGCCGAAAGCATCTGCGATTTCCTGAAATGATCGCGCCGCGCGCACTCTCCAGTCGAGCGAAGACCGCGAACGCCCGACCTCTTTCACTTTCAAAGCCGCAGGAGAAGCAGCCGGACGGGTCGTTCACAACACCTGATGCACGTCGATCTCGACGCGGTCGGGATGCCGTGCGCCGACGCCGATGAACAGGTTTTCCATCAGCCAGCGATAGTTTTTGCTTCCGGTTTCGAATTTCGGCACCGAGCGAAAATAGATCAGCGCGGGATCGACGGTCTCGCCTTTGGCGATCCGGTCCAGCAGTTCCTTCGGCCCGAAGCGGATGCCGACATTCTCGATGTAGACAATCGTGCCGTCGTCTAATTCAAAGGCGTATTTCGCCTCCAGTTCAGTGAAGCCGTTCGGGCGAATGGTCTGGAAGTCCGCGCCGCAGGGAAAGATCGTGCCCTTGATGCCCTCGCCGCGCACCTCGCCGCCGAGGATCGGGATGGCCCGCCTGACGCCATGGCCGAAATCGCCGGCGACGATCGGCGTGCCGATCTTGATGTCGAGGCTGAAGACATATTTGGTTTGAAGCGCAGACACCGTCGACACCGCAGCCTCCTCGTTTCGGGAGAAAGGAATCTAGTGAGCCATCATGCGTGTCGGCAGCCAGGTCGCCAGCAACGGAAACGCGATCAGAATGACCAGCCGGATGAGGTCGGTTGCCACGAACGGGATCACGCCCCTGAAAATCGTGGCAAATGACACGTCCTTGACGACGCTTTTAATCACGAAGACATTCATTCCGACCGGCGGATGGATGAGGCCGAGTTCAACCGTCATCACGATAATCACGCCGAACCAGATCGGGTCGAAGCCGAGATGGCTGATTACCGGAAAAATGATCGGCACCGTCAAAATGATCATGGCCATCGCGTCCATCAGGCAGCCAAGCACCAGATACATCAGCATGATGACGGCGAGGACGCTGTAGCTGCCGAGACCGAGGCCGGTGAGAAATTCCGTGACCTTTTGCGGGGTCTGCGTGACCGTGAGGAAATATCCAAAGATCAATGCGCCGATCAGCACCGTAAAGACGGCGGCGGCCGTGCGGGTTGCCTGCAGCAGCGAGGTGAGGATTTTGTCTTTGTCCAGCCGCCCGGTGAACACACCGATGAGGAAGGCGCCGGTCGCGCCCACGCCGCCCGCTTCGGTCGGGGTGAAGCGCGGCAGGAATGGAAGGCCGTAGAGCCCGCCAATGACGAAGACGAACAGCAGCACCGGCGCCCAGATGTTCTTGAGGCCGGCAAACCGTTCGCGCCATGTGGTGTGCGTACCTTTTGGCAGGAAACCGGGCCGAAAATAGCCGATCAGCGCGATGGTGATCATGTACATCGTCATGGCGAGCAGGCCGGGAATGATGCCGGCGATGAACAGCTTGCCGATGTCCTGCTCGGTGATGATGCCGTATACCGCCAGCACGGTCGAAGGCGGCAGCATGGCGCCGAGCGTACCGCCGGCCGCGATGACGCCGGTAGCGAAGGATTGCGGATAACCGAACCGGCGCATCTCCGGATAGGCCACCGCTGAAAACGTCGCGGCGGTCGCCACCGAAGAGCCGCAGATGGCGGCGAAGCCGCCGCAAGCCGCGACCGTGGCAATCCCCAGCCCGCCCCGCAGATGTCCGACAAAACCGTTGGCGGCGCGGAACAGCTCGCGGCTCATGCCGGAATTGCTGACGAACGTCCCCATCAGCAGGAACATCGGAATCACGCCGAAGGTATAGTCGGTCACCGTGCGCATGGAGGTCTGGCCGACCAGCTTGAGCGCCGGCGTGCCGCCGACCATATAGCCGAAGCCGGAGACGCCGACGAGGCCCATCGCCATGCCGACCGGCACGCGCAGCAGCATCAGCGCAAACAGAGCAACGAATCCGAGGATGGCGACGGCGTCGGTGCTCATCCCTCTACTCCACGGGCTTGATCTTGGGATCCTGCATCAGATCCGGATGAAAGATCAGGCGATAGGTACGGATTGCGATCAGGAGCACCGCGGAGACGTCGCCGGCCCACGCAATCGCGAAAAACGGCCACGTTGGTATGTGCATGTCGAATGTGAGGACGTTGTCGTTATAGGTGCCGCGGACCTTGTCGAACAGCGTCCAGGTCTGCACCGTCACGACGAACAGCAGCACCAGCGTCGCAAACACGTCGATCATGCGCTGATATCTCGGGCCGACGTTGGCCCAGACCAGATCGACGGTGATGTGTCCGCCGCGATAGCTGGTGGCAGCGATGCCCCAGAAGATCAAGATGCCGAGCAGCATGCGCCCGATATCGAAGGAATCCGGGATCGCGTAGTTGAGAGTATTGCGTAACAGCACCGCGACGAAAATATTGAGAGCGACGATGCCGACAAATCCGGCCGCGATCCATTCGATCGTATCGATGAAACGATCCATCGAGGCGCGCTTCATGTCCGCTCCACACGGCTCAAGATTGCAGGGAGGACACGGCGGCAGGAGAAGCCGCCGCCTTGCCCTACGTTACAGGTCTTTACTGCGCCAGGGCCTTATATTTGGCGAGATCGGCACGAAGTTCGGCCAGCGCCGCGTCGCCGTCAACGCCGGCTTTCTTGACACCCTCGGCCCAGGTCTTGATCAGCGGCTCGGACGCCTTCTTCCACAGCGCGGTCTGCTCAGGTGTCAGCTTGTAAACTTCGTGACCTTGCTCCGCCTTCACTTTGTCGATGCCCGCGTCTTCGAACTTGCCCCAGGGTTCGCCGACGCGGCCTGCCGCCTCGGTGTTGCAGTTGTCGTCGATCGCCTTCTTTTGCCGGTCCGACATCTGATTATATTTGTCTTTGTTCATCACGAAGGCAAAGGTCGTGACGTAGAGCGGCGCCTCCATGTGATATTTCGTCACCTTGTCGATGCCGAACAGCACCAGCGATCCCCACGGGAAGGTGACAGCATCGGCAACGCCGCGTTCGATAATGTCGCGGACTTCCGGCGCCGAGGACTGGACGTTGGTGCCGCCCAGCTGTGTTACGAAATTCGCGATTGTCGCATCGGCCGGGCGAATCTTCATGCCCTTGATGTCATCAGGCACCAGGATCTTCTTCGTGCGCGAGTGGAAAGACGAGGGCGAATGGATGAAGGCGAGGCAGAACTTGACGTCCCTCATTTCCTTCTCGGCATATTTCCGATACCACGCGTCGAGCGCCATCGAGCCGCCCTTGGCGTCGGACATCAGGAACGGAAGTTCGCCGGCGCCGATAATCGGGAAGCGGCCGGGCTGATAGCCCGGGTTGACGTAAGTAACGTCCGCGATGCCATCGCGCGCCATGTCGTAATGGTCGAACGCCTTGCCGAGCTGCTGCGCGGGATAAACCTTGTATTTGATCGTACCCCCGGATTCCTTTTCGACCGCGGCGCCCCAGTCTTCCAGCGCCTTTTGCAGCGGATGCGACGCCGGAACCCAGTGCGACAGTTTCAGTTCGAAGGTCTTTTCCTGCCCGAACGCAGGCGTCACACTGGCGGCCAGCAGCAACGCCAACAACGTTTTCCTCATCGACATCGTCTCTCTCGTGATATCAGGGCTTCAACGGCCCTTTGCGAATATTGTTATATGATATAATTATCATTGCAAGTACGCGCGGCCGCAGCGGCTGCGTTGAAGCCTATAGTAATCAGGGGGGCAAGTATTGCGGACAAAAGTAGCAATCATTGGCGCGGGGCCGGCGGGATTGCTGCTGGGACAACTGCTTCACACCTACGGAATCGACAACGTCATTCTGGAGCGCCAGACGCCGGACTATGTGCTCGGCCGTATCCGCGCGGGGCTCCTTGAAGAGGGAACGGTGGCCCTGCTCGATGAAGTAGGCGCGGGTGCGCGCGCGCATCGCGACGGCCTGGTCCATGACGGCATCGAGCTCGCCTTCGGCGGCGCGCGCCATCGCATCGATATGAAGGCCGCCACCGGCAAGACTGTCATGATCTACGGCCAGACCGAAGTGACGCTTGACCTGATGAACGCGCGTCGCGCGGCGGGTCTCACCACGGTTTATGAAGCGGCCAACGTCAAACCGCATGATTTCGACACCGATCATCCACGCGTATCCTACGTCAAGAACGGCATCGGCCACGAGGTCGCCGGCGATTTCATCGCCGGTTGCGACGGTTTTCACGGCGTCAGCCGCGCAAGCGTGAAGCCTTCGGCCATCGAGACATTCGAACGGATCTATCCGTTCGGCTGGCTCGGGATATTGTCGGAAACGCCGCCGGTATCGCACGAATTGATCTACACCAACCACGCCAGGGGGTTTGCTCTTTGCACCATGCGCTCGATGCACCGCAGCCGCTATTACGTGCAATGTCCGCTTGACGATCACATCGATCAATGGCCGGACGAAAGGTTCTGGGATGAATTGAAGCGGCGGCTGGATCAAAAGGCGGTCGACAACCTCGTCACCGGGCCATCGATCGAAAAGAGCATCGCGCCGCTGCGCAGTTTCGTCGCCGAGCCGATGCGATTCGGTCGGATGTTTTTAGCCGGCGACGCCGCGCACATCGTGCCGCCGACCGGCGCCAAGGGACTCAACCTCGCCGTCAGCGACGTGCATTTTCTCTCGCACGGCTTCCGCGAATATTACGACGAGAAATCGTCCGCCGGGATCGACCGCTATTCGGTAAAGGCGCTGGCGCGGGTCTGGAAGGCGGTGCGCTTTTCGTGGTGGATGACCTCGATGCTGCATCGGTTTCCCGACAGCGAAGGTTTTGGCGCACGAATCCAATTGGCCGAACTCGACTATCTCGTCAGCTCCAAAGCCGCAACGGCTTCGCTGTCGGAGAATTACGTGGGGTTGCCGTATTAGCCGTTCGTCCGATGGGCCGACACTATCGCAACCCGGAGGAATCCCTCATGGTGAGGCGCGCGTCTTCGCGCGTCTCGACCCATGAGACCCGCGGCCCATCCTTCGAGACGCACGCGATTGCGCGCTCCCCGGGGATGAGGAAGGTGCCTGTTGCTAAACAGACGCCAAAATCCCGTTTTAAACTTTGTATGCGGTGCATTTCGCGCTGGGATCGCGTTCAATGGGGGGCGTCATCGACACGCGAGTTCCTCGCATGACCGTTATCAATAGCGATGTTCCCGAAGGTTTCGAGCGCCATTTCCGGCAGAGCCCGCTCACCGATCTCTGGGAGCCGTTGTATTCGAAGCGGACAGACAAGGCCGTGATTATCGGGTTGCGGCTTGCCAGGCCGCATACCAACGGTCGAGGGCTCATTCACGGCGGGCTGATTGCCGCACTCGCCGACAATGCGATGGGTTATAGCCGCGCGCATGTAATGGGCGGAGTATCGTCGCTGGTGACGATCGGGCTTGCGGTCGATTTCGTCGGCACCGCGCAGGTTGGACAATGGCTCGCCGTCGAAACCGACGTGATCAAGACCGGCAGCACGATCTGCTTCGCGCAGTGCTTCATAAGAGCCGACGACGTCGTCATCGCGCGCGCCAATGCGACGTTCCGTGTCGTGCCGAAGACGAAAGAGTAACCGTCACGTCCCGAAATGCCAGTCGCTAACATCAATCACGAGATCGATGAAGGTCCGGATCTTGGCCGACAACAGCCGCGATGTCGGATAGACGATGTGGATCGGCAGGGGCGGCTGCTCGAATTTTTCCAGCACGATCCTCAGCCGTCCGGCTTTGATCGCCTCTGCCGCCTGATAGGCCAGCACCCGGGTCAGGCCGCCGCCCTGCTCGGCATACTGGATCGCGGCGGCGGCGCTGTTGGTGGTGAACCGTGGCGTGCACGCCACGCGAACCTCGCGGCCATCTTCGACAAAGCGCCAGTCCGGCGACGCGGCCGTGGCGCCGAACTGTATCGTTTGGTGCGATGCGATCGCCTTCGGCGTGTCAGGCTCGCCGCGTTGTTTGAGATATCCTGATGAGGCGACCACGATCCGCCGCATCTCGCCGACATGGCGTGCCACCAGGCTGGAATCGGCGAGATGACCGATCCTGATCGCGAGATCGACGCCGTCTTCGATCAGGTTGATGATTTGATCGGACAGCCGCAACTCGCCCGAGACCTCGGGATAGCGCGTCAGATAGGCCGACATCACGGCACTGACATGGAGCCGCCCGAATCCGACGGGCGCCGAGACCACCAGACGTCCGCCCGGCCGGGTGCGCTCGTCCTGAGCTGATCCTTCGGCTTCCTCGACATCGGCGAGAATCTGCCGGATGCGCTCCAGATAGCGCGCGCCGACATCGGTCAGCGTCAGCGACCGCGTGGTCCGCTGCAATAATCGCGCGCCGAGATGATCCTCAAGCGCCGCAATCAGCCGCGTCACGCCAGAGGGCGACAACCCGAGTTTCCTGGCCGCGGGGGCAAAGCCCTGGAGGTCGGCCACCGCGACAAAGGCCTGCATGGCGTCGATGCGATCCACGACATTATTTCATATGCTGCAATGATGAAGTGTCAATCCAGAGGATTGTTCAA
>DASXJV010000291.1:0-11189 GCA_036497205.1 Bradyrhizobium sp.
TCGCCGGCGATTCTTGTTGAGGTTGGTCAGGATGGTGTAGAGCCAGCTCCTGACGTCGCCGCCGAGAAACAGCCGTTCCGAACGCAGCGCCCGCACCAGCGTATCCTGCACCAGATCGTCGGCGACATCGGCATCACGCGCGAGCGCGCGCGCGTACCGGCGCAGAGCCGGAATCATGGCTTCGACACTCTGGCGAAACGCGGTCATTGGATCTCAGCCTTTGGTTCGTCCGGCTGGCGTCCAATACCGGCAACGCGAACGCCTCAAACAACATAACACCGAAATGAAGCCACTATTCCGGCTATTAAGCTTGCGAGGCAAACGGCCCAAACCGGGGAGCGGATTTGGGCTGTACCGGCCGGAAGGGCTGGTGTACCTCGAGACCTGATCAGGGTCGATTGGAAACTTAAATGTCGCAAAATTCAGGTCTGATGCAGGGCAAGCGCGGAGTGATTCTTGGCGTCGCCAACAACCGCTCGATCGCCTGGGGCATCGCCAAGGCCTGCCACGCGGCGGGTGCGGAAATCGCGCTCACCTGGCAGGGCGACGCGCTGAAGAAGCGGGTCGAGCCGCTGGCCAAAGAACTCGGCGGTATCCTGCTCGGCCATTGCGACGTCACCGAACCCGCGACCATCGACGCGGCATTCGATGTGCTAAAGCAGAAGTGGGGCAAGATCGACTTCGTGGTGCACGCGATTGCCTTCTCCGACAAGGACCAGCTCGACGGCCGCTATCTCGAAACCACCGCCGACAATTTTTCAAAGACCATGCTGATCAGCTGCTACTCGCTGACGGCCATCGCGCAGCGCGCTGAAAAACTATTGACCGACGGCGGCTCGATCCTGACGCTGACTTACTACGGCGCCGAGAAATGGATGCCGCATTACAACGTGATGGGGGTTGCGAAAGCGGCGCTGGAGGCGAGCGTGCGCTACCTCGCGGCCGACCTCGGTGAGAAGAACATTCGCGTCAACGCGATTTCGGCGGGGCCGATCAAGACGCTGGCGGCGTCCGGCATTGGTGATTTCCGCTATATCCTGAAATGGAACGAATACAACGCGCCGATGCGCCGCACCGTGACCATCGAGGAAGTCGGCGACAGCGCGCTGTATCTGCTTTCGGATCTGTCGCGCGGCGTTACCGGCGAAGTGCATCATGTCGATTCCGGTTATCATGTCGTCGGCATGAAGCGTCCGGAGGCGCCGGATATTTCGCTGAGCAATTCATTGAATAAGGAATAGCTGCAGTTTCGATGTCCGCGCCGACCATCTACTACATTCGCCATGGCGAAACGGCTTGGAATGCGGCAGGACGCTTCCAGGGATCCCAGGACATTCCATTGAATGGCATCGGACGCTCACAGGCTGTTACGGCTGGCGGCATACTCGCCGATCTGTTGGTGCGCGACGACCGCGAGGTATCATCCCTGGCGTTCGTGGCAAGCCCGCTCAGCCGTGCGCGGTTGACCATGGAGCTGATGCGCGGCGCGCTGCAACTGTCTCCCGACGAGTACGCCGTTGACCATCGCCTGCGCGAGATCGGCTATGGCCGGTGGGAAGGGTTGACGCTGCCCGAGATGGAGCGCCACGACGCGGCGACCTTCGCCGCCCGCAGCGAGGACAAATGGGGTGTCGCCGCACCGTCGGGCGAGAGCTATGCGAGCGTAGCGCTGCGTATGCGGGAGTGGTTCGACTCTCTTCTTGTAGACACGGTCACTGTCGCCCATGGCGGCACCATGCGGGCCCTGATGGTTGCCTTGGGCATCGCGACCCCGCTTGAGGCCGCCGAGACGCCGATCGGGCAGGGTGTGGTCTACGTGTTCAGCGACCGCGGACTGACGAAATATAGTTAAGGGCGATCGGTCATGCCCGCGCAGGCGGGCGCCCAGTATTCCGCGCCGGAAGAGATAGGCGAGATCGGGAATACTGGATCATCCGCTTTCGCGGATGATGGCATTGCCATGCTAACGCAGGCCGGATTTGACCCGCTGGATGGCGCGCGTTACGACAAGGCGCTGTTGACAATCAACGGCAACGCGGATTGCTCAGAAAATGTCCTTCAACACCTTCGGCCACATGTTCCGGGTCACGACCTTCGGCGAAAGCCATGGGATCGCGATCGGCTGCGTGGTCGATGGCTGCCCGCCGCTGCTGCCGCTGACCAACGAAGACATCCAGCACGATCTTGATCGTCGCCGCCCCGGACAGTCGCGCTTCACCACCCAGCGCCAGGAGCTAGATGCGGTAAAGATTCTTTCCGGCGTGATGGCGCATCCAGAGACCGGGGTGCAGGTGACGACGGGCACGCCGATCGCGCTGTTGATCGAGAACACCGACCAGCGTTCGAAGGATTATTCCGACATCAAGGACAAGTTTCGCCCGGGCCATGCCGATTTCACCTATGAGGCCAAATACGGCCTGCGCGATTATCGCGGCGGCGGGCGTTCCTCCGCCCGCGAGACCGCGACGCGGGTCGCGGCCGGCGCCATCGCGCGCAGAATCGTTCCTGCGATGACGGTGCGCGGTGCGCTGGTGCAGATGGGCCCGCACAAGATCGATCGCGAAAAATGGGATTGGGACGAGATAGCGCGCAATCCGTTTTTCTGCCCGGACAAGGACAAGGCTGCGTTCTTCGAGAGCTACCTCGACGATATCAGAAAGAAGGGATCGTCGATCGGCGCGGTGATCGAGGTCGTCGCGGAAGGCGTTCCGGCGGGACTCGGCGCGCCGATCTACGCCAAGCTCGATGCCGACCTGGCCGCGTCGCTGATGAGCATCAACGCGGTGAAGGGCGTCGAGATCGGCGCCGGCTTTGGCGCGGCCGAACTATCGGGCGAGGAAAACGCCGACGAAATGCGGATGGGCAATCAGGGCGTCAGCTTCCTGTCCAATCATGCCGGCGGCATTTTGGGCGGCATTTCCACCGGGCAGCCGGTGGTGGCGCGGTTCGCGGTGAAGCCGACTTCGTCGATCCTGTCGCCGCGCCGGACGGTGGATCGGGGCGGCGCCGATACCGACATCATGACCAAGGGCCGTCACGACCCTTGCGTCGGCATCCGTGCGGTGCCGGTCGGCGAAGCCATGATGGCGTGTGTACTCGCCGACCACTTTCTGCGCCATCGCGGGCAGGTTGGCAGCTCACCACGCCAACAATACGGAGCTACCTGATTTCGTATTCGGCCGGATCGGACGTCGACGTCATTGCGACAGTCAAAGTCTTTGTGTCGTCTTGACGTTTCCGGAACTTGCGCCGCAAATGCACTCCTCATGAACGCACCCGATCTGCAGAAGGTTACCGACTGGCTCATCGACGGGGCGAGGTCCGCATCCAGACCGCCCCAGATGGTGGCGGAAACCTGCGAACGCCTTGTACAAGCGGGCCTGCCGCTGTGGCGCGTCGGCATCTTCGTCCGAACGTTGCATCCCGATATTGTTGGCCGCAATTTCATATGGCGGCCGGGAGCGGAGGTCGTCGCTGGCACTGCGAATTTCGATTTCCTGGATTCGCCGGAATTTAGAAACAGTCCGCTGGCGATCGTGTTTGGCCAGGGGCGGGAGGTCAGATACCGCCTCGACAATCCCGAGAGTAAGCGCTTTCCTTTTTTCGACGATATGCGTGCGGAGGGCGTCACCGATTATATTGCCCTGCCGATTCTGTTTGTAAACGGATCAATTCATGCGTCGAGCTGGAGCACGAAGCAGCCAGGCGGATTCAGCGATGAACAACTGACCGGCCTGCGACTGTTGGTGCGGCCGCTGGCTCGGATCGTCGAGATCATCACTCTGCGTTATACCGCTTCGAACCTGCTGGACACCTATGTCGGCAACCGCGCCGGCGAGCGGATTCTCGGCGGGCAGATACGGCGCGGCCACACCGATACGATGCACGCCGCGATCTGGCTGTCGGATTTGCGCGGCTTTACCGCGCTTTCTGACCGGCTGCCGGCCGAAACTGTGGTGGACATTCTCAACAACTACTTTGATTGCCAGGTGGCCGCGATCAGGACGCATGGCGGGGAAGTCCTGAAGTTCATGGGCGACGGGCTACTCGCGGTTTTTCCGATTGATGAATATGTCGGCGATGTTCAACGGGTCTGCTCGCACGTGCTGGAAGCCGCGCGCGACTCCCGTGCCAGCGTCGATGCGATGCATTATCGGATTGGCGAAGTTGTCGAGCGTTTCCGCTTCGGGGTCGCGTTGCATGTCGGAAAAATTCTGTACGGCAATATCGGCGGCGGCAACCGGCTCGACTTCACCTGCATCGGTCCCGCCGTCAATCTTGCGGCACGGCTGGAAAAAATCGCCGGCCGCCTCAATCGCACCATCGTGGCCTCCGAAGGGTTCGCCGAAATATGCGGCGGCGGCTGGGCTGATCTGGGAGAGTTTCCGATCGCCGGATTTTCGAAGGCCGAACGCGTCTACGGCTTACAGGACGAGACGCCGGCGGGCTGAGACAGACAACGGCTGCTCAGCTCTTCCCGCTATTCCTCCGGCTCGGTGGTAAATAGCAGCGGGTAGCCCTTGGCGCGGCCGGCGTCAGTGGCGCGCGTCGCCTTGGTCTCGGCAACGTCCTTGGTGAAGACGGCGACTACGCACACGCCGAGCCGGTGCGCGGTGATCATGACCTTGTGGGCCTGGTCCTCGCTCATGCGGAATTCGGCCTTCAGGACCGTGACGACAAATTCGCGGGGCGTGAAGTCGTCGTTGACGAGGATGACCTTATGCAGGCGCGGCCGTTCGGTCTTCGTCCTAACCTTGGTTCGCGGCTTGGTGACGGTGTCGATCATTCCTGCGGCACCTCCTGACGTTTTCCTGGCGTTTTCGCGGTCGCCCACGCAAGAATACAATCTCCCGGACTGCCGTGGAACCGGCTCTTTTGCGATGGCTTCAATGCAGCGGCGGCACCGTGCGCAGATAGGCAATGATATCGGCGAGGTCAGCTTCCTTCAGTCCGGCATAATAGTTGTAGGCCATCGGCGGCTTGAGCATACGCCCGTCGCGCGCAGTTCCATTGGTGATGGCGCGTCCGATTTCCTGATCGGTCCAGGCGCCGATGCCGGCGGTCGGATCTGAGGTGATGTTGGCGGCGGTGCTGCCTGGCGAGCCATCGGGGGATCCTTCCGGCGGCGGAAAAACCCTGCCGCCGCGGCCCAGTCCATTTTTGAAATCCGAAAAGCCGCGCGACCATGCGGAGTGGCATTCCATGCAATGGCCGATGGTGACCAGATAGGCGCCGCGCCTGACCGGATCGGCAAGCATGGCTTTATCGAATCCGGGTTCGGCGTCGGGATAGGAATCGCGGCGCACCGGGGCTTTGTACACTGGGTCGGGGGCTTCGTTCCGGATCGGCTTTACGGTGCGAAGGTAAGCGATAATGGCGTCGAGATCGTCTGCCAGCAACGCCCTATAGAAATTCGCCGGCATGATCGCCGCCAGCGGCACGCCGGCCAGGCGGCCATGGTCCGGGCGCATTCCTTGCACCAGCGCGCGCTTGATCTCGGCGTCGCTCCAGCTTCCGATTCCGGTTTCGATATCGGGCGTGATGTTCGGCGCGGTGGCGATGAAGGCCGGCGTCGTGAATGTCAGACCGCCGGAAAATGCTTTCTCGGCGATGGTCTTGCCGTCGGCATCGCGCGGCGTGTGGCAATTGCCGCAGGCCATGATGGTGTTGACGAGATAGCCGCCACGCTCAGCTGGGGATTCAGCCATTGCGCCGCCAGGGCCGGCCAACACCAACACCAACACGCACGCAATGCCGATCCGAAACATGACGTCCCCTCGTTTCACGCTCGCTGTATTGCACGAGAAGCCGATGCCGGGAAGGCTGTACGTCGGCGAGTGGCAACCACGCGCAGGACAGGCGCTATTTCGCGATCAGGGCTGCAAGATTTTTGACGACATCGGGAGCGAGTATCTTCGGCGCCGCGAGCGAAGCGGAAGCCTTGGTGAAATTAAGGCGGATTGATTGACTTGAATGTGTAGGGACGGCCGATGTTCCCGCTTTTCGAAGGCCAGTTTGCATGTCACCATCACGATTAGTGCCCCGTTTCCGAAGTTCGTGATACCTTGCGGTGGACTCTGGCGCGAACTTCGGAAGCAAAGCGGCACTTGTCGACGGGAGGGCCGCTATGCGCTGGTGTATCTCGATCGGGGCGGTGCTTGTCGCGGGGGCGATGGCGGGAGGTGACGTCGCGGGTATCGCCGCGCCGAACCCAGGAAATCAGCCGGGCCATCAATTGGCCGAGAAGGAGGCCGCCCCCTCCGTCGATGTCGAACTGATTCTCGCCGTCGATGTCTCCTATTCGATGGATATGGATGAATTGGCAATTCAGCGCGAGGGTTACGCACAGGCCATCATCTCAAAGGAATTTCTGCAGGCGCTGAAGACCGGCCCGAGCGGCAAGATTGCGGTGACCTATTTCGAATGGGCGGCATCGAACGACCAGAAAATCATTATTCCCTGGCGGGTGATCGACGGTCCGGAAACGGCGGATGCTGTCGCCAACGAGATTATAAAGACCCCGATCCGCCGGGCGTCGCGCACCTCGATCTCTGGCGCGATCCACTTCGCCATGCCGCTGTTCGACGAGAACCCGTATCGCGGGCTGCGTCGCGTGATCGATATTTCCGGCGACGGCCCCAATAACAATGGCGCGCCAGTCACCGGCGCACGCGACGCGGCGCTGGAGAAGGGCATCACCATCAACGGCCTGCCCATCATGGTAAAGGAGCCATCCTATTCGACGATGGACATCGATAACCTCGATTTCTACTACGAGGACTGCGTCATCGGGGGTCCGGGCTCCTTCGTGGTAACGATCAAGGATCGCGACAAGTTCAAGGAAGCGATCCGTACCAAGCTGCTGCTCGAAGTCGCAGGGAGAACGCCCGAGCGCCGGATTGTCCCGGCGGCCGAGAAGGAGCCTCGTGTGCCCTGTACGATCGGCGAGAAAATCTGGCAGGACAGGTGGGGACGGTAAGCTGGCTATATGACGGTCACCTCTTGAATTTCGCCACCAGCTCGACATGCGGGGTGTGGCGGAATTGATCGACCGGCGTCACCCCCTCGATCGTGTAGCCGCCATCGATCAGAATCCGTGCGTCACGCGCAAACGTTGCGACATTGCACGACACTGCAACCACCACTGGAATCTTGCTCGCCGCGAGCTGCTGGGCTTGTGCCTGCGCACCCTGCCGCGGCGGATCGAACACGATCGCGTCGTGGTCGCGCAGCTCCTGCGGCATCAGCGGACGCCGGAACAGATCGCGTGCCTCAGCCTTGATCGGCTTCAGTCCGGAAGTCGAGGTCGCAGCCTTCTGCAGCGCGGTTACCGCGCCCGCATCGCTGTCGAATGCCGAAATCCGCGACTTCACCGCCAACCTCAAGGCAAAAGGCCCGACCCCGCAAAACAGATCCGCGATGTGCTTGGCGCGCTGGCAATGTCCGGCCACCAGCGCCGCCAGCGCTTGCTCGCCGGCGACGGTGGCCTGCAGAAACGAACCCGGCGGCAGGGATACCTGCGCGGCGCCGATGGCGATCGTCGGCGGCGCCCGCATCAGCACCAGTTCGCCATGGCGCGTCAGCCGCGCCAGGCGATGTTGCTCCGCAACGCGCGACAGCATCGCGATCGTGGCTGCGGGCAGCGGCCCCGAGCCGCGCACGTCGACGTCGAGACCATTGTCCGTGGCGGTGATCTGGATGTCGAGCGGCTTTCCGATGGATATCAGCGGCTCGGCGATAGCCCACGCGGCATCAAGCGCGCCGCTCAAGCCAGGGGCGAGAATAGGGCAGCGATCGACCGGGATAATGTCGTGGGAACTTGCCGCGGCGAAGCCCACCTTGAGCACGTTGTGAGTGCCCATCCGGGCGTGGAGGGTAATCCGCCGACGACCGAGGCCGTGGGCATCGATCAGCTGATACACTTCGCAGTCGAGCTTCGCCTGCGCCAGCGTCTCGACGACGATGTCGCGCTTCCACGCGCGGTAGCGTTCGCTCTCCCATTGCTGGATCGCGCATCCCCCGCAGATTCCAAAATGCCGGCAAAATGCCATGACCCGCTGCGGGCTTGCACGCTCGACCTGCAGCAGGCGCCGGCGGTCGGGATGACCCGGTACGGGTGCAACCTCGACGGTCTCGCCGGCGAGCGCATATGGCACATAAACGGTCTGCCCGTCGGCAAACGCGACGCCGTCGCCACGATGCCCGACGTGATCGATGACGAGACGTTCAACCACGGCGCGCGCCGATGAAGAATTCAATATTACCATCGCCACCTTTGATCGATGACGGAAACACCTGGATGCCGGTGCATCCCATCGAAGACACGAACGCCGCAATGTCGTCGCAGATTTCCTGATGCACCATCGCATTTCGGATGATGCCGCGCTTGGAATGTTTGCGCGGCGCCTCGAATTGCGGCTTGATCAGCGCCAGCAAATGCATCGGCGCCGCCGCCAGCGAAAGCGCAACCGGCAACACGGCTTTCAGTGAAATAAAGCTGACGTCGATGACGACGATATCAGGCCGCACGGGTAAGCGCTTGCCTTCAAAATTGCGGATATCGGTCTCCTCCATGGAGACGATCTTGGGATGGCCGCGCAGCGATGGATGCAGTTGCTCGCGCCCGACGTCGACGGCGAACACCAGACTAGCGCCGTTGGCGAGCAACACCTCGGTGAACCCGCCGGTCGATGCGCCGACGTCGAGACAGACGTGATTCTCGATTTCGATCGGATACTGCTGCAGCGCGGCCGTAAGTTTGACGCCGCCGCGCGAAACAAAGGGATGCGCGGGCTGCGCCTGCAACAAGGCGTCGGCGGGAATGCTCTCGGATGGCTTCATGACCTGCTTGTCGTTGGCCATGACGAGGCCCGCTTCAATCGCGGCCTGCGCCCGGGCACGGCTTTCGAACAGGCCGCGCTCGACCAGCAACGTATCCGCGCGCTTGCGGGGAGGGGTCATGCTCCGCTCGTCCTTGGCCAAGTTCAACTCGATGCACGCGCGCGCGTGGAGGCCAGCATCTCGCTAAGGTAGGAAAAAGCCGATCCCTAAGCAGCTGGCGGCGCCGGTTTGGGCAAATGCCACCGGCGTAGCCTGACCGTCAGGCCAGTTTCACCGTTTCGGCCTTGAAATCCTTGCCGAGCGTTTCGAACACCTTGGCGACGATGCCCTTGGCGTCGAGACCGGCACGGCCGTACATCGCGTTCGGCGAGTCGTGATCGAGGAACTCGTCGGGCAGCACCATCGACCGCATCCGCAAGCCGCCGTCGAGCATGCCGTGCTCGGCCAGCATCTGCATGACATGGGAGCCGAACCCGCCGATCGCGCCTTCCTCGATGGTGAGGAGGATTTCATGCTCGCGCGCGAGTTTCAGGACCATGTCGACGTCGAGCGGCTTCATGAAGCGCGCGTCGGCAATGGTAGTTGACAACCCGTGCGCGGCGAGTTCGTCCGCAGCCTTCTCGCATTCGGCGAGACGCGTGCCGAACGACAGTAATGCGATCTTGGTGCCCTCGCGAACGATGCGTCCCTTTCCGATCTCGAGCGCCACACCGGCTTCCGGCATCTCGACGCCGCGCCCTTCGCCGCGCGGATAACGAACCGCGCTCGGACGATCGTTGATCGCGACCTGGGTCGCTACCATGTGCACCAGTTCGGCCTCGTCCGACGCCGCCATGATGACGAAATTGGGCAGGCAGCCGAGATAGGCGTTGTCGAACGACCCCGCGTGGGTCGCGCCGTCAGCGCCGACAAGGCCGGCGCGATCGATCGCGAAGCGCACCGGCAGGCTCTGGATCGCCACGTCATGGACGATCTGGTCATAGCCGCGCTGCAGGAACGTGGAATAAATCGCGCAGAACGGCTTGTAGCCCTCGGTCGCGAGACCCGCTGCAAATGTTACCGCATGCTGCTCGGCAATGCCGACGTCGAAGGTGCGCTCGGGGAAGGATTTGGCGAAAATGTCGATCCCGGTTCCCGACGGCATCGCCGCGGTGATGCCGACGATCTTCTCGTCCTTCTGCGCTTCCTTGACGAGGCTCTGGCCAAACACGTTCTGATACGCGGGCGCATTCGGTTTGGCCTTTGCCTGCGCGCCGGTGGCGACATCGAACTTGACCACCGCGTGATATTTGTCGGCGGACGCTTCCGCCGGGCCGTAGCCCTTGCCCTTTTGGGTGACGACATGAACCAGGATCGGGCCGGTTTCCATGTCGCGGACGTTCTTCAGAACCGGCAACAGGTGGTCGAGATTGTGGCCGTCGATAGGGCCGACATAGTAGAAGCCGAGTTCCTCGAACAGCGTGCCGCCGTCCATCATGAAGCCACGGGAATATTCTTCGACTCGGTTGGCTCGGTTGGAGATGATTTTCGGCAAATGCTTGCCGAGCTGTTTCGCCGCCTCGCGCAGCGTGCGGTAGGTCTTGCCGGAATAGAGCCGCGACAGATAGGCCGACATCGCGCCGACCGGCGGCGCAATCGACATGTCATTGTCGTTGAGAATGACGATCAGCCGGGAGTTCATCGCGCCGGCATTGTTCATGGCCTCGTAGGCCATGCCCGCGGACATCGCGCCGTCGCCGATCACGGCGATGACATTATTCTTGCCGCCGGAGAGGTCGCGCGCCACCGCCATGCCGAGCGCCGCGGAGATCGAGGTCGAGGAGTGGGCGGCGCCGAACGGATCGTAATCGCTTTCGGTTCGCTTGGTGAATCCCGACAGCCCGCCGCCGGTGCGCAGGGTGCGAATACGGTCGCGACGGCCGGTCAGGATCTTGTGCGGGTAGGCCTGATGGCCGACGTCCCAGATCAGACGGTCGCGCGGGGTGTCGAACACGTAGTGCAAGGCCGTCGTCAATTCGACGACGCCGAGGCCCGCGCCGAAATGCCCGCCCGTGACCGAGACGGC
The DNA here is from genome assembly GCA_036497205.1 of Bradyrhizobium sp. Lineage (GTDB taxonomy): Bacteria > Pseudomonadota > Alphaproteobacteria > Rhizobiales > Xanthobacteraceae > Bradyrhizobium. Next base: position 10,907 of record DASXJV010000291.1, read on the forward strand.
GTCGATGGTTTCCTGACGCAGCTCATCGGCGACTTGGCGGATTTGGTCCACCTTGAGCCGGCGCAGATCGGCCGGGGTGCGGATCGTGTCGAGAAGCGGCGTTTTACTAAATGTGGTCACGGCGATGTTCCAATTTGCATGTCGGGACCAACGGCCCGAATTGAGATGGGTTGCGCAGCATCGGCGCAGCGAAAACCCAGACGCCGGATGCCACCTGAGCAGGCCGAAGTCCGATTTGAAAACCTAGATGCGCTCCGGATCGTTCAATGTGATATACATCACG
>DASXJV010000292.1:0-15694 GCA_036497205.1 Bradyrhizobium sp.
CAGCCGCGTGTAGCCGAGCAGCAGCGGCTTTAGCAGAACTTTTTGAAGTTGCGTTGGCCTTGATCTTTGCCACTGCGTCCGCGTTGCCCACCTGTTTACCCCTAAGGGCGCTGCGCCATTCCAAGACAGGCTGAGACGATCTGCCCTCCTTGCTAATCCCCCCTCGTTCACGCACAATTCGCAAAAGCAACGCTTCGGGGGATTCATGTTTGCTGTCCGATCCAGGAAGTTCCAGCGCAGCTTGATGCTCGCAACGGCGCTCTCATTTTCGATGCTGCCGACGGTGGGGGAGGCCTATACCCCCGAGCAGGAGCAGGCCTGCACCAACGATGCGTTTCGCCTTTGCAGCGCGGACATTCCGGATGTCGACCGCGTCACGGTCTGCATGATCAGGAACAAATCGCAGCTCAGTCCCGGCTGCGGCGCGTTCTTCAAACCCGAGCCCGAGGCCGCGGTCACACCGGTGGCCGCGGGGAAACCTCTCAGCATCAAGCCGGCATCTTCGCGAAAGCCTGTCAGCGCCAAGCCGCGCAAACCGAAGGAATCGGCAAATTAGGCGCGACCTGATTGCGGCACGGCTTTTATTGCTGACCTGCCGAGGCCACTGGAACAGGTGTTAAAGCAGTGCGGCCACTTACCCGCGAAAACATCAGCAGCCCTCAGGGCTGAACCCGGAATCCCGAGATGATCACCGCGGATTGTGGGTTCGCGCTAACGGGCGCCCTCAATGTGCAATTGCACATCGGCAATTTCGAGCCAATCGCTGTTTCAAGCCCCGCTCGCGCGACAACCTGACGCCTTGCGGCAGCGCCGCCCATCAACATCTCCCTCAGCGAGAGGAGAGATTCAGTGAGCGAACATGACAAAATGAACTTGGACCGGCATTTTGCCTGGTTTGAAGGCAGGCTGCCGCCGCGGCTAGCCCGATTTGTCGGGTGGCTACGCAAGCCGTCTTCTCGGCTCGTCCGGATTCCGCTTGCCATTCTGCTGATCGCAGGAGGCATTTTCAGCTTTTTACCGGTGCTTGGACTGTGGATGCTTCCACTCGGACTCCTTTTGGTCGCGCAAGACGTGCCGATGCTGCAAAAGCCGACGGCGCAGATGCTCGGCTGGGTCGAGCGCAAGTGGATCGAGCGTCAGCGAGCAAAAAGCGTGCAGTGACTCCATCAAACGCGCGTGCGATCCGATTTTTCGGCTCTGCTGCGGCGCATGGTGTGACTCAAAAGCCAACGCCGCGATTAATCAAGAGCTTCGCCACAATTAGCAGTAGATTTTTCTTTCACGAATCAGCGTGCTGATTCATTTTCGCCTTCTGAGGTCAATCTGGAGGCTAAGGGATGAACGTCATTGTTTTCGCATCGCGTAAAGGTGGCTCGGGAAAAAGTACCCTGGCTGCTCACCTCGCCGCCCATGTCCATAAAGCAACAAAGCCGTGTCTGCTTATCGATGCCGATCCGCAGGGGTCGCTCACTCTCTGGCACAAGCTGCGCGGCACCAATGAGCCGGCGATCAAAACCGCTGTCAATTCCGTCAGCGGGATCGTCAACGCCGCCAAGCGCGACGGCATTGAATGGGTATTCATCGATACGCCGCCGAACATGTCGGCCGTCGTGGAAGATGCCATCAAGAATGCCACGATGGTGATTATTCCGGCGCGGCCGGGGGTATTCGACGTCAACGCTGTGCAGGAAACGATTCAGTCCTGCCGCACCGCGCGCAAGCCTTATGCGGTTGTGCTCAACGGCGCGCCGGCACGCAGGGACGAAGCGGAGAGCCCGATCGTTACGATTGCTCGTGAATCGCTGACCAAGTTCCGGGCGCCGGTATGGGGCGGCCAAATCACCAACCGCGCCGATCTTTTGATGGCGCTCAGTCATGGCGAAGGCGCGCGGGAATATTATGCCGAAGGCCGCGCGGCGGCGGAAATCAGCCGGCTTTGGGCTGCGATCGAACGCTCGGTGAAGGCAATCCGTGGCAATGCGACTGGGACCGGCACGATGCACAAGCAGGCGGCGTAGTTTCGCCGCCCTGCCAGGCTGACAAAGAACGCGCGGGCTCCGCGCGTTTTTCTGATGTCGGTTTAACCTTCCCTGCAGGGAGGATGAAAGCGATTGAATTAGGCGACCATCAGCACGTAGAAGACGACCACCGGCGACAGGCCCAGGATTACCGACCAAATGCCGAAGGCCCAAAGAACGTCCTCGGTAGTAAAACCCTGTTGTTCAGCGAATGGATTGTTCTGAGTATTCACGACGCCCCGCGTTCCTGTTCTCGCGGAGATATTGATAGGCGCCGAATTTTAAAAAGCCGGTCGTAATTTCGCTCGCATTTGACCACAGCTGCTACCGGGAATTAACGATGGCAAGCCCCTGCTGTTACGTCAGCCTCCCATCAGCAGGCGGAAGACCGGCACCGCCGTCAGCCCGAGCAGCGCTGTCCACAGGGCCGAATGACGATACCAGAAGAAGATCTTGCACTCGCTGGGATTGCTCGGAGTCGGATAACGGGCATTTTGAATGCTTTGAGTGGTCATTGTTCCCCCGTGCTCTTTGTTGAGGAGCTTCAATAAGCCTCAAATTTCAAAGACACGGCCGCCGCATCGTTCGAATTTTAAACGGCCACCACACCACGCCTTAACCAAATCGAACTGCGGCCCGGCAGAGTTTGGATTCAACTGAGTTGAATCAGACTGTAGCGTTACCTTGTTGTCTGAGCATGATCTTTTCGGAAAACCCGTTTCCACTTTTCCGGATCATGCTCTAGCGCGACGTTCGTCACGCCACCCGGGAGAGGTGTTTTCGAGAGCGCTGCGATGCACCGACTCGTAATCATTCGCCGATGAGGATTGGCGACACTAAATCTGTCAACGAGCGGGAACTACGTGCAGGCTGTCGCACGCTTCACGAAAAAAAGCCGGGCTCGAACGAGCCCGGCTTAAGGTATTGGCCACGTGAGGCCGACACAATCACCTTCCAAGAGGGATTACTGAACTCTCGCGCCACTGGAGGAGGGGGACAAATGTGCAACGCGAACGCTCAGCGTACAAACATTATGGTCCGCGTTGGCGCCTTGCAGCAACCATCCGCGCCGCATGTCAGTCATGCGGAGATCGCGGGCTGGTAGTGTCCTGAGTCCGGAGTTCGCCGCGTCGCCCTTAGCGAACCACGGATTGGAAAGGACGATAGACAAGAAAACTAAAATTCCGGCGTGGTTTGGTTAAGAGGTTCTCTTGAAGAGCCACAGCGAAGGCAGAAGATAACTTCTGAAGAGAGCAAAAAGATTACGACGGCCAGCGCTGCGCCTTGCTCACCACAAAGTCACGGAACACCTGCACCCGCGCTACGGTCTTCAGCTCTTCGGGATAGACGAAATAGGTATCGAGCTGGATCGAGTCCGATTCGCCGAACAGTTGCACCAGACGGTGATTTTCCTCGACCAGATAATCCGGCAGCGCCGCAATACCGAGACCCTGTTGGCATGCACGTACAAGGCCGAGGATGTTATTGACCTTGAAATACGCCTCGCGTGGACCGGAGCCATTGCGGCCGGCCTCGATCAGCCAGTTGCGGTTCTGCAGATGCGGCGCGACCTGTCCGTCGCTCAGCATGATGATGCGATGCGTATCGAGCTCGTCGAGGGTGCGCGGCGTACCGAAGTGCTTGATATATTCCGGGGAACAATAGGCATGGAAGCCCATCGCGAACAGCTTGCGCTGGATCAGGTCCGGCTGCGTCGGCTTGCGGGTGCGGATCGCGACGTCCGCCTCGCGCATCGAGAGGTCAAGCTCCTCGTCGGTGACAATCAGGGAAATCCGGATCTCCGGATAAAGCGCGGTGAATTCGCCGAGCCGCGGAATCAGCCAGTTGATCCCGACGCCGGGGGTGGTCGTGATCTTGAGGTCGCCGCTCGGCCGCTCGCGGCTGTCGGTGAGTTTCGCGCGCGCCGCCTGCAACTGCATGAACACGTCATGCGCGGTGCGAAACAATAAGTCGCCCTGCTCGGTGAGAATGAGACCGCGCGCATGGCGATGGAACAGCGATACCGAAAGCTCCTGCTCCAGCGCGCTGACCTGCCGCGAAACGGCCGATTGCGACAGTCCAAGCTGCTCGCCGGCATGCGTGAAGCTGCCAGCTTCCGCCGCCGCGTGAAATACCTTCAGCTTGTCCCAATCCATATCGGTAAATCCGTCGCGGGTTCGTGCCATGATTATTCCGCCGCCGCGCGTTCGTTCGCGCGCATAGCCAGAAAGCGTTCGGCTTCGAGAGCGGCCATGCAGCCAAGGCCCGCGGCCGTGACGGCCTGCCGGTAGGTTTCATCGGCGACGTCGCCGGCGGCGAATACGCCGGGCACCGAGGTCGCGGTCGAGTTCGGCGCCACTTCGACATAGCCCGACGGTTTCAGCTTGATCTGGCCGACGATCAGTTCCGTCGCGGGCGCGTGGCCGATTGCGATAAAGACGCCGTCCGCCGGCAGTTCGGTCAGCGCGCCGGTTCTGACATTCTTCAAGCGGACATGGGTGACCTTGCTTGGGTTCTCGGTGCCGCAGATTTCGTCGAGGACGCTGTCCCAGACTACCCTGATCTTGGGATTCTTGAACAGGCGGTCCTGCAGGATGCGTTCGGCGCGGAAATGGTCGCGGCGATGCACGATGGTCACCTGCGAGGCGAAATTGGTGAGAAACAGCGCCTCCTCGACCGCGGTGTTGCCGCCGCCAACCACGATGACCTCCTTGCCGCGATAGAAAAATCCGTCGCAGGTCGCGCACGCCGACACGCCAAAACCCTTGAATTTTTCTTCCGACGGCGTGCCGAGCCAGCGCGCTTGCGCGCCGGTGGCCAGAATGACCGTTTCGGCCAGATAGACGTCGCCGCTGTCGCAGGTCAGCCGGAACGGCCGCCGCGTGAGCTCAAGTCTGGTGACGAGATCGGTAACGATTTTGGTGCCGACATGGGCGGCCTGTTTTTCCATCTGCTCCATCAGCCACGGGCCCTGGATGACTTCAGCAAAACCTGGATAGTTTTCCACGTCGGTAGTGATGGTGAGCTGGCCGCCGGGCTGGATGCCCTGGATCAGCACGGGTTCAAGCATGGCGCGCGCGGCATAGATCGCGGCGGTGTAACCGGCCGGGCCGGAACCGATGATCACGACCTTGACGTGGATGGGGGCAGACATCAGAAGGATCGCTCTCTTGAGGGAATTTGGTCAGCGCTTGAGCGGAATGCACCCACAAAGGCATCGCGAGAGCGCCGAAAGTGTCAAATCCAAGTCTAGGATATCTGGCAAGCTATGCAAGAATTGCAATCCATATGGGCGAATTTTCCCCCTCCGATCCGGAAAAATGGCGCGGCGCACGCGCAATAAAATTGCGCAGGGCTCGCTAGCTGCGCTAAGACTGTTTGCCGCTACCACCCGCCAGCAAATTCAGCCCCAGGACCTGGACCCGCGTGTCGAAGAATCTTGACGAAATCGACCTTAAAATCCTCAGCGAAATCCAGGCCGACGGCCGAATCACCAACGTTGAACTGGCCAAACGCGTCGGCATTTCTCCTCCGCCCTGCCTGCGCCGAGTGCGAACGCTCGAGGAAGCCGGCTATATCCAGGGTTACCGCGGACTGTTGGATCCGCGCCGGCTCGGTTTTGACGTCACGGTGTTCGCGTCGGTACATCTGTCCAGTCAGGCCGACGCGGACTTGCGCGCGTTCGAGGATTTCGTGCGCGCCGAGCCGCTGGTGCGGGAGTGCTGGATGTTGTCGGGTGAGGTCGACTTCATTCTGAAATGCGTGGCGCGCGATATGGCGACGTTTCAGGATTTCGTCACCCATCTGACGGCGGCGCCCCATGTGCGCAATGTCAGGACATCGTTAGTGCTCCACAACTCTAAATACGAAGCCGCGGTGCCGCTCGATTTGAAGGTTTCGGGCTGACGGCCTTATCGCATTGTTGTCATTGCGAGTTGGTACCGGCGTTTAGGCGCCGACCCGAACCAATCCAGCTCGCTCAATCGCTCTGGATTGGTTCGCGGAGCCTGTTATCGGGCGCGCATTCGCACGACCGTTTGGTTCGAAATGACGACGGCACCGTCAACGCTTGCCTCGCATCATAGCGTCCAGGCTGTATGGGCCGCCGCCGGCCGTGGCCAGATAGAGACAAGCGAAACAGAACAAAATAGCTGCGGTTCCACCGTTGAGGAGTGGATGAAATATCGGCGCGCCGACGCCGTTCTTGAACATGTGACCTATGAAATAGGCAAACGCCATTTCGCCCGCGAGGATAAAGGCCACCGGACGCGTGAACAGTCCCAGCAGGAGTAAGCCGCCGCCCACCAGCTCCAACGCGCCAGCGGCTGCGATCAGGGGCGGAAGCTCCGCAAAATACGGCAGCGCCGGATATTTGAAGAGCTTGGCAATGCCATACTGAAATAGCAGCAAGCCGGTAATTAAACGAAATAGGCTGAGAGCCGCCGGCTGATATCTGGCGAAGGTTTGGTCCACGTCATATCCCCCTGTTTGACACGTCAAGCTTAGCATTTTCGCGAGGCACGTCATCGGTCATTGTCGTGTAGTGGAAACACTCTAAAGTGTGAAGTATTCCCGGCCCGAGATCGATGGATGCATCGCATTCGCAGCGCAGCAAAAAGCCGCGCAGTCAGCGCGGCTCTTTTCGATGAGGTGTGGCACTTCAATTCCAAAACGCTTCGCGTCGTCCAGACTAGTTAGCGCCACTCGACCTTGGTGATCTCGTAGGCCTTGGCGCCGCCGGGGGCGACGACTTCCACTGACGCACCCTTCTTCTTGCCGATCAGGGCTCGCGCCAGCGGCGAGGTGATGGAGATGCGGCCCTTCTTGGCGTCGGCTTCCGGTTCGCCGACGATCTGCCACACCGCCTTCTTGTCGGTGTCCTCGTCGATGAGCGTGACGGTGGCGCCGAACTTGATGGTGTCGCCGGAGAGCTTGCTGATGTCGATAATATCGGCGCGCGCAAGCTTGTCCTCCAACTCGGCGATGCGGCCTTCGTTGTGCGACTGCTCTTCCTTCGCGGCGTGATACTCCGCGTTCTCCGAAAGGTCGCCATGCGAGCGCGCCTCGGCGATATGCTCGATGATGCGCGGACGCTCCACCGACTGGCGCTGCTTCAATTCGACCTCAAGGGCGGCGTAGCCACCGGCGGTCATTGGAACCTTTTCCATCATCCGTCTTCGTCCTTCAACTTCATGCGGACCAAATCCGCGGCTCGCACAAACGCCGAAACAGAACACCCTCATGACTGGCGAGTTCCAGTCACAAGGGCTTCACTGCCCATCATTTACCGGGCGCAAAGCCCGGCAAATGATCAGGTTTCGGAAAAATAACTCTGCAACGTGCGGACCTCAAGGTCCCCGCCCAGATAGGCGCGGATGCCCTGCGCGGCTGCCACGGCACCCGAAAGAGTGGTGTAATATGGCACTTTATGCAAGAGGGCAGCACGTCGCAACGAGCGGCTGTCGGCCAGCGCCTGCGGCCCTTCCGTGGTGTTAAAGACCAGCTGGATCTCGCCATTCGTGATGGCGTCGACGATATGCGGCCGCCCCTCCAGCACCTTGTTCACCTTTTCGGTCGGTACGCCGCTGTCGGTGAGGAAACGCTGTGTGCCCGAGGTCGCCATCACCTTGAAGCCAAGCGAGAATAGCAGCCGCACCGCGTCCGCGATCCGGGTCTTGTCGATCTCGCGGACGGAAACGAACACCGTGCCCTTGCGCGGCACGCGGGTGCCGCCGCCGAGCTGGCTCTTGGCAAACGCCACTTCGAACGAGCGGTCAATCCCCATCACCTCGCCGGTCGATCGCATCTCCGGACCAAGCACGGTATCGACGCCGGGGAAGCGGGCAAACGGGAACACCGATTCCTTGACGCCGACATGGTCGAGCCTGCGCTTCTTCAAATTGAAGTCCGCAAGCTTCTCGCCTGCCATCAGCCTGGCGGCGATCTTCGCCACGGGCATGCCGATCACCTTGGCGACGAACGGCACCGTGCGCGACGCCCGCGGATTGACTTCGAGGACGTAGATGTCGCCGTCCTTGATGGCGTATTGCACATTCATCAGTCCGACCACGTCGAGGCCAAGCGCCATTTCGCGGGTTTGCCGCTCCAGTTCGGAAATCATCTGGGCATCGAGCGAACGCGGCGGCAGCGAGCAGGCGGAGTCGCCGGAGTGAATGCCGGCTTCCTCGATATGCTCCATGATGCCGACGATGAAGGTGTCCTTGCCGTCGCTCAGGCAGTCGACGTCGATCTCGATGGCGTCGGACAGGTAGCGATCGAACAGCAGCGGATTCTTGCCGAGCACGGTATTGATCTGCCCGGTCTTGTCGTTCGGATAGCGCGCCTTGACGTCGGCGGGCACCAGCTCCGGCAATGTGTCGAGCAGGTAGTCGCTGAGCTGGGTTTCCTCGCGGATGATCTGCATCGCGCGGCCGCCGAGCACATAGGACGGACGCACCACCAGCGGCAGCCCGAGATCCGCGGCCACCAGCCGCGCCTGCTCGACCGAATAGGCAATGCCGTTTTTCGGCTGCTTCAGCCGCAGCTTGTCGAGCACGCGCTTGAAGCGGTCGCGGTCTTCAGCAAGGTCGATGGCGTCGGGCGAGGTGCCGAGGATCGGTACATTGGCCGCTTCCAGCGCGCGGGCGAGCTTGAGCGGCGTCTGGCCGCCGAACTGCACGATCACGCCGTGCAGAGTGCCGTTCTGCTTTTCGGTATCGATGATTTCCAGCACGTCTTCGGCAGTGAGCGGCTCGAAGTACAATCTATCGGCGGTGTCGTAGTCGGTCGATACCGTTTCCGGATTGCAGTTGATCATGATGGTTTCATAGCCGGCGTCGTGCAGCGCGAAGCAGGCATGGCAGCAACAATAGTCGAATTCGATGCCTTGGCCGATCCGGTTGGGTCCGCCGCCAAGAATGATGACCTTGCGCTTGTCGGAGGGTGCGCTCTCATCCGCCGGCGCACCCGCAAACGGCGATTCATAGGTCGAATACATGTAAGCGGTGGGCGAGGCGAACTCGGCTGCGCAGGTGTCGATGCGCTTGAATACCGGGCGAACCCCCAGCGCGTGGCGCCGTGCCGTCACTTCGGCCTCGGTGGTTTCGGCCAGTACCGCAAGCCGCGCGTCTGAAAAGCCCATCGCTTTCAGGGTTCGTATGCCGAATGCATTCGCGGGCAGGCCGCTTTTCTTGATCTTGCTCTCCATCTCGACGATGCCGCGCATTTCCGCCAGAAACCACGGATCGATCTTGCAGGAGGTGAAGATCTCATTATCGGTCCAGCCGAGCCGCATCGCCTGCGCGACCTGCAAGAGCCGATCCGGCGTCGGCGTGCCCAGCGCGGCGCGGATGGCATTCTTGTCGTCGCTGCGGCCGAGGCCTTCGATCTCGATTTCATCGAGACCGGTCAGCCCGGTCTCGAGACCGCGCAGCGCCTTTTGCAGGCTCTCCTGAAAGGTGCGGCCGATCGCCATCACTTCGCCGACCGACTTCATCGAGGTGGTCAGCGTGGTCGAGGCGCCGGGAAACTTCTCGAACGCACAGCGCGGAATTTTGGTGACGACATAATCGATGGTCGGCTCGAATGAGGCAGGGGTTGCGCCGCCGGTGATGTCGTTGGCGATTTCGTCGAGCGTGTAGCCCACGGCAAGCTTGGCGGCGACCTTGGCGATCGGAAAGCCGGTGGCCTTCGAGGCCAGCGCCGAGGAGCGCGACACCCGCGGATTCATCTCGATCACGACCATGCGCCCATCGGCGGGATTGACGCCGAACTGCACATTGGAGCCGCCGGTCTCGACTCCGATCTCGCGCAGCACCGCCAGCGAGGCGTCGCGCATGATCTGGTATTCCTTGTCGGTCAGCGTCAGCGCCGGCGCCACGGTGATGGAATCACCGGTATGTACACCCATCGGATCGAGGTTCTCGATCGAGCAGATGATGATGCAATTGTCTTTTTTGTCGCGCACCACCTCCATCTCGAACTCTTTCCAGCCAAGCACCGATTCCTCGATCAGGACTTCGTCGGTGGGGGAAGCGTCGATGCCGCGCTCGACGATCTCGATGAACTCGGCCTTGGTGTAGGCGATGCCGCCGCCGGTGCCGCCCATGGTGAAGGACGGCCGGATAATCGCTGGCAGACCGATGTCGTCGAGCGCACGCAGCGCGTCCGGCAAATTCTTGATCTGCACCGAGCGCGGCGTTTCCAGGCCGATCCGGGTCATGGCTTCGCGGAAGCGGCCGCGATCCTCGGCCTTGTCGATGGCATCAGCGGTAGCGCCGATCATCTCGACGTCGAACTTCGCCAGCGTGCCCTGCCTGCGCAGCGACAGCGCGCAATTCAGCGCGGTCTGTCCGCCCATGGTGGGCAGCAGCGCGAAGCCGCCGGGAACGACATGGCGCTCCTTCTCGATGATCTTGGCGACGATCTCCGGTGTGATCGGCTCGATATAGGTCGCATCCGCCAGTTCCGGGTCCGTCATGATCGTCGCCGGATTGGAATTGACGAGAACGATGCGGTAGCCCTCGTCCTTCAGCGTCTTGACCGCCTGGGTGCCCGAATAATCGAATTCGCAGGCCTGGCCGATCACGATGGGACCGGCGCCGATGATCAGGATGGTGGAGATGTCGGTTCTTTTGGGCATCAAGTCTCACGGGCAGGGAATTGGGCACAAAAAAAGGGCGCGCATGCCGCGCGTCCCTTGAGCCAAGAGCGCGATCAGCGTCCGATCGCGCTCTCAATTCATATATGAGCGCATGATCCTTTCGCCAAGCCGCCTACACTTTGGCGGATCATGCGCTGGCGCCAGGTCGCCCTCGCGCGCGGGTGGTCTTTAGACCAGATTCCGCAACCGCGAAAGGGTCTCAGAGGCCCCATCAACCGACATTTTGGACCGTTTAAGCGCCGGGAGAGCGGTGTCGCGGCAACTGGAGGCCCGGCCTGGATTCGAGCCAGGATAAAGAGCATTGCACTGCTCGCGCGTCGACGCTTTCCGCCACCGGGCCGCGCCAATGATCGCCGATCACGCCGCGGCGAACCACGCCCTGGCCCTGATTAACCCTAACCTCTGATGACAAAATCAGAATGCGGGCCGCGCGACGAACGTCATCCGCCACGGGTTGTGCCCGACATTGAAATGCGCGCGCGAGGCGGTAAATCCGGCCGCCGCAAGCTTCGCAATCATCTCGGATTCGCGGTAACGCTGCAGGCCGACGCGTGAGCGCAATTGCCGGTAGTCTGATAGCGCGGTGCTGATCAGTCCGATCAGGGCGTCTCGCAGAAAACCGTGGGTCAGCGCGAAGCGCAGCAGCGCGATCACGTCCCTGATCATGCCGACTTCCGGATGCAGAATATCGCCCAAGACCAGACGGCCGCCCGGTTTCAAAAGCCGGCGGATGACCGCCAAGGCAGAATCGAGTTCGCCCGGCGTCATGTATTGGGCCACCGAATTCATCACGACGAGATCGACCGACTTCTCCTCCATGTTCCGCAGATCATCCAGCGAACGCACCCTGATCTTGGTGTTCGGGGCAAAGCGCGCGATCAACCGGCCGCGAACGCCCGGCGCGGGCTCCGCCAGATAAAGCTTGCCGCAGGCCTCCGCGACGCGCGCTGCGGATAATGCTTCGCCGCATGCATAATCCAATACCACCGCGTCGGGCGAGGAGATGTAGCCAATAATATCCTTGGCGACGGCCTGGAAGTGCACATCGCGGTGCAGCTTGCTCGCATAAATCGTATGCGTGGAATCGTAATAATCGATCCAGTCTTCCATGGTCTCAGATTTCCCGCAAAACGGGGTTCCGGCTACGGAACCGGTGCGCACGTGATGCGTTTAGGGTGTCCGGCGATCAGTGTCCATTGCCGTGAATGTCCGGTCCTAACAGGAGGCGCATCGTGAGCAAAGCCAAGCCCGACAAAATCTCCCCTGATCTCGATACGCCGACCGATCTGCCGGATGCCGCGGTGGAAAAGATTTCGGCGTCGCTCAACACGCTGCTCGCCGACGCCTTCGCGCTTTATGTGAAAACCAAGAATTTCCATTGGCACGTCAGCGGCCGGCATTTCCACGACTATCATCTGATGCTCGACGAGCAGTCCGACGCGATTTTCGCGACCACCGATCAGCTCGCCGAACGCGTGCGCAAGCTGGGCGGAATCACGCTGCGCTCGATCGGGCAGGTCAGCAAATTGCAGACCATCAAGGACAACAATGAGGACTACGTGCCGCCGCGCGAGATGCTGCGCGAGCTGATGGAAGACAACAAGCACGTCGCGGCTGCGATGCGCAAAGCCCGCAAGCTCTGCGACGATCATGAAGATTCCGGCACCGCCTCATTGCTCGAAACCTTCATTGACGAAACCGAGCGCCGCACCTGGTTCCTGTTCGAAGCCAGCCGCCAGGAAGGCAGCAACGAGGCGTAGGGAGCGGCAGAGCCGAAGGGTGGACAAGGCGCACTTCGCGCCGTGCCCAACATCGAGAGCATCTACGAAGGTGGTGGGCACGCTTCGCTCGCCGACCTACGGCCTCTAGGATTTCCATAGCCTTACAAGCGGCCCTTCCGCTCCCAACACCGGGTCGGTCTTCGGCAGCTTGACCTCTGGAATGGTCTTCAGCGCCTTGCGATGATTTTCAGGCGTCGGCAGCGTGACGTGCATCTTGGGTCCCGGCGGATAGGCGCCGATCACGCAAAAATCTTTGCTCGCGGAAAGGCATTGATGTCCGGTGCCTGCGGGGAGGATAGCAACATCTCCCGCTGCAATCTCGATTTCCTTGCCGTGGTCGCCGCCGAACCGGACCCGCGCGCGGCCGCGCGCGATGCCGAGCGCTTCGTGAACCGTCGCATGGTAGTGCAGATAATCGTAGACGCCGTTGCGCCACATATCGCCCCAGCCATTGGCGCCGAACAGTCCCTCGATGGTTTTCTCGGGATGGTCGTTATCGACTGAAATCGCCTGCTTGTAGACCAGAAACGGCAACGGATTGTTCGGCACGAGGCCGTCGTCCTCGAAGATGAAGGTGAGCGGCTCGATGTCCTCGCTGACAACCGACATGATCATTCTCCCGCGCGCATGTTGCGCCGAATTAACAGCGGTCCTTGGTTCACGTTCCCTTCAAAGATTCCATCGGGATTTCGAAAACCAGGCAGGTCGTGGTGGCATGCGCCAGCAGGCGGCCCTTGGCGTCGGTGATGCGCGCTTCGGCGGTAGCGGTGCGGCGGCCGACATTCAGCGTGCGGCCTTCGGTGCGGACCGTTCCGGTATCCTTGGTCATGCCCTTGATGAAGCTGATCTTGAACTCCAGCGTGGTGTAGCCGGTGCCGGCCGGCAGCGTGGTCTGCACCGCCAGCCCCATCGCGGAATCCAGCAGAATAGCGGCGTAGCCGCCATGCACCGAGCCGATCGGGTTGTAGTGCCGCATGCCGGGCACGCTGTGGATCACCACATGGCCTGTCTCTGCCGTGCAGTCGAACGGTTCGACCGGCTCCATGATCGGCGGCTCCGGCAGCTTTCGCGCAAAGATCGCACGCACGAAGTCGAGCCCGGACATCGACGCCATCACGGACAGCGGCGTCACGCCATATTCGATCTTCGGGGTTGAGCTGTCGGTCATGCGAGGAGTCGCGCGCTTACGCCCCTTTCTTCGCCCGCATCAAATCCGCAAACCGCTTGAACAGATAATGCGAGTCGCGCGGGCCGGGCGAGGCCTCCGGGTGATACTGCACCGAGAATACCGGCTTGCCGTCGAGCTGAATGCCGCAATTGGAGCCGTCGAACAGCGAGACATGGGTTTGCGTCGCGCCCTTGGGGAGTGTGGCCTGGTCGACCGCGAAGCCGTGATTCATCGAGGTGATTTCTACCTTGCCGGTGGTCTCGTCCTTGACCGGATGATTGGCGCCGTGATGGCCCTGATGCATCTTTTTGGTTTTGGCGCCGACCGCTATACCCAGCATCTGGTGGCCCAGACAGATACCAAACGTCGGCGTTCCCGATGAGATGACCTTCTGGATCACCGGCACCGCATATTTGCCGGTTTCTGCAGGGTCGCCGGGTCCGTTCGACAGAAACACGCCGTCGGGCTTCATCTCCAGGATATCTTCGGCTGATGTGGTCGCCGGGACAACCGTGACCTTGCAGCCTTCGCCGGCCAGCAGCCGCAGGATGTTGCGCTTGATGCCGTAATCGATGGCGACGACGTTGAACTCGGGCTTGGTTTGCCGGCCAAACCCTTTTTCCCACGCCCACGGCGTTTCGTCCCAGGTGAAGCGCTGGCCTGAGGTCACCATCGGCACCAGGTCCATGCCTTCGAGGCCGGGCCATTCGCGCGCTTCTTCCTTCAGCCCGTGCAGATCGAACTGGCCGTTCCTGGCGTGTGCGATGACGGCATTGGGCATGCCCTTGCTGCGGATCAGCGCGGTCAGCGCGCGGGTATCGATGCCGGAAAGGCCGATGATGCCGCGCGCCTTCAACCATTGATCGAGATGCCGTGAGGCGCGGTAGTTCGACGGGTCGGTGATCGCGGCGCGCAGGATTACGCCGCGCGCGCCCGGCGTCGCCGCCATATTCACCGTTTCGATGTCCTCGTCGTTGGTGCCGACGTTGCCGATATGCGGAAAGGTGAAGGTAATGAGCTGCCCGGCATAGGAGGGATCGGTGAGAATCTCCTCATAGCCGGTCATCGCGGTGTTGAAGCAGACTTCGCCGACCGCATGGCCTTCCGCGCCGAGGCCAAAGCCTTCCAGCACGGTGCCATCGGCAAGCACGAGGAGCGCGGTCGGAACGAGGTCCGGCCAGGCTGAGGCGTTCTCTGTTGTTGTCATGAGCGCATTACATAGTCTGCGCATGCTCTGGCGTCAAAGCCGGAAGGCGCGGATTCACATGCGGTTTGCGCATATTTGACAGGCGGCGCTGGGCTTCTAATCTGTGGCTTGCCGCTATCAGCTGATTTTCATCAAATTCCGCCGATCTGGAGACGGGCATGGACAATACGATGCCGATTTTGCTCGTTCCGGGTCTTGGCGGCTCGCCGCGGATCTTCGCGCCGGTAGTCCCGGCGTTATGGCGGTTCGGGCCGGTGACCGTGGCGAACCACATCCGCGACAACAATATCGGCGTGATCGCGCGCAGGATTTTGGCCGAGGCGCCGCCCCGCTTCGCGCTGGCCGGCCATTCGATGGGCGGCTATGTCGCGTTCGAGATCATGCGCCAGGCGCCGGACCGGGTGGCAAAACTGGCGCTGCTTAACACCCAGGCGCGCGGGGAAACGCCGGAGGCGGCGGAGCGCCGCCGGGGTCTGATTGCAGGAGTTGAAGCTGGTGGCTTCAGCAACGGAATCGACGCCATGTATCCCGGCTTCGTCCATCCATCGCGGCGCGACGATGCGGCGTTGCGCAAGCTCGTCCGCGAAATTGCCGATGATGTCGGCCCGGAGGCTTTCGTGCGGCAGCTAATCGCGGTCATGGGCCGGCCGGACTCGCGGCCGACGCTGGCCTTCATCAGGTGTCCGACGTTGGTCCTGACCGGCGACGAGGACAACACCATCCCGAATTCGCTTTCGGTGGAGATGGCAGATGGCATCCCCGGCGCGAAACTCACGATCATCCCGCATTGCGGTCACCTTCCGCAAGTTGAACAGCCGCAGGCGACAGCGGATGCGCTGCTTGGCTGGCTGCGGATCT
>DASXJV010000293.1:0-5594 GCA_036497205.1 Bradyrhizobium sp.
ATGTATCCGGACGCCGCGCAGTTCGCGCGCGACGTATCGGCGCTCGGCATTTCCTCTGATGACACCGTGGTCGCTTACGATTCCGGCGCCTGGGTCGCAGCCCCCCGGGCGTGGTGGATGTTTCTGTCGTTCGGCCATCGCAATGTGAAGGTGCTGGATGGCGGCTTGCAGAAATGGCTGCGCGAGGGCCGCCCCACCCATTCCGGCGAAGTCACGCCGAAACCCGGAAAATTCCAGGCCAAATTCGATTCCAACTATGTCCGCAGCAAGCAGCAATTGCTTGGCAATTTGGAAACGCACGCCGAGCAATTAGTCGATGCGCGCCCGCGTCCACGTTTCGAAGGCACGGTCGCAGAGCCGTGGCCGGGCCGTCGCGCCGGTCACATCCCGGGTAGCCGCAACGTGCCCTATGGCGAGTTGTTCGACGCAACGACCGGCGCGATGAAGCCGCTGGAAGAGCTGCGGCAGGCGTTCAAGAATGCCAACGTCGATATGACCAGGCCGATCGTTACGACCTGCGGCTCCGGCGTATCCGCGCTGGTCTTGACGCTGGCGCTTTATCGGCTGGGCGTGCGCGGCACCGCGCTTTATGATGGCTCGTGGGCCGAATGGGGCCTGCCCGACGGACCGCCGCTTGCGACCGGTTCGGCCTGATCGGCGAAACTTCAGCGCTTGCGATCAGCGGCCACCGGTTGAGCGAACGGGTTCGCCGGCTGCTGAGCTTCCAGCCGCGCGCGCAACGCCATCCTGCGACGTTCCGCCGCCCGCCGCGCCTGCAGGCGGCGCTTCTTGATAACGCTTTTGTCAGGCTTTGCGCTGGCGGCGTTTGCCGGCGGCTGCGCCTCGGTGGTGACGGGTGGGCCGCCCAGTGTGGCGATTTTCGTTGAGGCTAACTCGGCGTCCGGCGAAGCCGGTGCGCTCGGTTGTTCGAATGTCGTCGGACCAGCTTCGTTCGCCGGCGGCAAGAGCTGCGCCGGCGGCAAGACTTGCCCCGAGGACGAGACTTGCTCTGACGCCGCGATCTTTGTTTGGTCCGCGGGAGCGGGAGCATCGGCTTGAGCCGGGACTGCTTCGCTTTGTACCGGAGTTTCGGAGACCGGGATTTCGGGCTTCACGGTCTCCAGCAGAGATGAATCCTCCGGCTTCAGCGCCGCGATCCTCTCAGACTCAGCCGGCATCGAGGTGATCGGCGCTTGTTCCCCTGGCTCCGCATCCTCCGCTGGCGCCGCAACTGCAGGGGCACTATCCGGCGCCTTCAGTTCCTCGGCCGGCGGATCTACCCGCAGCATCGTAAGCGTCGGTCTTGCGGCTTCGCTTTGTTGCGCAAACATCGTTTCGGGGGCCGCACGCCAGGATGGGGTACTGGCAAATTCCTCGTGAGCCGCGCGCAGCAGCGCCGCTGCGCCGAGCCCGAAGACCAGTATCGAAAGCGACAACACGATCGCGGCGAAGAGAAAACGAAATCCGGGGAGCATGGAGAGGCGAGTTCCGCCTTCGCGGGGTTTTTGCGAAAGGCCCTTGAGGATCGGGGAACGCGGTTATCACACAGAAGCTGTCGCGCTCGCGACGCATCGGATACTGCCAGCGCGCAGCGAATCAGGCGGTTTGAGAATACCGCAACGTATCCATGGTGTTTGTTACAAATGGGTGGAATGAAGGCCCGGAAACGCTTCTTTGACCGGTGAGGCTTCGATGCAACGGCGCTCCCGGATCATCGCAGAACGCCGGAATCTGGCGTGAATTAGCCGGATTAGTCTTGAATGCGCCGCTATCTTCCTGCATCTGCAGTTAACGGTCCGGTGTCGGCTTGGGGACTATACAAGAGCGATGATGAACAAACGCATTCTGACGATTTGTGCTGCCGTGGCGGCTAGTGCGGCGGGAACTTCGCTGGCGTTGGCGCAGGGCTATCCGTTACCCCCCGGTGCGGTCTATTCGACGGCGCCACAGCCTTATCCGCCCGGCGGCTATCCCGCCGACTATCGCCGCGCCCCGGGCGCGCCGGATTTCGACGCTCTGGATGATGACGAGGCGCCGAACGCGCAGAGTTCGACCGCGCTGCCGCCGCCCGGCCCGGTGCTTTCGCCGAACGATCCGCGCTATGGCCGACCCGCGGGCGCTCCACCGGTTTATTCCGACCGCAGCGTGCCCACCGGTCCGATCCTTTCGCCCGACGACCCGCGTTATGGCCGCCCCGACGGGCTGCGGCCGGTTTATTCCGACCGCGGCGTGCCCACCGGTCCAATCCTTTCGCCCGATGACCCGCGTTATGGCCGTCCCGATGGACCGCCGCCGGTGATCTATTCGGACCGCGGTAACGGCGATAATCGTGTTCCGGGAGAAGACAATCGCGCGTTGCGTCCGCCTGGGGCCATCGGGGCTCCGAGCGCCGTCACCGGATCGGCGGAGCCTCCCATGGGCGCCGACGGCAAGCCGACGGTGCTGTCCGCGCTGCCGCCGGATGAACAGCCGGAGGTCGGGCCCGCGCAACTCGCTCCGAACCTGCGCCGGCAGGAAGTCACTTTCCCCACCAAAGAACCAGCGGGAACGCTGATCGTCGATACACCGCACACCTACCTGTATTACGTGCTGGGTGGCGGGCGCGCGATCCGCTACGGCGTTCGCGTCGGCCGCGATGGCTTCACCTGGACCGGCGTGCAGAAAATCTCGCGCAAGGCCGAATGGCCGGATTGGCATCCGCCGACCGAGATGATCGAGCGTCAGCCCTATCTGCCGCGCTTCATGGCCGGCGGCCCGGGCAATCCGCTGGGCGCGCGGGCGATGTATCTTGGCTCCACCGTCTATCGCATCCACGGCACCAATCAGCCCTCGACCATCGGCAAATTCGTCTCGTCGGGCTGCATCGGCATGCTGAACGAGGATGTCTCGGACCTGTTCGATCGCGTCAAGGTCGGCACCCGCGTGGTCGTGCTTCCCGGCGGCGCTCCGCCGGCGTCAACCACAACCGCCTCGGCGCAACCGGTGCCCGGACCTGCCGGTGCCGCGCCCGCGCAGATGTCGGGTCCGGCCGGCACGCAGCCGACCGTGGTGCCGCCGCTGCCCGCGCCGGTGACGGTGCGCTAGGCCGCGGTTCCCGCATTATTGCGAGCGCAAGCCAAGCAATCCAGAAGGTGACGAAGCGAGGCTGGATTGCCTCGTCGCTAACGCCCGTAGGAATGGCGGTGACGGCGCACCACGCGGACAGCTAGGCCAATCTTCGCAGCGCCTCGCCCTTGAACCACGCGTCAATGCCTTCGACCATCTGGGTGTAATGCGAGCGAAAACTCTCCTCGGTGACGTAGCCGAGATGCGGCGTCAGCACGAGATTGTCGAGTTTGCGGAAGGGATGATCGACCGGCAGCGGCTCGACCGAGAACACGTCGACTGCGGCGCCCGCGATCTTGCGCTGCTGCAGGGTTTCCAGAAGTGCTGCTTCGTCGACGATCGGCCCGCGCGCGGTGTTGACGAGGTAACCGGTCGGCTTCATGCGCGCCAGATCCTCGCGTCCA
Organism: Bradyrhizobium sp.; assembly: GCA_036497205.1. Lineage (GTDB taxonomy): Bacteria > Pseudomonadota > Alphaproteobacteria > Rhizobiales > Xanthobacteraceae > Bradyrhizobium. Next base: position 3,510 of record DASXJV010000293.1, read on the forward strand.
ACCAGGCCCCGCGAGCGCTGGCTCAGCACCACATGGACGGTGACGATGTCGGCGGTTGCGAACAATTCCTCTTTGCTGGCGTAGCCGACGCCGACCTCCTTGCATCGCTCCGGCGTCAGATTCGGGCTCCACGCGATCACGTTCATGCCGAACGCTTTCGCCAGCCCCGAAACCTTGGCTCCGAGTTTGCCGAGCCCGACTACTCCCAACGTCTTGCTCTCGATCTCCATGCCGACGAATTTTTGCAGGGGTTCGCCGGCGTGCATGCGCGCATTTTCGCGGCCGATATTGCGGGTCAGCTCCAGGATCAGGCCCATGGTCAGCGGTGCGGTGGGGTCGCGGCCCCATTGCGTTCCGCACAGCACCACCTGATGGTCTTTCGCGGCTTCCAGATCGATCGCGGCGTTGCGCATGCCCGAGGTGATCAGGAGTTTCAGCTTGGGCAATGCCGCAAACAGGGCACGTGGAAACGGCGTGCGCTCGCGCATCGCGCAGATGATCTCGAAATCTTTCAGCGCATTGGCGGCGGCCTCAGTGGAAGCAAAGGGCTCGTTGAAAACAGTGACATCCGCGCGATCGCTGATTTGCGACCAGTCCGCGACCCGCACAGCCAGATTGAGATAGTCATCGAGAATTGCACAGCGCAGCCGCGTCATGGGGAGGTCCGTTCGTGGCGATGATGACGGCGCGGAAATGCGCCGTCCGGGAAACGCCATGGTCGCGCGCAACGCTTAAGCGCGCAAGCGCCCGCGGCCCGAAAAGCGCCCGCGGCCTCAAATGCGCCCGCGGCCTGGATATCTGAAATGATCTGGTGGAATGCAGGTGGAGGACGCCGCGTGCTTGGCGCGCCAGGCGGGGCCCGGGCCGCGCATATAATGCAGTTCGGGCCGGTAGGGGTTGAATGTCCTGGCGAAGAACTGGCGCCAAAATGTCTTGATTTCGGCGAAAAAGCTCGACCTCCCGTCGCGGCTGTTCGCCGTGGAGGAAAGGGACTCTGACGTGATGGTCGTCATGACGCGGGACCGCTGTTTTTACTCGCGGCTTGTGCCGCGTTAGAAACCCCTTTTGAGGCGCTGATCGACAGTTTTGGCCTTATTTATTAAAAGAAGGTTTCAATTGTCATGATCTGGCCCAGGCATGGTATCGATACCGTAATGATCCGTGGTGAACGGATCGAAAACGCTCGCGCGCGGTTGCCCTTTGGAGGCCGCGCCGCTACATCAGCGGCAGCAAATTTCCACAAATGCAACGGTTTCAGGGATCGCGATGGCCCGTCAGTTCGTCTATTTCATGCAGGGTTTGTCCAAGACCTACCCGACCCGCAAGGTGCTCGATAACGTCCATCTGTCGTTCTATCCCGACGCCAAGATCGGTGTGCTCGGCGTCAACGGCTCCGGCAAATCGACGCTGCTGCGGATCATGGCCGGCCTCGACAAGGAATATAACGGCGAGGCGTGGGTCGCCGAGGGCGCGCGGGTCGGCTACCTCGAGCAGGAGCCGCAGCTCGACGCCACCAAGACCGTGCGTGAGAATGTCATGCTGGGCGTCGCCAAGCAGAAGGCGATCCTCGATCGCTACAACGAACTGGCAGTCAATTATTCCGACGAGACCGCCGACGAGATGACCAAATTGCAGGACGAGATCGAGGCCGCCGGCCTCTGGGATCTCGACAGCAAGGTCGATCAGGCGATGGACGCGCTGCGTTGTCCGCCCGACGAGTCGGACGTGTCAAAGCTCTCCGGCGGGGAGCGCCGTCGGGTCGCGCTATGCAGGCTGCTGCTCGATCAGCCGGACCTGCTGCTGCTGGACGAGCCGACCAACCATCTCGACGCCGAATCCGTGTCATGGCTGGAAGGCCACTTACGCAACTATCCCGGCGCGATCCTGATCGTCACCCATGATCGCTATTTCCTCGACAACGTTACGGGATGGATTCTCGAACTCGACCGCGGCAAGGGCATTCCCTACGAGGGCAATTACACCGCCTGGCTGTCGCAGAAGCAAAAGCGGCTCGCGCAGGAAGGCCGCGAGGAAGCCGCGCATCAGCGCACGCTGGAGCGCGAGAAGGAATGGATCGCGGCTTCG
>DASXJV010000294.1:0-15772 GCA_036497205.1 Bradyrhizobium sp.
GGGGAATGGCGGACGGGGCGAGTTGTTTCGAGCCAGAAATCCGCTAAAACCCGCCCAATCGAACAAGAGACCCGAAGGACAAACTGATGAATATTCTTCCCGGCAATATGCGCTTCGGTGCGGGCCAGCCTGTCAAGCGTCTTGAAGACCAGAGACTTCTCACCGGGATGGGACAGTTCATCGACGACAAGCCTGAAGATGGCGCGCTGTGGTTGCATGTGCTGCGCTCGCCGCATGCGCATGCGAAAATCCTGTCGATCGACACCAAGGTCGCCTCAGAGATGCCGGGCGTCGAAGCCGTCTACACCGGTGCCGATCTGCTCGCCGACGACATCGGCAGCATCCCGACGCTGTCGGTTTTCAAGCGGCCGGACGGCTCGCCGATGACGGTGCCGTCGCGCCGGCTACTCGCGCACGAGATCGCACGCTTTGCCGGCGAGGCGGTCGCGGCCGTGGTGGCGACATCGCGGGTTGCAGCGCAGACCGCGGCGGAAGCGATCTCGGTTGAATATGAAGTGCTGCCATCGGTCGTCGATCCCATCGAGGCCACGAAGCCCGGCGCGCCCGTGGTGTGGGCGGAAGCGCCCGACAACATCGTAGCCGCGATGAGCTATGGCGACGCGGCTGCAGTCGAAGCTGTATTCGCCAAGGCCGCGCATGTGGTCTCACTCGATCTCGTCAGCCAGCGGCTGATCCCCTCCGCAATGGAGCCGCGCTCAACCATCGCCGAGGTCGACAAGAAATCCGGACGGCTGATCCTGCACGTGCAGTCGCAGACCCCGGGTTCGACCCGCGATGTTCTCGCCGAAGCCGTGCTGAAGCGGCCAAAGGAAAGCGTCCGCGTGCTGGTCGGCGATATCGGCGGCGGCTTCGGTCAAAAGACCAACCTCTATCCGGAAGACGGCATGGTGGCTTACGCCGCGGTCAAGTTGGGGCGCAAGGTGCGCTGGCGCGGCGATCGCACCGACGAGTTCGTCGGCGGCACCCATGGCCGCGATCTGACATCGACCGGCGAATTCGCGCTCGACGCCAAGGGCCGGGTGCAGGCCTATCGGGTGCGCTCGGTCGGCGGCACCGGCGCCTATCTCACCGGCGCCGGCACCATCATTCCGCTGGTGCTCGGGCCGTTCGTGCAGAGCGGCGTGTACGACCTCCCGCTGGTGCATTACGAGGTCAAGGCTGTGATGACCAACACCGCGCCGGTCGGCGCCTATCGCGGCGCGGGCCGCCCCGAGGGCGTGTTTATCGTGGAGCGGCTGATGGATGCCGCGGCGCGGCAGATCGGGATCGATCCGCGCGCCATTCGAAAGGTAAATTACATCAAGCCCGCGCAGTTGCCCTACACCAACGCGGTCGGCCAGGTTTATGACAGCGGCGCGTTCGCACACATGCTGGAGCGCGCGTCAAAACTCGCGGACTGGGATGGCTTTGCCGCGCGCAAGAAGGCGGCGAAGAAAAAAGGTCTGCTCTACGGACGCGGCCTGACCAGCTACATCGAATGGACCGGCGGGCGCGCGCATACCGAAAAGGTCAGCCTTCATGCCACCGCGGAAGGGCGCGTCATCCTGCATTCGGGCACGCAGGCGATGGGGCAGGGACTGCAGACCACCTACACGCAGATGGTCTCGGAATCGCTCGGCATCCCCATGGACCAGATCGACATCGTTCAGGGCGACACCGATTTGGCCACCGGCTTCGGCAGCGTCGGTTCGCGCTCGCTGTTCGTCGGCGGTACGGCCTTGGCGGTGTCCGCCAACGATCTGATCGCCAAGGCGCGTGAGAAGGCGTCGAACATGCTCGAAGCGTCGGTGGAGGACATCGAATACCGCGACGGCCTGCTCACGGTCGTCGGTACCGACAAGCGGATAGGTTTGTTCGACATTGCGAAGAAAGAACATGGCGCGCGCCTGAGTGTGGACAGCGAAGGCGAAGTGGACGGGCCGAGCTGGCCGAACGGCACCCATATCTGCGAAGTCGAGATCGACCCGGAGACCGGTGTCAGTCGCGTGGTGCGCTACACCACGGTCGACGACGTCGGCGTCGCCGTCAATCCGATGCTGGTGACGGGACAGGTTCACGGCGGCGTCGCGCAAGGTATTGGCCAGGCGCTGTACGAGGGCGTGTCCTACGACCCCGAAGGGCAGCTGCTGACCGCGAGCTATCAGGATTACTGCCTGCCGCGCGCCGACGATATTCCGCCGATCCAGGTCACGCTCGATGAAACCGCGCCGTGCCGCACCAATCCCCTGGGCGCCAAGGGCTGCGGCGAATCCGGCGCCATCGGCGGCCCGCCCTGCATCGCCAACGGCGTGATGGACGCACTCAGCGAGCTCGGCATCAAGACGCTCCACACGCCGCTGACGCCGATGAAAGTCTGGGAGGCGATCAGGGAGGCGTCAGCGGCCCGGGTTTGACGGTCTTTAGCCTTGAACCGACCGTCCTCATTCCCCGTATGCAATTGCACATCAGGGAATAACGGTGGCCTACGCCTTCACCGAAGGCCTTTGCCCGACCCGGCCGAACCATGCGGCGATGTTGGTGTTGGCGGCATCTAGCGGCTGTCCGACCTGGCCGCCGAAATCGATCCAGCAGTAGAGCAGGATGTCCGCCAGCGTGAAGCGCGACCCGCACAGGAATTCCTTGCCCGTCATCTGCCCGTTGAGCCATTGAAGACGGTTCGCCGCGATCATTTTAAGGCCGGGAGAAGCTTCGGGCGCGCAGGGGATCCGGTTCTGAAAGAATTTCAAGGCTTCGCCGAAGCGATACCCGTTCGCCAGCGGCTCGCAAATGTTGAGGTCGACTCGCCGGGCCCACATCCTGCACTCGGCGCGCTCTTCCGGCGTCGATCCGATCATCGGCGGTTTCGGATTTTTCTCTTCGAGATATTCGCAGATCGCGGTGATCTCCGACAAATAGTTGCCGTCATCAAGTTCAAGCGCCGGCATCTGGCCATGCGAATTGCGCTTCAGGTGCTCTGCTTGCCGGTTTTCGCCGCCGCGCAGGTCGACGGTCTGCTTGGGGATTTCGATGCCCTTCTCCGCCAGGAACATGCGGACAATGCGCGGATTCGGCCCAATCGAATCGTAGAGTTTCATTGTTTGTTTCCCCAATGTTCATTTCGGCATCTTTGTTGATGCTTTTGACCAGACCGCGGGGCGTTTTGTCAAACGGATGAAAAAGTGCTCAGGCGTCGTCGAGCTTGTTGAGGTCGCGCACCGATTGCATGATTGGCTCGAAATTCGATCGCGCATCGAGCGCGTCGAACAGTTGCGCGGTGTCGGACAGCAGCCCGTGCGAGCGCTGTAAAGCGATCCTGACATCGTCCCGCGGCGTATCGGACAACCGGCCATGCCCGGACAACAGGATTTGAGCATTCAATCCCTTGAGCCGCTCCAGCGACTGGATATAGTCGGCGATGCTGCCCGAGCCGAACACGCCGCCCATCACGCCGCCCGGCATCAGGGTGTCGGCGGCGAACAGCAGTCCCTGGTCCTGATCGAACAGGCTGATGCACGCCGAGGTGTGGCCGGGCGTGTACATTACGTTGAGGCGAAAATTCCCGAGATCGATCAGGTTTCCCTCTTCCAGCCAGATATCGATATTGATTGGCACGGGCGGCTCATTGAACATCTTGCGCAGCATCGAAAAATCGTCGCGCAGCATGATCTTGTTGGCGGCGAGGCGATGGGCGGCAATGAGGGTGCGACCGCCGAAATGATACGCCGCGCCGATGTGATCAAGATGTTCATGGCTGAGAATCACCATGTCGATTTTATCCGGCGGACAATCGAGATGATGCAGGCATTCCAGCAAATGCGGAAAATTCGACGACAGCCCGACGTCGATCATGATGGTGCGGGATTTGCCGCGCACCAGATAGGCATTGGCGGCGCGGTTCTTGAAACGGATCTGGTACACGTCCTCGGCCGCCTGAATGAGCGAACAGACGTCGTTGTTCAGCAGAATCGGAAACGGGCTTGGCTTGCGGTCGCTCATGGATTTGCCGCTCTGAAAGTAACAGCATTGGACGCGCGCAACCGCTTGCTGAGCGCATCCATGATCATCAGCGCAAACGCCGGTTGCTGACTGACCAGATACACGAAGCGGGCATGATTGATCCGCATCACGCGGGTGTGCGGCGCGGCGGCGATGGCGCTTGCCGACCGGGCCGAGCCGTCGATCACGGCCATTTCGCCGAAGAATTCGCCTTTGCCGAGCGTCACGATGAGGGTCTTGCTGGCGCCGTTGACCTTGGCGATATCGACTTTGCCGTCGAGCACCACGAACAGCTCGCGCCCGGTCGAGCCTTCCTCGAAAATGACGTCGTCCACATCAAATTCGTTGATGCATTTTTCGATGGCCATGGAGTCTGCCTTCTGACTGGTCCGTCTCGCCATGTTAGTCGGGAAATGCGGCGGCGCAAACGATGGATCGGATTATCAGCGCGTACCGCAGGGCAGCATGGCGAGGTTCACCGCCGCGCCGGGTCACGCCTTGCGGCTGAACCGGCCCGGATGAGTTCCTAAAATTTCCGTAAGCCGGCGGCCGGTAACGATTTCGCAAGCAATGAAAGTTACCAAATAGTCAACCTTCACTGGAGGGTCTTGAACGTGAGCGAACAGAAGGCCGAGCAGACCAGCGGTGAACCCGGTTCCCTCAGTGCCGGGCCGGCCGTTCCCCATTCATCGGAGACGCAGAACGAGCCTGTGGGGGCTTCGGCGCCGCGATCGAGCAATATCGAATCTCCTGATCTCGTGCCCGAGCAGAGGGGAGCCGGCGAAACCTCCCAAGCTGATGCTCCCAAAGCTGATGCTCCCAAAGCTGATGCCCCCAAGGCAGATGCCCCGCGCACCTCCGGCAAGGTCATGATCATGTCGTCCGGCGACCGTGCCTGGGGCAGCAACAATGGTTCGGAACCCGAGGCTGAGTCGAGCTCCGGAATGTTCGGCAAACGGCGGCTCGCAGCGCTTGCGGCCGTGGTAGCGTTGGCAATGGTGGCAGGCGCGCTCGGTGGCGCGCTGGCGACTGTGGGTCTCGGGCATTTTGTCGGCGATAATGCAGCGACAGCCGGCAGCCGCGCGCTCGAAGCGTCTGTTGCGCGGATCGAGGCCGACATCCTGGCGGTGAAGGCCAGCGTCGAACATGCCTCCAAGATCGGCATGAGCCAGTTCAACAAGACCAGCGACCGCCTCGAGAAGGTCGAGAAGGCCCAAGCCGAACCGGCCGCCAAACTCGCCAAACTCAGCGACGCTGTCGATAAGCTTCGCGCCGCGCAGCCGGTTGCCCCGGCAGCCGTCGCTGTAGCGCCCGTTGCGGCGAAGGAAGTCACGGGCTCGATTGCGCCCCCGGCTGCGGCAGCGCCCGCAACTGCGCCCAAGGTCGAGATGGCCAGGCTGCCGACGGTGGAAGGCTGGGTGCTGCATAACGTCGCCAATGGCGGCGCCCTGATCGAAGGCCGGCAGGGAATCTATCAAGTGTACGCCGGCGATCCGGTGCCAGGCCTCGGCCGGGTCGACGCTATCAGGCGCCAGGACGGCCGCTGGGTGGTCGTGACCAGCAAAGGCCTGGTCGTCGCGCGCTAGGGCATGATCAAGGGCCGCGCTAGCGCAAAGTGGTCACCGGTTTTCGGAGAATCAACCAAAAGACAAGCGACTGGTCTGATTCAGTGAAGCTGGACCAGACCCTGGCAGCCGATCGCTTCACTGCGACGTGAAACGATGGGTTTGCCTTATCCGGATTGCCGCGAGACAGCCTGTCCGCTTTTCGGCTATTTTCCCGACTAGCACACGCCGCCCGCATGACGCCTCGAATTGGCGTCTCTGATGAGCGGCGTTCATCACGACGTGGGGCTAGCGCGTTGCGATTTTTTGTTAGCGTCTTCATCCTGCTCGCCAGCATTCTGCCTGTGCGCAATGCGCAAAGCGCGGTGGCGCCGGAACGCGGGACTGCGATCACCGACCCCTTGGCATTGCGGGAACTCGACCTCGAAAGATTCTCGCTGGGCCGGGTCATCCTGCCGATGCGATCGAGCAAAGCGCCGCTTACCAATAGCCAGTTGTTCGCGTTGCCGTCGATGGCTCCAGTCCGCAAGGCGATCGACGACGAGTTCGATCGATACATCCTCAGGCATAAGTCCAATCTTCCGAACGAAACCATCGGCGTTGGAGGTTCGTACGATTTTCAGCTGTTCGATCGCGCGCTGCTTTACTCCCGCGATTCTCGTTTCGCGCTGGCGGGCATCGTCAACCGGATGGACCGCGCATACCTGTCCGAAGCGAATTGCGGTGAAATCCGGCTGATCTATCGCTTGACGCGGACGAGCGCGCCCGAGGCGGGCGATGCTGCGGCCCCGCCGCGCCTGCCGATGACACTCAACGTCGTGCTGAACGCGAAAGGCGATAATGCGACCGACGGCAGGGCTAAGGCAATCACCTGCGCGGAGATCGCCCGCCGTTGGCTGGCTGCAGGCGATTCGCCGCTTACCGGCTCAGAGCTTGCGGAAAGGTTGATATCGAGCGATGGCCCGCTGGATTTGATCCGGCCCGAAAACATCGACCGCATCGAAACCAACCTTCAGATCGCGCATGCGCCGAAATCGGCGATCCGCGATTTCCGCACCGACTATCTCTTGAAGGTGTTTCACTACAACGCGAAGGACGGGATATTCGAAGAAGCGCTGCTCGAAAACCAGATCGATCGCGAGCGGATTTTGGCGGATGAAAAACTCAGGCACGACTTCAAGACGTGGCTGCTCGATCCCCGCCATTTCACCGAGCTGGATCGCGGCACGATTTTGGTTCCCGACAAATTTCTTGCAGCCGGCGCGATTGCTGCGACCCCGGTCGGATTTGCACCCTCAAGCCTGCAGCCGGCCTTCGGCTTTGTGGAGGGCGAGGGCGCAGCGGCTTATCCTGTATTCAGGGAAAGTGATGTCGTCGCGGCATTGAAGAAGGCAGCGGAGCTCGGCATGAGCTTGCAAAACATCCGTTCGCTCGCGGGCCTTGGGCTGCGGCTAAACGACATGACCTGCGCGGGATGCCATCAAACGCGTGGCATCGGCGGCTTTCATTTTCCAGGCGTCGACTGGATGGCGGCCAAGCCTTCCAATTCAACCGTCGTGCCGGCGTCGCCGCATTTCATCGGCGACCAGATCCGCCGCCGCGATATTCTCGTCTCAATGCGCGACGGCAGGCCTCCGGATTATTCGCGCGGGTTCTCCAGCCGTCCGCAATTGCGCGGCAGCACCGAACTCGCCGGCACCGAATATGACGACGGCTGGGGTGCGCATTGTTACGTGCCGCGCCCAAATGCCACCGACAACGACAGGAGTTTTAAATCGTGGACCTGCGCCGAGGGGCTGGCGTGTCAGGTCGCAGGTCAAGCCTCGCGAATGGGGATGTGCTTCGTGAAAAGCCGCTAGAATCTCGGTTGCGGAGTGTTTCACTTACCATCGCAGCCAAAGTGTCCCGCCTCATTGGGGTCGACAAGCAACCCGATACTCAATGCAAACCGAGTTCGGATAATGGTTGAAATGGCGTACCCGGTTGTCGCAGCCAACCGCGCGCGCTTAGCGCGGCAATCGTCCCCAAAGGCGACGCCAGGGAAGCGGGGCAAATAGCAGCGCGACCGCAAGCAAGCCCAGGCTCACGCTCCATCGAATACGCTTCCGCGCTCGTGCGCGTACTTCGCCCATCACGAATTGCTCGCCCTTGCGCATTTCGGCGTAGGATTTCAGGAACGAGGAAATCCGCTGCACCGCCAAGTCATCCAAGGCCTCGCCTTGCGTGCGGTGTCGTCGTTCCAGCTCAATCAATTGCTCCCCGGCCAAACGGTGACGTTCGCCGTACTCGTTGGCGTCCTGATAGGCGGCCGCCTCGGCGTTCGTGAGATATAGACTGCGCAACGAGGGAGCCGCATATTCAATCATGTCCAGCAGCGGCTGGTCGGCGCGGGGTGCGACAGCCAGTTGCATTGCAGAGCCGGCGATCAACGCTGCAAGGCCCCAGCGGGCGGCAACGACCGCGATGTTAAGCGCAATGAAGCGATCACCGCGAAAGAAGGGATAGACGAGCCCCGCAAGCGCCAGCGCAGCGCCGAAGGCACACACCATGGCGGCGCCGGTCGGCAGATCGAAGGCGAACGAGGCGGTAAACCCCACGCCGCTGGTCAATATGCCCGAGATCCATCCGATCGCAAGTTGTCTCGGCAGGGATGAAGCGAATATAACGCCGATAGCGGCTGGGATGATAAGGAACGAAAATACCAGCAGCACGCCAGCGAGCGCAACCGAACTGGTCACGACGACGCCAAGGGTTGAATAAAACACGAATTCCCAGAACAGCGAACCAGACCGCGTCAACCTGTGGCGCAAGAGAAAATGCACCAGCGCAACTGTCAGGTAGAGCGGAACGATGATGGCGATTTCGTTGAGCCCGCTGGTTAGGATACTCCCGGTCAAGATCTGCTTGAGATGCTCGGCGCCCTGGGGCGCCCGGTCGATCAGCAAGATCGAAGCTGCCGCCGCAACGACGTAGATGACCCCGATCAGCGCTTCCTGCGGCACGCGCGTCGCCCAGGCCCGAGTGAACGCCAGCAACACCGCCGCCAGCAACGTGAAGCTGAGTGAGTAGCCGTAGGTCGCGAGGCTTTGCGCGGGATGGCCGAGCATGAAGGCAACGGTTGCGCCGAGCGCCGCGATCTGCGCCAGCGCGAGATCGACGAATATGACATTGCGGGCGAGTACCTGGATCCCGAAATAAGCGTGGATGCCGACGAGACACACCGCCACCAGAAAGGATGGCCAGAGAAATGCAAGCGCTTCGGTCATCTTGCGACTGCTGCGCCAACGAGCGCTGCGACATTGGTTTCAAACAAAGAGAGGTAATCGCCAGTATCCGGCAGCGCCCCAACGGAGGCCGCCAATACCGCCACCGACGCCCCGGTCTTGACTGCTACAAAGGCAAGGTCCCGTTCCGGTTCGTGCGGCTCCCGCACGACAATACGCACGCCACGCGTCCGCATTGTCTGAATGATGCCAGCCAAGTGCGACGGAGTCGGCGGCACGCCTGACTTGATCTCGAGGAAATCCGCAAAATCCAGCCGAAAACGGCGAGCGAAATAGGGCCAGCTATTGTGATAGGCGATGAGCGGCATGCTCTTGAGCGGCGCCAGTCTGATTTCCCATTCGGTCAGTTTCTGGGCGAGGCGTGCGAGAAACGCCTGCCTGTTGGCTTCGTACGTCTTCGTGTTGGCGGGGTCGATACGCGTCAATCCTTCGAGGATGTTGGCGGTGATGAATTCGGCATTCTTGGGATCAAGCCAATAATGCGGATTGCCGCTGCCATGCGCGTGACCATCGCCGGGTCCAACGGTGACGCCGCGCACCTCCAGCGGTGCAATTCCGAACGAAGCATCGACATAGCCGGGGCCGCCCCGCTTGATATCGCTCGTGGCGGACGCCTGGAGCAAGCGGTCGAACCAGAGGTCGTAATCAAGCCCCACGCGCACAACGAGCCGCGCATTCTTCAACCGCAGCACATCCTGCGGTTTCGCTTGATATTCCTCGGCGTTGAAATTGGCCGGTACCAGACTGACCGCATCGACGAGGTCGCCACCCACCGCCTCGGTCAGGCTACGCAGATCAGTCGTCGTCGTAACGACGTGAATAAGGTCACCGGCCCGCGCCGGTGAAGATTGTGCCAGAGCCAAACCACTCGCGAAGCCCAGGGTGACAAGTAGCGCGTGCAGCCACATCGCTATGAACCGGCGAAGGGCCGCCTGTGGTGGCCCTTCGCATTCACGTTATTGTTTGACCCAGATGCTCTTCGGCATCAGGCAGTGAACGTTCTTCTCCGCGTCGGAGATGGTGCCGACCCGACAGTCCATCGCTGCGCTGGCCAGTCCGTAGGCGTCGAGACGGGCGACCTTCTTGTCGGCCTCAAGCATTTTGATCATGCCCATTGAGGCGTTGTCCATCGCCTTGTTCAGATCTGCGTCCTTGGCGTATGACACCAGATACTTCGAGGTCTCCTTGGTTGGACGTTCCATGTCTTCCGCATCGCGCGCATTTTTCGAACTAAGGCAATGGATGCCCTTTTTGACGTTGACCACTTGAGAGACCCGGCAATCCGAGACAGTGGGCATCAATTTTTCGGCTTGCTCGGCGGAAACGCCGCGCAACTCGGCGAGCAACTTGACTGTCTGTGTCTTGGCCTGCGCCCAAGCCTTGTTCAAATCCTGGTCGAAGCCCATGCTGATCCAGGACTTCTTGGTCTCGATACGCGGGAAATCGAGCGGCCTGCCCTTGATGACTTCCACGGTGATGTTGAATTCCTTGTAAGCCGTTTCGAGCGCCGTAAGATTCACTTCGCCGTTGCCTTGGCCAGCGTGGGAATCCCCTGTCCATAATAGGGCGCCCCGCACATGCACTGGCACGTAAAGCGAGGAGCCAGTAACGAAATCGCGGATATCCATGTTGCCGGCAAACTCTCCAGGCGGCACGCTACTATAGCGTCCCGGTTCCTTACGCGCGACGGCGAGCGTACCAGGGAACGGCTTAAGCGGAATCACGACGCCGGGAAGGAACTCGGTCGTCATCTTGTCAAGGTCGAGATAAAGATACTTGACCTGGCCATCCGCATAGAGTGTCGGGAATTCGCCGAACATGCCGGGAACGTTGAAGTTCGTGGCGTAGGCGCGGGGCACGATCTTGTTGAGCGTCACCTTCAGCACATCGCCCGGCTGCGCACCCTCGATATAGATGGGCCCCGTCAGCGTGTGCGGCCCACGACCGGGAAAATCCGTCCGCGTCTTTTTGATCTGTTCAATCGTCGTGCCTGGAACCACTTGATTGTGGCTATGCATCATGGTTTCGAGGACGACGGTGTCGCCGGAATTCACCCGAAGCACCGGTGGCTGGGCATTATCGAACCAGCCCCATTGGGTGGTGTCGAGCGTCGCCGGCAGTAGATGCATCCTCTTGCCATTTGGCATATTCACGACGCGGAGCCGGGAATCGGCAGGTCCGACTCCGGGATAGCCGGGTGTGGTGATCGTCGCGGTTGGCGCGAATTGCGGTGCAGCAGCGGGAGCCGGCGCGGGCGATGGAGGCGTTTGCGCCAGCGCCGTTGCGCCGAGAATCAAGGCGCCGCCGGCGCCGAGTGCGATGCGAGACAGCAGAGCTGATCGATTCATGTTTCCCCCTGATTAGCCCAACAGACGTCATTTTCTAATATTGGCGTAAAGTGTATAGGTCATTAAAGCTCGTCTAGGCAATCCGCGCGTGCAGTTTTGAGTTCAAGCCGCCTTCGTGCGTCCGCTGAGCCTCGATTGACAGTAGTCTCACCAATCGTGTTTCATCGCGTCAATCGCCTGACAGAGCGCGCCGGAAGGAAACATGGACGAGATCATTATCGTCGGAGCCGGCATTGGTGGATTGACGCTCGGACTTGCGCTGCACGCAGCCGGGATTCCTTGCCGGATATTTGAGTCGGCTGCCGAAATCAGGCCTATCGGCGTCGGCATCAATCTCCTCCCACATGCCACCAAGGAACTTGCCGCGCTCGGACTCGAGCAGGCGCTGGCGCGCGTTGCGATCGCCACACAGGATGCGACCTTTTTCAATCGCTTCGGCCAGTTGATCTATCAGGAGCCGCTGGGCCGCGCGGCGGGCTACGGCCATCCGCAATTCTCTATTCATCGCGGCGATCTGCAGATGGTCTTGCTCGATGCCTTCCGTGCGCGCGCCGGAGACAATCGGCTTATCACGAACCATCATTGCATCGGGGTTGAACAGGATGAAACCGGCGTCAGCGTCCATTTTTCCGACGGGCCTGGAGGTTCGAACCGCAGTACCGTACGCGGCCGGGTCGCGGTCGCCTGCGACGGCATCAACTCCGCGATCCGCAAGCAGTTCTTCCCCAGCGAAGGCGAGCCGCGCTATTCCGGCGTCAACATGTGGCGCGGCGTGACGCGATGGAAGCCGATGCTGTCGGGCGCCAGCATGGTGCGGGCGGGATGGCTCTCGCACGGCAAGATGGTGATCTATCCGATCCGGCATGCCTCTGGTGCGGACGGGCTACAGCTCATCAACTGGGTGGCCGAAATCGAAACCCCGGTTTATCGCAAGCGCGACTGGAATCGCCCAGGGGCGATCGACGACTTCATCGGCGCGTTTGCCGACTGGCATTTCGACTGGCTCGATGTGCCGGCGTTCATTCGCGCTGCCGATAGCGTGCTGGAATTTCCGATGGTCGATCAGGATCCGCTGCCTCGCTGGAGTTTCGGTCGGGTGACGCTATCAGGCGACGCCGCCCACCCGATGGTGCCGCGCGGCTCCAACGGCGCCGGCCAGGCGATACTGGATGCACGGGCGCTTGTCTCGGCGCTGCTTGAGAATGACGATCCGATTGCGGCGCTCGCCGCATATCAGACGCAGCGCCTTGAAACGACCACGCGCATCGTTCTGACCAACCGCACCAATCCGCCGGACGCGATCCTGCGCGAGGTGTTTGAGCGCACCAACGACCAGCCCTTTGGCGCGATCGACGAGGTCATCAGCCGCGATGAGCTAGTCGCATTGTCCGAAGGCTACAAGCGGATATCAGGCTATCCGAAGGATGCATTGCGCAGGTGAGGAAACGGAAAATCGTGCCGCTTTCGCTGAATTCGCGTTAGGCTATCGCGCTGAGAAGACAGGTCGGCAAGACCGAGTGACGTTACAGGGGGCGCAACGATGGCTATTTCGGAAGTTCAAGGCGGCACATCGCCCGTCGATGTCGCGGAGTTCATCGATCAGCAGCCGGTCGGCGGATTTCAAATCCGACTGCTGCTGACCTGCGCGGCGGTACTGTTTCTCGACGGATTCGACACCCAGGCGATCGGCTATGTGGCGCCCGCGCTCGCCAAGGAATGGGGCCTGACCAAAGGCGCGCTCGGTCCGGTGTTCAGTGCGGGGCTGTTCGGGTTGATGATCGGCGCGCTGGTGTTCGGCCCGCTTGCGGACCGCATCGGCCGCAAGAAGATCATCATTTTGAGCACGCTCGCGTTCGGCATCGGCGCACTCGTCACCGCGTTCGTCCAGGATGTCAACACTCTGCTCGCGATCAGATTTCTGACCGGGCTCGGCCTCGGCGGCGCGATGCCGAATGCCATTGCCATGACGTCCGAATTCAATCCGCGTCGCCGGCGCGCCACCATGGTGATGATCATGTTCTGCGGGTTTTCGGTGGGCGCAGCGCTCGGCGGCCTTCTCGCGGCAGCACTGATTCCGCAATTCGGCTGGCGCTCGGTGTTTGTCGTCGGCGGCGTCGCCCCGCTGCTGCTGGTTCCGATCCTAGCGCTGCGGCTGCCGGAATCCGTACGGTTTCTCGCGCTCACCGGACGCGCGCATGAGCGCGTCGCCGAATTGCTTACCTTCATCAGTCCGAGGGCGGCGTTCGCCCCGGCAACGCAGTTCGTCGTGCATGAACCGGGATTGGCCGGAATTCCGGTGCTGCATCTTTTTAAGAGTGGACGCACCCCGGTTACGCTGTTGCTGTGGGTGGTGTTCTTCATGAGCCTGCTCGATCTTTATTTCCTGTCGAACTGGCTGCCAACGGTTCTCAATGACCTCGGTGCGTCCGTCTCTTCAGCGGCGGCGATCGGATCGATGTTGCAGGTCGGCGGCGTGGTCGGCACGTTCGCGCTCGGCAGCGTCATCGACCGGTTTTCGTTCCGCGCGCTGGCGCTGGTGTATTTCATCGCCGTTTTCGCGATCGGCGCGATTGGCCAGCTTGGCCACTCGGTGGTTTTCGTCACCATGGCGATCTTCGCTGCCGGGTTCTGCATTGTCGGCGGCCAGATCGCAGCCAACGCACTGGCCGCGGGGTTCTATCCGACGTCCGTCAGGGCCACCGGCGTCGGCTGGGCGCTCGGGATCGGCCGGGTCGGCTCGATCATCGGGCCTCTGGTCGGCGGCGCGCTGCTGACCATGAAATGGAGCACGGGGTCCGTGTTCTTGGCGGCCGCGGTCGCCGCGTTGTGCGCGGCGCTGGCGGCGTTTTCCCTGAGCCGGCTTGCGGGCATGGGAGGAAGCGGCAGGCCTGCCGCAGATCAGGTAGCTTCATTTGAGGCTGGCCTGCGTCCGTCGACGACGGCCGGAGCCTAGAGCGTTCAAGCGAAGTGGAGACCGGTTCGCGTTAAGAAAACGCGTCAAATTAAGTCTAGAGCCCCGTTTCGATTCAATCGAAACGGAAAAGGCTGTAGGCTAGATTAGGAAGGCTGCAAGCGGGAGGGCAGGCGATGAGCGACGCGGACAAAGAGACCAAGCTGCGCAACCGCGAGATCGCCCGGAATGAAAGCGAGCGGCAAACCATCGGCGATATCCGCGTCAGCGTATGGGCGATCGCGGTTGCGGTGATCATCGGCCTCGCTGCCGTCGGATGGGTGCTGATCCACAACAATTAGACTTTTGGGATCAGGCCATACCGCACGCTCCGCCTCACCTCTCGCGTTGGGAGAGGAGTCTGCTTCCGTTGCCGAGGGGTTGAGACATTCACGCCACCGCGCCTGACGCCCGTAATTGCCGAATCGACGCCTCGTCGTAGCCGGCTTCGCGCAAGATCTCGTCGCTGTGCTCGCCGATGCCGGGCGGATGCCGCGGTGGGATTTTCTTGCTGCCGTCGATCCAGATCGGGCTATTGACGGTGAGCATGGCGTCGCCCTCAAACGGCACCAGCACTTCGTTCTCGATCATCTGCCTGTCGTTGGGAATGTCGTCGAGGATGCCGACCACACCGAACACCAGGCCATTGCCGTCGAGTATCTTGCGCCATTCGGCGAGATCCCTGGTTGCAAAAATCTCGTCGAAGATCTTGATCAATTCCAGCGACCGCGCGTGACGGCCGGGCCTGGTGGCAAACCTGACATCGGTGATCAAATCCTCCCGCCCCATGCAGCGGGCGAGCGCCGGCCATTGCCGGTCCTCGTTGAGCAGCGAGAGGATGAGCCAGCGGCCGTCCCGGCACTTGTAGTGGTTCGTCAGGGCGTTCAGCGCGCGCTCGCGGGGACGCCTCTCCTGGAATTTCGCGCCGCATAGCTTGGCCTGGGCGAGGATGCCGTTGGCCCAGATGCCGTTGGCCATCAGGTTTGAGCTGACATGCGAGCCCTTGCCGGTGCGTTCGCGCTTGTAGAGCGCGGTGACGATCGCGCCATACAGCGCCATCGCGCAAGGATGGTCGCCCATGCCGGCAACCGAGCGCGCCGGTGTGGTGTTCTCATCCGCGCGCACCAGATCCATCAGACCCGAGCGTGCCCAGTATGCATTGCTGTCGAAACCGGGCTTGTTGGCTTCTTCGCCTTTCTCGCCGTAGCCGGTGAACGAGGCATAGATCAGGCGTTCATTGAGCGGAGCAAGTTCGGCGTATGTCACGCCGAGCCGGCCGCGCACCGCAGGCGGAAAATTCGTGATGAAAACATCCGCCTCGGCAACGAGGCGATGCAACACCGCCTGTCCTTCCGGCTTGCTGAGGTCGAGCGCCAGGCTTCGCTTGTTACGGGACTCCAGCATCCACGCAAAATTGTGTGGACTGTGGGGATAGCCTGGCAAATTCGGCAGGTTGCGGTAGGGATCGCCATGGCCGGGCGGTTCGATCTTGATCACCTTGGCGCCGAAATCCGACAGCACGGTTGCGGCCGCGGGCGCTGCGATGAAGCTCGCGCAGTCCAGAACCTTGAGGCCTTCGAAGATGCCTTCTTCCATAGCGAACTCGCTCCCGTGACTTTTGTTGGTTTT
>DASXJV010000295.1:0-6060 GCA_036497205.1 Bradyrhizobium sp.
CACCCGTGCCGCAATCGTTCGAGGCAGCCCTCGTCAAGCGGGGCCGAGATCTGGCGGCGATCGGCAATTGCAACGATTGCCATACTGTGCGCGGCGGCAAGGATTTTGCCGGCGGGCTTCCGGTGCCGACGCCGTTCGGCACGATTTTTTCCTCGAATATCACGCCGGATGCGGAGACCGGGATCGGGCGATGGCCGGAAGCTGCATTCCGTCGCGCCATGCGCTCAGGCGTCAATCGTGACGGACAGCACCTCTATCCGACTTTTCCCTACGATCACTTCACCAATGTGACCGATGAGGATGACCGGGCGCTCTACGCTTTTCTGATGACAAGGCAGCCGGTCCGCGCACCCGCCCGCGCGAACGAGCTCCCCTTTCCGCTCGATCAGCGGGTTGTGATCGCCGGCTGGAAACTGTTGTTTCTTCGCCGCGGAACCTACCAGCCGGACAGCATGAAGGGTGCGGAATGGAATCGCGGCGCCTACCTGGTCGAAGGGCTAGCGCATTGCGGCTCCTGCCATACTCCCCGCAATGTGTTAGGCGCGGAACGCGCAAGCGCGCAGTTTGCCGGCGGCGACGTGGACAACTGGCACGCCTATGCGATCAACGCGCAATCTCCCGCGCCCATTCCATGGGATGCCGACGCGTTGTTCGCTTATCTTCGCGATGGCTGGCATCCCGATCATGGCGTTGCGCGTGGGCCGATGGCGCAGGTGGTCAGCAATCTGTCATCTGCGCCGGAAAGCGATATCCGGGCGATCGCGACCTATATGGCCGGCGTGTTCGGCGCGCCGACGCTGGATCGCAAACGCCGGGCCGAGGCGGTGCTGGCGCAAGCCAAGTCGCCCTCCGTGCAGGCCTCAGAGACCAATGCGGTCGGTGCATCGATTTACGCCGCAGCTTGCGCGACATGCCACGGGACCGAGAGGCCGCTGCCCTATGGTGGGGTCAATCTCGGCCTCTCTACCACTATGAGCGGTCCCGATCCGCGCAACGCCATCAACATCGTGCTATCGGGCGTTCGCCCGGTGGAAGGCGAGCGTAGCCCGATAATGCCGGGCTTTGCTGCCAGTATGAATGACGACCAGATTTCAGCATTGTTGAGTTATTTGCGGGGGCGGTTTAGCAACCAGCCGGCATGGTCCGATCTTGAAAAGACCATTGCGGACGCAAGGCGCACGCAGACCTTGTTTCTCCAGACATCGGCCGGGCCACACAACGCTCCCGCCGATGCAACGCAGCGAGACAAGCCATGATGACGTTGAAGGTCAATGGTCAAAATCATGAGATCAATGCGGAACCGGATACGCCGCTGCTCTATGTCCTGCGCGACGAGATCAAGCTCAATGCCGCCAAATTCGGCTGCGGGCTCGGCCAGTGCGGTTCGTGCACGGTGATCGTGGACGGCAACGCCGTCCTGTCCTGCGTGACGCCGCTGCTTCTGCTTGAGGGCAAGCAGGTGACGACGCTTGAGGGTCTCGGAACAATCGAAGCGCCCGCGCCGATCCAGCGCGCCTTCATGGAAGAGCAGGCGGCGCAATGCGGTTACTGCATCGCCGGAATAATGATGCGGGCGCAGGCGTTGCTGCAGAAGAATCCCAAACCGACCGATGAGCAGATCCGCGCCGAACTGGAGCCGCATCTTTGCCGCTGCGGCACACATATACGCATCCTGCGCGCGGTGCACCGCGCCATCAGGCTCATGGATACGGCCGACGCGTCTTCGGCGACCCTTGGGAGCGCACAATGAAGGCGCCAGTGATGCTCGACCGCCGCTGTGTGCTCGCGGGCAGCGGGGCACTGATCGTCAGCTTCTCGCTTGCAGACGCGTTCGCACAGGATCAAGCCGCGCCGCCTGCGGCTCCAGCGCCAAACCCTCCCGGCAGCCTGAAGGGCTCGCCGTTCCTGGATTCCTGGATTCGTATCGATTCCGACGGCAGTATTACCGTATTCACCGGCAAGGCCGAACTCGGCCAGGGTTTCAAGACCGCCTTTCAGCAGATTGCCGCCGAAGAGCTCGACGTCCCCTTCGAGTCCTTGAAGGTCGTCACGGCCGACACACGCTTCACCGCCAATGAAGGCTATACTTCCGGCAGCAACTCCGTGCACGACAGCGGTACCGCGATTCAGAACGCATCCGCGCAAGCACGCGAACTGCTGGTCGCGGAGGCCGGGCGGCGTCTCGGTCTGCCGGCTGAAAATTTGCGAACTGAAAACGGTGCGGTGATTTCGCCGGACGGACGGCGCCTGGGTTACGGCGAACTGGTCGCGGCCGACATGTTGCATGTGCAGGCGCAGCCGAAATCGAAACTGAAGGATCCGGCGTCGTTCAAGGTGATGGGCCAAGCGGTACCGCGCGTCGATATCCCGGCCAAGGTCACCGGAGGCGCGGCCTACGTTCAGGACATGCGGCTGCCCGGCATGGTGCACGCCAGGGTCGTGCGGCCGCCGAGCTATGGAGCCCAATTGACGGACTGCGAGACGTCAGCGATCGAAAAGCTGCCCGGTGTCGTCAAGGTGATCCGTGACGGCAGTTTCCTTGCCGTTGTCGCCAAAAAAGAATTCCAGTCAATCAAGGCAATGAACGCGCTGTCGGCTGTCGCAAAATGGAAGGAGACCGCTGGTCTGCCGAAGCAGGACGATCTGCTGCACGTCCTCACGAACCAGCCGTCGCAGGATTCGACCATCTTTGAGCGGACCAATCCGTCGGTCATCGGCAAACAGACAATCGAGGCCACCTATACGCGCCCCTATCAGGCGCACGGCTCGATTGGGCCATCCTGCGCCGTTGCGCAATTCGTCGACGGCGCAATGACGGTGTGGACACATACGCAAGGCGTCTATCCCGATCGCCAGGGTATCGCAGAAATGCTGCGAATGCCGCCTGCGAGCGTCCGCTGCATCCACGTCGAAGGCTCCGGGTGTTATGGCCATAACGGAGCGGACGATGCCGCCGCCGATGCGGCGCTGATCGCGCACGCACTCCCCGGGTTGCCGGTTCGCGTGCAATGGATGCGCGAGCAGGAGCACGCCTGGGAGCCGTTCGGCCCGGCGATGGTGACGAAGCTAAAGGCCTCGCTCGACGGCAACGGCGCGATATCAGATTGGAATTTAGAAGTCTGGAGCAACACCCATTCGATGCGGCCGGGCGGTGCGGGATCGATGCTGGCGGCGCAGCATATGGCGCAATCGTTCGCGGTGCCGGCGGCCAAACCGATTCCATTGCCGGAAGGCGGCGGGGATCGGAATGCTATCCCGATCTATAAATTCCCCAACGCCCATGTGGTGCACCACTTCATCCCGGCGATGCCATTACGGATTTCGGCGATGCGGTCGCTCGGCGCCTACCACAATGTGTTCTCGATCGAGAGCTTCATGGACGAACTCGCTGTCGCGGCCGGCGCCGATCCCGTCGAATTCCGGCTGAAGCATCTTGACGATCCGCGAGGGCGCGGTGTGATCGAAAAGGCGGCGCAAGGGTTTGGATGGCAGAAGGGGCAGAAAGCGCCACCGGGTCGCGGGTTCGGCTTCGCCTTCGCGCGCTATAAAAATCTGGCGGCGTATTGCGCCATTGGAACCGAGGTGGAGGTCAACAGGGAGACCGGGCGTCCGCGTCTGGTACGTGCGGTGGCGGCGGTTGACAGCGGTCAGGTGGTCAATCCGGACGGGCTGATCAACCAGATCGAAGGCGCGATCATGCAGTCGCTGAGCTGGACGCTGTACGAAAGCGTCACCTTCGATGATACCAGGATTACCAGTATCGACTGGCAGACTTATCCGATCCTGCGCTTCAATTCGGTCCCCGACAGCATCGATGTGCATGTCATCAACCGGCCCGGCCAACCTTTCCTCGGAAGCGGCGAAACCGGGCAGGGACCGGCTGCGGCATCGATCGCAAATGCCGTTGCCAACGCTACCGGAAAGCGGCTGCGCCATTTGCCTCTCACGCGAAAGCGGATCAAGGATGCGATTGACGCGTGAACGCCGCTTACACCCTAGCCAACGGTCTGGGCCGTCGCCGTCAGCGCCCCGCTCCTGTGGTTGTCCCTGAAGGACCGGCGGCGGGAGGAGGAGTCTGGTCTACTGCCGTCGATCCCGGTGTTCCGCTTGGTCCGGGATTACTCGCAACATGGTTGGTGTTCCATGGTCCCCATGTGAGGAGGGCAAGTGCGAGAACGAACGCTGCCGCGATAATGGCGAACGTTCCGCCTCTGATCGAGCCTTTCTGATTATCTCGCATGCGGTTCTCCACGCTAGATGACCGGAGAACGCCGCTGTCCTTGCGGTGGTTCCCGGTGTTTCCGTCCTCTAAATGGGCTTTGTCGGGTCGCATGTGGGGGCTAAATCGCATATCCGTTTTGCTAGTCGAGCATAATGCCCGCGCGATGGGCGTCGCATCGGTGAAACACGAGGGCAGGGATGTCGCCCGGCCCTGCGCCGGAGAATCACCTTGGTCTAGGCCGCCGGTCGGACCGCCGCCATTTTTCTCGATCTACCTTCGCCGAGACGCTCCAGCCAAACCAAAGCCACGGCCGACAAGAATGGCAGGCTCTGGATCAGCAGGATTGTGGCGAACAGGTCGGCCTCGAGCACCCGGTAGAAATTTGTCGCGTAGATTGTGATGCTGCCAAGAACCAGCAGCGCGCCGAGTACCGTTTCCGGCATCGTCATGAGGCGGGTGCTGACTACGGCGCCGTTGCCCTTACGGGTACGATGGAAATAACTGCGCTGTGCGGGGAGCGCAGCCTTAAAGGCCGCACTCGCCACCGTCCACTGAACGGACATGAACACCACCATGGCGCCGAGCATCTGCCGGTACGGGACTGCGACACGGAGCCGGTATGAGCAAACGAAATGGACGAGCGACACGAAGAATGCGCTGAAGATCGGCAGGGTGAGCAGTGGATCCGGTATGGCGACGATCTTGAAAGCAACGAACGGTACCCAGATCAGATTGAGCAGCGCCGCCGCGACGGCAATGATTTCGGCCCCGAACCAAGTCAGCCAGCCGAAAACGAATTCTCGCTTCTGATCACGGTCGAGCAGGCTCGTGCCCGGCAAGAACTGCCGCCAGTGCTTCTTCACGATCTGCACCGCGCCGCCAGCCCAACGCGACCGCTGAGTCTTGAAGGCTAGATAGTCCTGCGGCAGCAATCCCCAGCCGTAGCGGCGGTTGGTGTAGTGGGCGCGCCACCCGAGCTCCAGGATCGTCAGTCCAAGGTCGCTATCCTCGCAAATCGTATCGCTTGACCATCCGCCGGCGGCCTCGATGGCGGCGCGACGGATCAGGCACATCGTACCGTGGACGATGATTGCGTTGACCTCGTTGCGCTCGACCATGCCGATATCGAAGAAGCCGGCGTACTCGGCGTTCATGGCGGCGTGGATATGGCTGCGGTCGCCGTCGCGATGATCCTGCGGCGCCTGAATGAGTCCAATCTGGGGATCGGCGAAACCAGGGACCAAATCCTTAAGCCATTGCGGATCGACCACGTAGTCAGCGTCGATGACGCCGATGATCTCGGCGTCGGCAGCGGTCTCCGCCATCGCGAGCCGGAGCGCCGCGGCCTTGAATCCCTCGAGGTTCTCTACGTATACGAACTTGAAGCGCGGGCCGAGCTCGCGGCAGCGCGTCTCGATCGGCTGCCAAAACGCCGGATCGGGCGTGTTGTTGATAACGACCACGCACTCAAAGTTCGGGTAGTCGAGCCGCGCCACCGAATCGATGGTGCGCAACAGCATCTCGGGCGGCTCCCGGTAGGCGGGAATGTGGATCGAGACTTTCGGCGTGTTCGCGCCAGGTCCTGATGACGACACGCTCAAGAGCCGCGTAGGCTCGCGGCCAAGAGCGACGGTCGCCATCTCGTTCAGCCGGGAGCGCACGATTGGGGCGAGCAGGCCCAGCAGCGGAAGCGCAATGGCGAACGTGATCACCTCGCCATCCACGAAATAGTGGACATGCCAGTACACCAGCACGCGCGCGCACCAGTGGCCGACCATATGGTCCGCGGCTGCGAGCAACGTTGCCTGGCCTATGGTCGCTCCGGGAAGCGCCAGAAT
>DASXJV010000296.1:0-7115 GCA_036497205.1 Bradyrhizobium sp.
CGGCGGCGAGATTTCCGAGGCCGATCTCGGCCGCATGGCGAATGAGGCCTACGCCACGTTCCGCCATCCCGCCGTGGTTCCGCTCGACCAGATCGGGCCCAATCAATTCGTGCTGGAGCTGTTTCATGGCCCGACCTTGGCATTCAAGGACGTGGCGATGCAGTTGATCTCGCGGTTGATGGATCACGTGCTGGCGAAGCGGGCGCAGCGCACCACCATCGTGGTCGCAACCTCGGGCGATACCGGCGGCGCAGCGGTCGACGCATTCGCGGGTCTCGATAATGTCGATCTGATCGTGCTGTTTCCGCACGGTCGAATCTCCGACGTGCAGCGGCGGATGATGACGACGACGGGCGCCAGCAACGTTCACGCCCTCGCCGTCGAAGGCACTTTCGACGATTGCCAGGCGATCGTGAAGGGGCTGTTCAATCATCACAGCTTTCGCGATGCGGTCTCGTTGTCGGGTGTCAATTCCATCAATTGGGCGCGGATCGTGGCGCAGGTGGTCTATTATTTCACGTCCGCGGTGGCGCTCGGCGCTCCGGTGCGATCAGTGGATTTCACCGTGCCGACGGGGAATTTCGGCGACATCTTCGCTGGCTACGTCGCCAAGCGCATGGGCCTGCCGATCCGGTGGCTGCGGATCGCCGCGAACGTCAACGATATCCTGCCGCGCACGCTCAAGACCGGAATCTATGAAGTGCGCGAGGTTCACGCGTCAGCCTCGCCCTCGATGGATATCCAGGTCTCCTCGAATTTCGAACGGCTATTGTTCGAAGCGAGTGGCCGCGACGCAGGCACCGTTCGCAGGCTGATGGCGTCGCTGAAGCAGTCCGGACGATTCGTGCTGCCCGACGCGACATTGGCGGCGATCCGCGAGGAATTCGACGCCGGGCGTGCGGATGAGACCGAAACCAGTGCTGCTATCCGCGCCGCTTGGCGCGAGGCCGGCGATCTCGTGGATCCTCATACCGCGGTCGCGCTGGCGGTGGCGGATCGCGACACTTCGGATTCGAAGATCCCCAACATCGTGCTGTCGACCGCGCATGCCGCGAAATTCCCCGATGCGGTGGAAGCCGCCTGCGGCGTGCGCCCTGCACTGCCGGCCTGGCTCGATGGTCTGATGAGCAAGCCGGAGCACATCAAGGTCATGAAGAACGATCAGGTTGAAGTCGAACGGTTCGTGCTGTCGGTCAGCCGCGCCGCGAAGCAAGGAGTTGCCGGATGAGCGTCGATGTCACCAAGCTTCCCTCCGGCCTTACCGTCATCACCGATGCCATGCCGCATCTCGAAACCGCGGCGCTTGGCGTGTGGGCCGGCGTTGGCGGCCGCGACGAAAAGCCGAACGAGCATGGCATCTCGCATCTGCTCGAACACATGGCATTCAAGGGCACCGCGCGGCGCTCGTCGCGCGAAATCGTCGAGGAAATCGAGGCGGTCGGCGGCGATCTCAACGCCGGCACCTCAACGGAGACCACGGCGTATTATGCGCGGGTGATGAAGGCCGACGTGCCGCTGGCGCTCGACGTGCTCTCCGACATCCTCGCCAATCCCACCTTCGTGCCGGACGAGCTGGAGCGCGAAAAGAGCGTCATCGTGCAGGAGATCGGCGCGGCGCAGGATACGCCTGACGACGTGGTGTTCGAACATCTCAACGAGCTGTGTTACCCGGATCAGCCGATGGGGCGCTCCTTGCTGGGGACAGCAAAGACCTTGAAGGGCTTTAACCGCGATACGCTGCGCAGCTACCTTTCGACGCATTATCGCGGTCCGGACATGGTGGTGGCCGCCGCCGGCGCGGTCGATCACAACCGGATCGTCGAGGAAGTGACTCAGCGGTTCTCGAGCTTCGACGGTACGCCCGCGCCAAAGCCGCAGCCGGCGATGTTCGGCAAGGGCGGCTCCCGCGTGGTACACCGCGAACTCGAACAGGCGCATCTGACGCTAGCGCTGGAAGGATTGCCGCAAACCGATCTGTCGCTGTTCTCCTTGCAAGTTTTCACCAATACGCTCGGCGGCGGGATGTCGTCGCGGCTGTTCCAGGAAGTGCGCGAGAAGCGCGGGCTGTGCTACTCGATCTACACTTTCCATGCACCCTATACCGACACCGGCTTTTTCGGGCTCTATACCGGCACCGACCCGGGCGATGCGCCTGAGATGATGGAGGTGATCGTCGATGTCATCAACGACGCCGTCGAGACATTGACCGAAGCCGAGGTCGCGCGCGCCAAGGCGCAGATGAAGGCGGGGCTGTTGATGGCGCTGGAAAGCTGCAGTTCGCGCGCCGAACAGCTGGCGCGTCACGTGCTGGCCTATGGACGCCCCCTGACCGTGGAAGAGCTGGTTGCCAGGATCGATGCCGTCACCGTGGAATCGACGCGAAATGCCGCGCGGGGGCTATTATCGCGCAGCCGACCGGCGGTCGTGGCCCTTGGCAGCGGAAGGGGTCTGGACACGGCGGTGGCTTTTGCGGAAGGATTGACCCGGCCGAAGGTCAAGGCGCGCCTGCATTGAAGGCGGTGGCGCGTTGAATCGGGTTCGGCCACCGGAGAGTATCACACATGGCCCTGTTTCGGCTTCCATCCAGCGGACCCGCCGCGCTTGCCCCGCGCGGCCATGGCTTGCTGCTGCGCGCGCCGCAGATGTCCGATTTTCTGCAGTGGGCGCATTTGCGCGATTACAGCCGGGAATACCTGACGCCGTGGGAGCCGATCTGGCCGTCCGACGATCTTACCCGCTCCGGCTTCCGGCGGCGGTTGCGCCGCTATGCCGAAGACATTGCCGCCGACAGATCCTATCCATTCATCGTGTTTCGCGAATCCGATGGGGCCATGATCGGCGGCGTCACGCTGGCGAACGTCCGCCGCGGCATCGTGCAGGCCGGCACGATAGGGTACTGGGTCGGACAACCCCACGCGCATCGCGGCTACATGACGGCGGCGCTCCGCGTGTTGTTGCCGACGCTGTTCGGCGAACTCAACCTTCACCGCATCGAGGCCGCCTGCATTCCCTCCAATACGCCGTCGATCCGGGTGCTGGAGAAATGCGGCTTCAGCCGCGAAGGCCTGGCGCGGCGCTATCTCTGTATCAATGGCGTCTGGCAGGACCACCTGCTATTCGGCCTGCTGCATGAGGATTTTCGCGGCTAACCTGGAGCGCGATCAGCACAAGTGGGCACCGGTTTTGCGTTCGGGTCGTGCTCTAAAAAACTCAATCGGCGCATGATTCGCGGCCAAACCGCTCACACGGATCATGCGCTGGTTTCGGGATTATGACATGCGCCTTGGGTTCGCCGCCATTGCGCTGTTATAACGCGGCCTTGGGGAACGATGGTCGGATGACATGAGATACCAGGAACGTGGCACGGGTGACAAACGTGGGATCATGACGGTTGCTCGGTCGAGCAGGTATTGCAGCATTGCAGTGTTGGCTGCGGTCTCGCTCGGAATGATTTGCGGCATGTCTGCCTCGCCGGCGTCGTCGCAGTCGCTTGGCGATCGCTTCAAGAGTCTTTTCGGCGGAAAGTCGGAAGAACCCGCCGAAGGGGCTCCGCCGCCGGCACCCGAAGGCGAGAACGACCTCACCTGTCCCCCGGTCAGCATCCGCGCCGGAGCCTCGACCTACGCCGTGGCCGCGCCGGGCAAGCAGCCTGTCGGCAATGACCTGCGCTTTCAGGCGACGATCACCCGCACCGCGCGCCAATGTACGAAAATCGGTGACCAGATCAGCGCGCGGATTGGCATCCAGGGCCGGGTCATCGCCGGCCCGGCCGGCGCCCCTTCCTCGGTCGAGATTCCACTTCGTGTCGCCGTGGTGCAGGGCGGCGTGCAAGAGAAGACGATCGCTACCAAAGCCTACCGGACGACGGTAGCGATGTCAGAAGACAGCAGTATACCGTTCGCTTTGGTTGCTGAGGACCTGGTTTATCCGGTGCCGCCCGGAGCGACCGGCGATTCCTACATCTTCTATATCGGCTTCGATCCGCAGGCGTTGAAGCCGGAGCCGAAAGCGGTTGCGCGCAAGAAGAAGTAATCTGCCGCCCTCGCCCGGCTTGACCGAGCGATCCAGTACGCCGCGGCTTCTCGATCTTATCAGCTTACCGCTGACGCCTCTGGAATAATGGATCATCTGCTTTCGCGGATGATGACCAAGCCAGAATGGTGATAAAAACAGAAAAACCGGCGCGATTGTCTCGCTCCGGCTTTCGGGGTTACGAGTTAAAATTTTTTCAGTTCAGCTTTTCGCGGACTTCCGCAATGCCCTTGGCCAGGAGATCGTCGGCGATCTCGCCCTTGACCGATTGCGACAGGATGGTGGAAGCCGCGGCAACCGCGGCGTTGGCCGCAGCCGCACGGACATCGGCCAGCGCCTGGGCTTCGGCCAGCGCTATCTTGCTCTCGGCGGTCTTGGTACGCCGTGCGACAAAATCTTCCAACTTGGCCTTGGCTTCGGACGCGATGCGCTCGGCGTCGGCTTTCGCCGATGCGATGATGTCCTCGGCTTCGCGTTCCGCGCTGGCGTGACGGGCCTTATATTCCGCCAGCAACTTGGCAGCCTCTTCCTTGAGGCGGCGCGCGTCGTCGAGTTCGGCCTTGATGCGGTCGCTGCGATGATCCAACGTCTTCAGCACCGTGCGATGGACGCCGACATAAGCGAATATGCCCATCAGGATGACGAAGGCAACGGCGACCCAGAATTCCGGTTCGGCGAACATCAAAGTTATCCCTTCAAGGACGCGTCAACGGCGCTCTTCACGGACTTGCCGTCGGGCAGCAGGCCGGTCAGCCGCTGCACGATCGCGGCGGCCCCCTCCGCGGCAATGCCGTGGACGTTCCTCATCGCCGCCTCGCGCGTCGAGGCGATGGTTTTTTCGGCCTCGGCGAGTTTGTGAGACAGCCGCTCTTCCAGCCTCTTGCGCTCGGCCTCCGATGCCGCATTCAGCTTTTCGCGAGTCTCGGTGCCTATCGCGTGCGCGCGGGAGCGCGCCGCCGCGAGCTCGTTTTCATAGGCTTTCAGCGCGCCGTCGGATTCGTCCTTTAGCTTCTGAGCCTCGGCCAGATCGCCTTCGATCGCGTTCTGACGCTCGTCGAGCAGGCTGCCGACGCGCGGCAGCGCAATTCGCGAGACGATCAGATAAAGCGCGACGAATGCGATCGCCAGCGACACCAGCTGCGAAGCAAAGGTGTCCTTCTGGAACGGCGGGAACGGGGCCTTGTGGCCGCCATCCGCCTCCGTGTGGGCGGTCGTGCCCTTGGCGTCGCCATGACTTTCAGCCACGGGCTTCTCCTGTTAGGCCAAATATCTAGAGCGCGAACAAGAGCAGCAGCGCGATCAGCAGCGAGAAGATGCCGAGCGCTTCGGTCACCGCGAAGCCGAAGATCAGGTTGCCGAACTGGCCCTGGGCTGCCGAAGGATTGCGCACCGCGGCGGCGAGATAGTTGCCGAAGATGATGCCCACGCCCGCGCCGGCGCCACCCATGCCAATGCAGGCAATACCAGCGCCAATGTACTTCGCGGCAATCGGATCCATGAAACGAACTCCTTTGAGAGGTTTGGTGAGACGGGCCGGATCAGTGGCCCGGATGGATAGCATCGTTGATATAGATGCAGGTGAGGATGGTGAAGACATAGGCCTGGAGAAACGCGACCAGCAGTTCGAGCGCGGTCAGCGCGATCACCATGCCGAGCGGCAACACGGCGCCGAAGTAACCGGCAATGCCCAGGCCCGCCAGCAGCGGGATGAAGCTCGCGAACACCGCCAATGCGATATGGCCCGCGAGCATGTTCGCGAACAGACGCACGGAGTGCGAGATCGGCCGCAGGAAGAACGAGAACACCTCGATGAAGACGACCAGCGGCAGGATGAAGATCGGAATGCCTGACGGAACGAACAATTTGAAGAACTTCAGGCCGTTCTTGTAGAAACCGTAGATCAGCACCGTCAGAAACACGATCATGGCAAGCACCACCGTGACGATGAGGTGGCTGGCTATCGTGAAGTTATAGGGAATGACCCCGATGATGTTCGATACCGCGATGAACATGAACAGCGAGAACACCAGCGGGAAGAACTTCATTCCCTCCTTGCCGGCGGTCGAGCGGATGGTATTGGCGACGAATTCGTAGCAGATTTCCGAGATCGACTGGATGCGACCGGGGACCAGCTGCCGTCCTGCGACCCCGCCGATCATCAGCAGCGAAATCAGCGCCACCGAGCCGAACATGTAGGCCGACGAGTTGGTGAAGGCGATCTCCTGATGGCCGATGTGGCCGATCGTGAAGAGCTTGTCGATATTGAACTGTTCGATCGGATCGATCATCCGCGCGGCATCTCATGTTCCGCCGGCCACGCCGACGCTCTGCAACCAAGTCTCAGGCTTCGCTTCTTAGCGGCCGGTTCTGTCCTGAGCAACGCCCGCCGATCTTATCACGTTGACCACGCCGGCTACGAAGCCGACCAGTACGAACGCGATAAGTCCGAAGGGCGATGTCGACAGCAACCGGTCGAAACCCCAGCCAATCAGCGCTCCGACGGCAACGCCTGCGATCAACTCCGAAGAAAGCCGGAAACCGAGCGCCATCGCCGAAGCACTGGCAGCACCGTTTCCGCTTCCAGCTCCGGGTTGGTCAGTCTCGATTTTTCGGCTGCCCCTGATATCGGACAACCGGCGATCCAGACTTCCGAGCCTTGCGGAAAGCGCGGCTTCGTCAGAGGACGACCGATCGCGACTTCCATTTCCGTCTTCGTCCGTGCCTTCAGCCATGCTGTGGGGACCCGAAACGATGCTGCGGTTGATGGAAATGACGCCCCGTCACCCTCCAAAGCCGCGCGGACCATACTGACCGCACCTAACCAAGTCAAGATTGCGTCATAACCATCTACGTCATTGATTTAGCTTCATTTATCTTGAACCGGCGGGACTCCGTGACGGCCCGGACATCGCACTGCAACAGTTCGATGGGCGATCGGCAAAAATTTGCTGCGGGTTTCGATTCCCCCGGGTTGATACATAGCCGATGGATCATGGAAGCATCTGCGCGGCGCGCGATCGCTTTAAAAACCCTCGCCGATTCGACGCGCCGGGCCATCTGCGAGCGACCGGCCGCGACGGCGA
>DASXJV010000297.1:0-1741 GCA_036497205.1 Bradyrhizobium sp.
CCATGCAGGCCAAAAAACCCCTGAAAATCGTGCTTTGCTCGCCGCGGGGCTTCTGCGCCGGCGTGGTGCGGGCAATCGACACTGTGGAGCGGGCGCTCACGATATATGGCGCCCCGGTCTACGTCCGCCACGAGATCGTCCATAACCGCTATGTCGTCGACAGCCTCAAGACCAAGGGCGCGATTTTCGTCGAGGAACTGGCTGAGATCCCTGACAATACCAACGCGCCGGTGGTGTTTTCGGCCCACGGGGTTCCGAAATCGGTGCCGGCGGACGCCCGGGCCCGCAATTTCTTCTCGCTCGATGCCACCTGCCCGCTGGTCACCAAGGTGCACCGCGAGGCAGCGATCCATTTCAAGCGCGGCCGCGAAATCCTGCTGATCGGGCATTCCCATCATCCGGAAGTGGTCGGCACGCTCGGGCAGCTGCCGGCCGGGGCGGTGACGCTGATCGAGACCGCGAGCGATGCCGCGACCTTCACGCCGAAGGATCCCAACAATCTCGCCTTCGTCACGCAGACGACGCTGTCGATCGACGACACCGCCGAGATCGTCGCGATGTTGAAGGAGCGGTTTCCCAACATCTCCGGCCCGCATAAGGAAGACATCTGCTACGCCACCACCAACCGCCAGCTCGCGGTGAAGAAGGTGGCCCCGGTGGTCGATGCCCTGATCGTGGTCGGCGCGCCGAACTCGTCGAACTCGCAGCGGCTGCGCGAAGTCGCCGAACGCGAGGGCTGCCCGATCGCGGTGCTGGCGCAGCGCGCCAGCGATCTCGACTGGTCGAAATTTAAGGGCATCAAGACGCTCGGCATCACGGCGGGCGCGTCGGCGCCGGAAGTGATCGTCGAAGAGATCATGGGTGCGTTTGCCGAGCGCTACGAATTGCATGTGGAGACGGTATCGGCCGCGGAAGAGAATGAGTTCTTTCCGTTGCCGCGTTCGCTGCGGCCCGACGCGGCTTAGACTCCATGGCGGTCTACACCGACGTCGCCGCCGACGAGCTAGCGGAATTTTTGAGCGATTACGACATCGGCGAGTTGCTGTCCTACAAGGGCATCGCCGAGGGCGTCGAGAATTCCAACTTCCTGCTGCATACCACGGCGGGACATTTCATCCTCACTCTGTATGAGAAGCGCGTCGCAAAGTGCGACCTGCCGTTCTTCCTCGGCCTGATGACGCATCTGGCCTCGCGCGGCGTCGATTGTCCGCAGCCGGTGAAGAACAGAAGCGGCGAAGCGCTAAGCGCGCTGGCCGGCCGGCCCGCGGCGATCATCAATTTTCTCGAAGGGATCTGGCCGCGCAAGCCCAACGCCGCGCACTGCGCCGGCGTCGGGCAGGCGCTGGCGAAAATGCATCTCGCCGGCCGCGATTTTCCGATGACACGCGCCAACGCGCTGTCGGTGTCGGGCTGGCGTCCGTTGTTCGATCAGGCCGCGCCGCGGGCCGATGAATTGCAGCACGGATTGCGCGCCTTTATCGGCGCCGAGCTCGATCATCTGGAGGGCAACGTCTGGCCGAAGAATTTGCCGCAGGGCGTCATTCACGCCGATCTGTTTCCGGACAACGTTTTCTTTCTCGGCGAGCGGGTGTCCGGCATCATCGATTTCACCTTTGCCTGCAACGATATGCTGGCCTATGACGTGGCGATCTGCCTCAATGCCTGGTGTTTCGAGAGCGATTACTCGTTCAACGTCACCAAAGCGCGTGCATTTCTCAACGCCTATGGCCGCGAGCGCAGA
>DASXJV010000298.1:0-9600 GCA_036497205.1 Bradyrhizobium sp.
TTTCAAGGCCGCGGACAGCAAATACAATTCCGCCAGAACATCGCCGAACCGCGCCGACAGCATTTCCTTGCGCTTCAGCGCGCCGCCCAGCGTCAGCAGCGCCATGTCGGCGCACAGCGCGAACGCCGATGAATAGCGCGAAAGCTGGCGATAAAATCCGGTGGCGTCGCCGGCGTCGGGCGCCGGCGCAAACGCGCCGCCGCTCCAGCTTCGTCGCCACGCCCGAAACAGCGTGGCCACGCTGTGACCGATATGTTTCCAGAACGCCTTGTCGAAGGCGTCCAAGCCCTTGGCGCGGTCCTGCTCGCCAAGCGCGTTCATCTCGTCGAGCAGATAAGGATGCGCGCGGATCGCGCCCTGCCCGAACACGATCAGGTTGCGGGCGAGAATGTTGGCGCCCTCGACGGTGATGCCGACCGGCACCGACCGATAGAGATTGCCCAGGTAATTCTGCGGACCATCGATCACGGCCTTGCCGCCATGGATGTCCATCGCGTCGTCGATCGCGACCCGCATCCGCTCGGTGGCGTGCAGCTTCATGATGCCGGAAATGACCGCGGGATGATGACCCTGATTGAGCGCAGCGCAAGTCAGCCGCCGCGCGGCATCGAGCAGATAGGCGGTGCCGGCGATGCGGGCCAATGGCTCCTCGACGCCTTCGAATTTCCCGATCGGCACGTTGAACTGCTCGCGAATCCGCGCATACGCGCCGGTGGTGCGCGCCGCGTAAGCCGCGCCCGCGGCGGACAATGACGGCAGCGAGATGCCGCGCCCGGCGGCAAGCGCTGTCATCAGCATTTTCCAGCCCTGGCCGAGACGTGCCTCGCCGCCGATGATGTAATCCAAGGGAATGAACACATCGCGTCCCCGGTTCGGGCCGTTCTGAAACACCTGCATCGACGGCAGATGGCGATGGCCGATTTCAAGGCCGGGCAGATGGGTCGGGATCAGCGCCACGGTAATGCCGAGGTCTTCCGTTGGGCCGACCAGATGATCCGGATCATAGGCCTTGAAGGCGAGGCCGAGCAGCGTCGCCACCGGGCCGAGCGTGATGTAGCGCTTGTGCCAGTTGAGACGCAGACCGAGCACTTCGCGTCCCTCGAAATTCCCCTTGCAGATGACTCCGCTGTCGATCATCGACGCGGCGTCGGAGCCGGCTTCCGGACTGGTCAATCCGAAGCAGGGAATTTCGCGTCCGTCGGCAAGGCGCGGTAGCCATTGCTGCTGCTGGTCCCTGGTGCCAAAGCGCATCAGCAGTTCGCCGGGCCCCAGCGAGTTCGGCACCATCACGGTCACGGCGGCCGTCACCGAGCGCGTCGACACCTTGCGTACCACTTCCGAATGCGCGTAGGGCGAGAAACCAAGCCCGCCATATTCTTTGGGAATGATCATGCCGAAGAATTTCTGGCGCTTGATGAATTCCCAGGCTTCGGGCGGCAGATCGCGCAATTCCCAATTGATCTTCCAGTCATCGAGCATCGCGCAGAGCTCGTCGACCGGGCCGTTGAGAAAGGCCTGTTCCTCCGGTGTCAGGGTAGCCGGCGCATTGGCGAGCAGTTTCGACCAGTCGGGGTTGCCGGTGAAAAGGTCTGCGTCCCACCAGACGTCGCCGGCCTCCAGCGCCTCGCGCTCGGTATCCGACATGGCTGGCAACACGCCCCGGGCCCAGGAGAAGATCGGCTTGGTGATGATATCGCGGCGAAAGGCCCGGGAGCTCATGGCGATGTCCTCAAGGTCGGGGTGACTGCGCGATCAGGCGGTCCCACATATGCCAAAAGACCACCCACTGTAGCGGAAAGTAAGGGATTCTGGTGAACACTTCGCATTGAAAATGATGCGAAATTGATCCGCTGATAACGGCAGGCGCCCGTGGCGGTTCCGGAAACGCCATCGAAAACACTACCTACGGCAGTGCCGCTCAATCCGGCCTGATCATCTCGAACATGGCATCCGGCTTGATTTCGAAATAGTCGCCCCTGCGGCCGGCGCGCACGATCGGGCGCGCCATCGCGGTCTGGTAGACGCCGTCCTTGATGAAGGCCTTGTCGATGTGGACGGCGACGACCTCGCCGAGGGTGAGCCAGGCCTGCGCCTTCTTGCCATCGGCGCCCTGCAACTGAATGATCTGCGACAGTTTGCATTCGAACGAGACCGGGCTTTCCGCGACACGGGGCACGTTGACGAGCTTGCCCGGCACCGCCGTCAGCCCGGAGATCTGAAACTCGCTCACATCATGCGCGACATGCGCCGCGGTGGCATTCATCTGCTGCGCCAAATCCTTGGTCGCGAGATTCCAGACGAACTCGCCGGTCTCCTGAATATTTTGGACGCTGTCCTTCCAGGAAGTGGAGGAAAATCCGATGATCGGCGGGTGGTAATTGAATCCGTTGAAGAAGCTGTAGGGCGCGAGATTGATGTTGCCCTTGGCATCCCGCGACGAGATCCAGCCAATGGGACGCGGAGCAATAATGGCGTTGAACGGATCGTGCTTGAGGCCGTGGCCGTTCGCCGGCTCGTAATAGTGCAGATCTTTCGGCTTTGATGAATTCACTTCGTATCTTTCTTCCGGATTCAGCTCGGTCGTCATTGCTAGTAGCGTAGCGACGAAGCAATCCATGCTGCGTAATTTGGTGCCATGGATTGCTTCGCTTTGCTCGCGATTGACGGGATAAACCTTGCGATTATCTACGGGCCGCCGAGCCTGAGCGTGGCGCAAGTCCCGCGAGGACAAAGTCGATCATCTGATCGAGCGATGGTCCCGGCTTGTTGGCGCATTGCGCGATCATCTGGGGATGGAAAAACCGCATCATAGCGGTGCAGGCGCACATTGCCGCCAGCGGCACGTCCGGAGCCTCGAATTCACCGGACTCGGCGCCATCGGCAATGACCGCCGCGATGGTTTCGGTGATCTGGTGCATATGGGCCACGCAAACGTCCCAGCTCTCATGC
This sequence comes from Bradyrhizobium sp., assembly GCA_036497205.1. Classification (GTDB taxonomy): domain Bacteria; phylum Pseudomonadota; class Alphaproteobacteria; order Rhizobiales; family Xanthobacteraceae; genus Bradyrhizobium. Next base: position 2,950 of record DASXJV010000298.1, read on the forward strand.
ATCGCGATCTCGACCATCTCGTGCAGCTTGGAATCGCCGACGTATCGCTCCGAATTCATGCGATGGATCGACGTCATCAGCTCGCGCAGGCGCCGGGCCGCCGGTTCGGGCCCGGTCGCGATCGTCTGCGCCGTATCTTCGACTTCACCCATCAAGCGACGTGCGACGCCTTCGTTGATCGCCTTCTTTGAATCGAAGAAGCGATAAACGTTGGCGGGGCTCATGCGCAGCATTTTCGCGATGTCCGCGACGGTGGTCTTTTGATAGCCGATTTCGCGGAACAGACGCTCCGCGACCACGAGAATCCGCTCTCGTGTGTCGGGTTCGGTATGTTCGGAAATCAGCGTCATTGCAGGACCCAATGCTCTCTCTTGCTCAATGTTCAATTATTCCGCGGCTGCAGCAAGCGGAAATGCGGGCTGTGGTTGGCCGTGATGCTGCGGCGCAAGATCAATGTCTTCACTCGGACCGCTTTCTTCAAGGCTCTTGCGGAACCAGAGGGCATAGAGGCCCGGCAGGTACAGCAAGGTCAGGAAGGTTGCAACAAACAAACCGCCCATGATGGTAATCGCCATCGGGCCCCAGAACGCCGAGCGCGACAGCGGGATCATCGCCAATATCGCGGCCAGCGCCGTCAGCACCACCGGCCGAGCGCGCCGGACGGTGGCTTCCACGATGGCTTCCATGCGGGTCAGGCCGTGGGCCACATCGGTTTCGATCTGGTCCACCAGGATCACCGCATTGCGCATGATCATCCCGGCCAGCGCGATCAATCCGAGCAGCGCCACGAAACCGAACGGCTGGTTCGCGACGTTCAGCCCCAGCGACGCACCGATCATGCCGAGCGGCGCCGTGAGGAACACCAGTATCAGCCGGGAGAAGCTCTGCAGCTGGATCATCAGAAGCGTCAGCATGACGATGACCATCAGCGGAAACAGGACGAAGATCGAGGCGTTGCCCTTGGCGGATTCCTCGAACGCGCCGCCCTTCTCGATCCGGTAGGCTGGTTGCAGGCTGTCGCGAATCTCCTGCAGCTTGGGCCAGATCTGGTTGGTCACGTCGGGCGCCTGCACGCCATCGACGACGTCGCCGCGCACGGTGATCGCCATGTCCCGGTTGCGCCGCCACAGGATCGGCTCCTCGTGGGAGTATTCGATCTTTGCGATCTGCAACAGCGGCACCGCGATCCCGTTGCGCGAGGTGACGGTGAGATCGCCGACATGGCCGAGGTCGAGCCGCTCGGACGGTATCGCGCGCGCGACCACGCCGACTTTCTCGATGCCATCGCGCACTGTGGTGACCGGCGCACCTGAGATCAGCATGCTCAGCGCCTGCGATACATCCTGCGGGGTCAGGCCGAGCGCGCGGGCGCGATCCTGATCGACCACCAACTTGAGGTACGGCGATTGCTCGTTCCAGTCGAGCTGCGGATCCCTGACTTTGTCGTTCTGCTTGACCACGTCGCGCACTTTGTAGGCGATGCCGCGCACGGTATTGGCGTCGGGGCCGATCACGCGAAACTGCACGGGAAAGCCGACCGGCGGACCGAAGTTGAAGCGGTCGACGCGGACGCGCGCTTCGCTCAACGCACCGTCATAAACCGCCTTCTCCAGGCGTGCCTTGATCCGTTCGCGCGCCTCGACGTCTTTGGACACGATGACGATTTCGGCGAAGGCTTCGTTCGGCAGCTGCGGGCTCAGCCCGAGCCAGAAGCGAGGCGAGCCCTGACCGACATAAGCGGTATAGGTCGAGATGTCCTTGTCGTCTTTTAACAGGCTTTCCGCCTTTTTCACCGATTGCTCCGTGACGTTGAACGCCGTGCCCTCCGGCAGCCGCAGCTGCAGGAACAGTTCTGGCCGCTCCGACAGCGGGAAGAACTGCTGCTGCACGTGACCAAAGGCGACGATGGAGAGGGCGAAGATACCCACGGTTGCCAGCACCACCTTGACCCGGTGGTTGACACACCATTGAATCATGCTGCGAAGGATGCGGTAGACGCGCGTTTCATAGACCGCGTGTGGATCGTGGTTGTGGCCGACCGTGATGTTCGGCAAGAGCTTGACGCCGATATAGGGCGTGAAGATCACCGCCACGAACCAGGATGCGACCAGCGCGATCGCCACGATCCAGAAAATGCCGCCGGCATATTCGCCGACCGCGGAATTAGCGAAACCGATCGGCAGGAATCCTGCGGCCGTGACCAGCGTTCCCGTCAGCATCGGGAAGGCGGTGGATTCCCAGGCAAAGGACGCCGCGCGAACGCGGTCCCAGCCCTGCTCCATCTTCACCACCATCATCTCGACCGCGATGATGGCGTCATCGACCAGAAGACCCAGCGCGATGATCAATGCGCCAAGCGTAATCCGATGCAGGTCCAGCGACATTGCATTCATGACGATAAAGACAATCGCAAGCACCAAAGGCACCGACAGCGCCACCACGATGCCGGTGCGCCAGCCCAGCGCGACGAAGCTGACGAACAGCACGATCGCCAGCGCCTCAATGAATGAGTGCACGAACTCGCCGACGGCGTGCTCGACCACCTGCGGCTGATCGGCGATCAGCTCGACATTGATGCCCTGCGGCACCGCTTTCATGAATTCCGCGGTCGCGTTGGCAACGTCCTTGCCGAGCTCCAGAATGTTGGCGCCCTTGGTCGTCACCACCCCGATACCGAGCGCGGGTTTGCCTTCCTGACGCACCACAAAGCTCGGCGGGTCGACGAAACCATGGGTGACGGTCGCGATATCGCCTAGCCGGAACACGCGGCCATTGCTTTCGACCGGTGTCTCCGCGACGGCCCTGACGCCATCGAGCGCGCCGGTGACGCGCAGCGGCACACGCTGCGAGGAGGTTTCGACCGTGCCGGCCGGCACGACGTTGTTTTGTTTGGCGAGCGAATCAAACAGCGCCTGGGGCGTAATCCCCAGCGTCGCCAGCTTGGCATGCGAGAATTCGACGAAGATTCTCTCGTCCTGGGTGCCATAGAGATCGATTTTGGTGACGCCGGGTACCTTCAACAGACGCTGGCGCATGCCTTCGGCGGCCTTCTTCAATTGCGCGTAGTCGGCGCCATCGCCGGTCATCGTATAGAGAATGGTATCGACGTCGCTGAATTCGTCGTTGACGACAGGGCCGAGTAGATTGGCCGGAAGCTGGCCCTGTACGTCAGCGATCTTCTTCCGCAGCAGATAGAACAGATACGGCACGTCTTTTGGCGGCGTCGAATCCCTGAACGTGACCTGCATCGCAGTGAACGACGGCTTCGAATAGGTCTGCACCTTTTCGAAGTAAGGCAGTTCCTGCAGCTTCTTCTCGATGGGATCGGCGACCTGGGTCTGCATCTCCGCAGCCGTAGCTCCCGGCCAGATCGCCGAGACGTTCACCACCTTGACGGTGAAGAAGGGATCTTCCGCGCGGCCGAGCCGCTCGTAAGAGAAGAAGCCGGCGGCGCCAAGCGCAACGACGAGGAACAGAATAAGTGCGGGATGGCTGACCGCCCAGCCTGAAAGGTTGAAGTGTTTCATTGCGCCCTCCAACTATCTTTGGACATGATCTTCTCCGAAAACCGCTGTCCATTTTTCGGGATCATGCCTCGTGAAACGACTAGAACGATAATGACGAGACGACCCTGACCTTCTGCGCCGGATCGAGTTTTTGCACGCCAAGCGCAACAACCTTGGCGCCTTCATCGACGCCGCCAGTGATGATGACGTCATTGGTCTCGTAGGATTTCACAGCGACCGGCTTCAGCGTCACTCCGCCCGAGGCATCGACGATAAAGAGCGAGGGATCGCCGCCCTGGCTGTACAGCGCCGACAATGGCAGCCGCGCAACGCGCTCGGTTAAGGGATCGGCCAGCGTCAATGTAGCTGTCATGCCGAGCGAGACGTTTTCGCCGGCGTCGGGCAGCGAAAACTTTGCCAAATAGGTGCGCGTTGCGGGATCGGCGGCGGGCGCGATCTCGCGCAGCTTCGCGGCATATTTCCTGTTCGGCTCGGACCACAGGGTCACGGTAGCCACGCCGTTCTTCGCGCGTCCTACCAGCGTTTCCGGTATAGCGACCACGGTTTCCTTTTCCGCAAAGCGTGCGACGCGGATCGCGGTCTGCCCCGACGCCACGACCTGTCCGGCGTCGATCAAGGTCGCGGTGACGACGCCGCGGGTGTCGGCGACCAGCGTTGCGTAAGACAGGGAGTTGTTGGTCAGCTCGACCGAGCGCTGGGCGCGATTGAGCCGCGCGCGCGCCTCGTCGGCGGTGGCTTTGGCCTGATCCAGTTGCGCGTCAGTGGCCCAGCCCTTGGCGCGCAGATCCTTCGCGCGCTGCTCGGCGGCGGCGGCCTGCGCCAGCACGCCGGTGGCGGCGCGGAATTCGGCCTCGGCCTGTTCGGCCTGCAGTTTCAGATCGACTTCATCGAGGGTGGCCAGCGGCTGGCCGACGTCGACGGTCTGACCGACTTCGACCAGGCGCTTGGCGACCTTGCCGGGGACGCGGAAACCCATGTCGGTTTCGATCCGCGGCTTGATGGTGCCGACGAAGCTGCGTTCCGGCGATTCCGCTTCATAATGCACCGTAGCGACCAGCACGGGGCGCGATGGTGCAGCCTTCTCGGCGGCCAGTTCGTTGCAGCCGGTCAAGACGATGGCCATCAGCGCCAGCGACAAACCAGCTAAGAGCCTGTGATAGCTCGCAAAAACCGAACGGACAAACATCGAGGCCTCCCTCCAGAATGAATGGAAGAAGTGTGGATTGTTCACTGACGATTGTCAACATTCGTCAGTGAACATGATTTCGTGAAGAGTTGTTAATATTCGCGGCCATCCCTGCGCAGGCCACGAACGCAGGGACCACAATCAGCGACTGTGTTTTTTGAAAGTCTCGACCTTCACGCTTAAACGAAGGCCGCGGCGTATGGGCCGCGCTTTCTCGCGGGGGCGACGGAAAGGGCTACTTCGCGCCTTCGAATTCCGCCTTGGTCTCGTGGCCGCCGAGGAAGACCAGGAGGCCGCCGATCAGCGGCAGCACCGCCAGCACCAAAAGGCCCGTCGAGGTGCTGCCGGTCGCTTCCTTGACCCAGCCGATCAGATACGGCCCACCGAATCCCGCGAGGTTGCCGATCGAATTGATCAACGCGATCGCGCCGGCCGCTGCGGTGCCGGAGAGCCACGCGGTAGGGAGTGTCCAGAATACCGCGAAGGTGCCGAAGATGCCGATCGCGGCAATGATCAGCGCGATCATGGTCACATACGGATTATCCATATAGCCGCAGACGCCAAGCGCGACCGCGGTCAGCAGCAGCGGCGCACCGACATGCATCACGCGCTCCCGTGTGGCGTCGGAGTGCCGCGCCCACAGGATCATCGCGACAGTTCCGAACAGATACGGCACCGCGATAACGAAGCCGGTCTGCGCGTTAGAGAAGCCGAACGCTTTCACGATCTGCGGCAGCCAGAACTGGATGCCATAGAGCGCACCGACGAATCCGAAATAGATCAGGCTCAGCATCAGCACCTTCGGCGAGGAAAGCGCCTGGCCCAGCGTGAGATGTTTGGCGGCCTGCTTGGCGGCGATTTCGCTTTCGAGGCGCGCAGATAACCAGGCCTTCTGCGCAGGAGTGAGCCAGTCCGCCTTCGCCGGCCGGTCGGTGAGGTAGAACCAGGTGACAATGCCGAGCAGGATCGAGGGAATACCCTCGATCATGAACAGCCATTGCCAGCCTTTCAGCCCCATCACGCCGTCGAGCCCGAGCAGCAGGCCAGAGATCGGCGCGCCGATCACGGTGGAAACAGGCACGGCGATGGCGAAGGCGGCGAGAAAACGCGCACGATATTCCGCCGGATACCAGTAGGTCAGATAGAGAATGATGCCCGGAAAAAATCCCGCTTCGGCTACGCCGAGCAGAAAGCGCAAGGAGTAAAAGCTCCAGACGCCGCTGACGGCAGCCATCAATGCGGAGATGATGCCCCACGTCACCATGATGCGCGCGATCCAGCGGCTGGCACCGAATTTTTCCAGCGCGAGATTGCTCGGCACCTCGAAGATGAAATAGCCGATGAAGAAAATGCCGGCACCCCAGGAGAAAATCGTCGGCGAGAATTTCAATTCCGCGTTCATGGTCAGCGCGGCGAAGCCGAGATTGACGCGATCGAGATAGGCCAGGAAATAGGCCAGCACCAGAAATGGAATCAAGCGCCACGAGATTGCGCGGATCGTCGAGGTCTCGAGTTCGCTCTTGGCGGCGATGGGCGCGGCGATGATGGTGGCGGACTGGCTCATGAGTTTCTCCCCGGGTGTTGTTTTTATGGCGGCTGCCGGGCCGCAGGTTTTCTTAGCATCTTGCGAGGAGAAAAAAAGAGAGAAGGTTCAGTGGCCTGTGGAGGCCGTAGCCCGTATACGTGCTAATGATCCCTATAGCAGATGAGATGCCGCCATGCTGCAAACAGCTTCAAATCACTTGACGCGAGAAATGGCTCCTGCAGCCAAGTTGATCGTCCCTGTGCCTGTCGATCAGTTAGCGGTTTTACCGCCGTCGACGTTGAGGACATGGCCGGTGATGAATGAAGCTTCGTCCGATGCGATGAAGACGATCGCGTTGGCAAGCTCCTCCGAGAGGCCGAGGCGACCCATCGGAACACTCGTCACCAGAGCCG
>DASXJV010000299.1:0-7747 GCA_036497205.1 Bradyrhizobium sp.
CCCCAGCACGGCCTTGGTGATGATGTTGCGCTGGATCTCGTTGGAGCCGCCGTAGATCGAGACCTTGCGGTTGTTGAAATAGCTCGGCGCGATCTGCGCGGTCCAGTCCATCGCCTCGTTGCTGCCGTCGTCGCCGTGCTCGTCGTAAGGCGCGGCGAACGGGCCGATCACCTCCATCAGCAGCTCGGTGGTGGCCTGCTGGATTTCCGAACCCTTGATCTTCAATACCGAGGACGCCGGGTTGGGCTTGCCCTTGCCGTGCTTGCCTTCGTCGGCGACGACGCGAAGCTGCGTCAGCTCGAGCGCCTTCAACTCGATCTCGACCTCGGCGAGCTTCTCGCGGAATTTTTGATCCTCGAGCACCGGCTTGCCGCCGGATTCGACCTTCGACGCCAATTCCTTGATGCGGCGAATTCGCTCCTTGGAAACGCCGACGCGCGCGATGCCGGTGCGCTCGTTGCCGAGCAGGAATTTGGCGTAGTCCCAACCCTTGTTTTCCTCGCCGACCAGATTTTCGACCGGCACCTTTACGTCATCGAAGAACACTTCGTTGACCTCAACGCCGCCGTCGATGGTCTGGATCGGACGCACCGTGATGCCTTTCGACTTCATGTCGATCAGGATGAACGAGATGCCGGACTGCTTCTTGGCAGCGGGATCGGTGCGGCAAAGACAGAAAATCCAGTCGGCGTGCTGCGCCAGCGTGGTCCAGGTTTTCTGGCCGTTGACGACGTAGAAATCGCCCTTGCGCTCGGCCTTGGTCTTGAGCGAGGCCAGATCGGAGCCCGAACCCGGCTCTGAAAAACCCTGGCACCACCAGTCGTCGACATTGGCGATGCGCGGCAGATAATGCTTCTTCTGCTGCTCGTTGCCGAAGGTATAGATGACCGGGCCGACCATGCTGACGCCGAAGGCGAGCGGCGACGGCGCTGGCGCCATCTGCAGCTCCTCGTTGAAGATGTAATGCTGAACCGAGCTCCAGCCGGTGCCGCCATATTCCTTCGGCCAGTGCGACACGCCCCAGCCCTTTCTGTTCAGGATACGCCACCACTCAACCATCTCTTCCTTGCTGAGATGACGGCCCTCCTGCAATTTCTGGCGGGTCGAGGGCGGCACGTTGTCCCTGAAGAACGCCCGCACCTCGTCACGAAACGCCACTTCTTCCTTGCTGAAGCTGAGATCCATCGGATCCTCCTGTGAGCAAAAATAGATTGGAACACGTATCGGCAATGGTGTGCCCCCTCTCCCTTCGGGAGAGGTGAAACTGTGCTTGAGCCGCGCCGGTCACAAACGAACTCCTGAGGCGACTTGCTGTTGTTCGGGCTTCGCGACCTGTTGTGAGGCTTGCGCGGGTTGCAGGTTGCGCAGTTCGTGGCGCGAGAGTTTGCCGACCGAAGTCCGCGGCAGTTCATCGACGAAATCCAGCGCCGCTGGAATTTCGTGCTTGCCGAGCTTGCCGGCGAGGAAGGCCTTTAGCCCTTCCAGCGTGAAAGGCTGGGCGCCGGCGCGCAATTTGACAAAAGCCTTCGCCGCCTCGCCGCGGTAATCATCGGGAACGCCGATCACGATCACTTCATGCACCGCGGGATGCTCATACATCGCCTGCTCGATCATCTGCGGATAGACGTTGAAGCCGCCGGAGATGATCATGTCCTTCTTGCGATCGACCAGATAGAAATAGCCGTCACTGTCCATGTAGCCGATATCGCCGGTCAGGAAACGGTCGCCGACAAAAGCTTCCGCGGTCTCCTGCTGCCTGTTCCAGTAGCCCCTGGTGACGTTCGGACCCTTGATGCGGATTTCGCCGACCTCGCCCGGCGGCAAAACCTTGCGGGGATCATCGAGCGCGACGACGTCCATTTCGATGCCGGGCAGCATCAGCCCAATCGAGCCGGGCTTCTCCGGTCCCTCCAAGGAATGGCTGGTGCCGGGCGAACAGGTCTCGGTCATGCCCCAGCCGCTCTTGAGCTTCATATTGGTCTTGCGCTCGAAAATCCTGGCGACCTCGACCGGCAGCGGCGCGCCGCCCGATCCGCAACTTACCAGCGACGACAGATCGCGGCTTTCCAGATCGGGAAGACTTGCAATCGCGATCCACATCGTAGGCACGCCGGGAAACGCGGTCGCCCGCTTGACCTCGATGTCGCGCATCACGGCTTCGACGTCGAAGCGCTGGTGCAGCGAAATCAGATCGCCGCGCTCAAGGCTGCGCAGCAAGATCACCGTCAGCGCGTAGATATGAAACAGCGGCAGCACGCAGATCACGCGCTCGATGGCGTCTCGTTTGGTCCGCGCCGCCTTGCCCCAGAGCTCATAAATCGACACGGCGGAAGTCAGATTGCCATGGCTGAGCATGGCGCCCTTCGGCAGGCCGGTAGTGCCGCCGGTATATTGCAGCAGCGCAACATCATCGGCCGAGACCGACGGCCATTGCGCCGGCCTGGTTGCGCCCTCTATGAAGGTCTTGAACGTGACGATCGCCGGAGTAGCCGGGATCGGCGTGTGCGGATTGCCGACCGCGCCCCAATGGTCGTCCTCACAGACGATCAGCCGATCGAGCAGGCCTTTCTCCAGAAACTTCAGCGCCATCGGCATTAGCGCCGCGAGATTGCTGGTGACGAGAATGCGCGCGCCGCTGTCGCTCAATTTATGCGAAAGCGCGCGTTCGCCGTCGAGCGGGGAAAGATGCACGACGCGGGCGCCGGCTTTCAGCGCACCGAAGAAGTTCACCGGATGATCCGGCGAATTGCCGAGGAACAGCGCTACCGAGTTGTTCTTGCCGTAGCCGGCGCGCAGATACGCCGAGGCCGCAAGCTCGACCTTCGCTTCCAGTTCAGCATAGCTGATCGGACGGTCGCGGAATTCGATCGCCGGCCGCGCGCCGTATTGCACTGCCGCCTTCGACAACAGATCAGGCAGCGTTCCGCGCGCGATCGGATCGTCCCAGTGGACGCCTTCCGGATAGAATCGTTCTCCGGGATGCATTCAGCGGCTCACCGTTCGATGTGCCCTCCCTCTCCCACGGGGAGAGGGTTGGTGGGGCGAGGGGGTACGGCCTATCGATATGCCGTAACCCCTCAGCCGGCTCGCAAAAGCGATCCGACCTCTCCCTATGGGAGAGGTGAAACTGAGCGCGAGGACAGGCATCATTTCCATCAAGCCGCTTTCGCCGTTTGCGCAAGCGAAGCAAACGACTTGCCCTCGGCCGCGAGGCGCTTGAGCAGCGGCGCCGGTTCGAGTGAGGGATCGTTGGTCTCCCTGGCGTAGAACGACAGCCGATCTGCGATGTGCTTGAGGCCGACCTGGTCCGCGTAATACATCGGGCCGCCGCGATAGATCGGCCAGCCATAACCATAGAGCCAGATCACATCGATATCGCTCGGACGCGCCGCGATCTTTTCCTCAAGGATTCGCGCGCCCTCGTTGATCATCGGATACATCATTCGCTCGAGAATTTCGTCATCGCTGACCACCCGGCGCTTGCGCCCGAGCCGCTGCAACGTCTCATCGATCAGCTTCTCTACTTCCGGATCGGGCAATGGCGCGCGCGAACCCGCCTCGTATCTGTAATAGCCCTTGCCGGTTTTCTGGCCGAAGCGTCCGGCTTCGCACAGTGCATCGGCAATTTCCGACTTGATGCCGCGGTCCTTGCGCGAGCGCCAGCCGATATCGAGGCCGGCGAGATCGCCCATTGCGAACGGACCCATCGGCATCCCGAATTTGGTCACGACCGCATCGACCTGCTGCGGCAATGCGCCTTCGAACAGCAATTTCTCCGCCTGCTTGCCACGTTGCGCCAGCATGCGGTTGCCGACGAAGCCGTCGCAAACGCCGACCACCGCCGGCACCTTGGCGATGCGGCGCGCCACCGCGACCGCGGTCGTCAGCGCATCCGGCGCGGTCTTTTCCGCGCGCACGATCTCGCACAGCTTCATCACATTGGCCGGGCTGAAGAAGTGCATGCCCAGCACATCCTGCGGACGTTTTGTCACCTTCGCGATTTCATCGATGTTGAGATAGGAGGTGTTGCTGGCGAGAACCGCGCCCGGCTTGGCGTATTTATCCAGCGCGGTGAAGACTTCTTTCTTGATCGCCATGGTCTCGAACACGGCTTCGATGACCAGGTCAGCGTCCTTGACGTTTTCAACGCCAACGACGCCGTTGATCAGGCCCATGCGCTTGGCCGGCGCGTCCGCCGGAATGCCGCCGCGCGCCGCGGTCGCCTCGTAATTCTTCTGCATCACGTTCATGCCGCGCTTGAGCTGCTCTTCACCGGTTTCGATCAGCGTCACCGGAATACCGGCATTGGCGAACGACATCGCGATGCCACCGCCCATGGTGCCGGCGCCGATGATGGCGACCCGCTCGACATTGCGCGGCTTGGTGCCGTCGGGAACGCCGGCGACCTTGGCCGCCTCGCGCTCGGAGAAGAAGGCGTAACGCTGCGCCTTCGACTGGTCGCTCGACACCAGCTTGAGGAAGCCCTCGCGCTCCTTTTTCAGTCCTTCATCGAACGGCAGGTCGATGGCGGCGCCGACCGCGTCGGCTGCGGCAAACGGCGCTTCCAACCCGCGCGCCTTCTTGGTGAGGGCTGCGACCGCGTTGGTGAAGATCGAGCGGTCGGCCTTCGCCGCCGCAAGCTTGCTGTCGTCGTCGCGCAGCTTGCGCAATGGACGCTTCTCCGCCAGCACTTTGCGGGCAAAAGCCTCTCCGCCGGAAGCCGGACCTTCGACGATCTCCTCGATCAGGCCGTTCTTGAGCGCTTCGCTCGCGCTGATCGGATCGCCGCCGACGATCATCTTGACCGCGAGTTCGGGACCGACCGCGCGCGGCAAGCGCTGCGTGCCGCCCGCACCCGGCAGCAGGCCGAGCTTCACTTCCGGCAGGCCGAGCCTTGCATCCTTTGTCGCCACGCGAAAGTGGCAGGCGAGCGCGACCTCGAGACCGCCGCCGAGCGCGGTGCCGTGAATCGCGGCAATGATCGGCTTCGGTGAGTTCTCCATCTCGGTCAGCACCTCGTGGAGACCCGGCGGTTTCGGCGGCTTGCCGAATTCGGTGATATCGGCGCCGGCAATAAAGGTGCGGCCGGCACAGGTCAGAACGATAGCCTTCACTTCCGGATCGGCTATTGCGCTCTTGATGCACTCCAAAATGCCGCCCCGCACGGCGGCGCTCAGCGCATTCACAGGAGGACTGTTGACCGTGACGATGGCGACGACGTCATGACGCTCGAGCTTGACCACTTCGTTCACGCTACTCTCCTTGGGTATCTTGTTCTTAGTTAATTTCGCACTGCGGAATTTAATTCCACATCTTGACACGGAGGGTTATTTTGAAGCACCTCCCTTGTCAACGACGTCGGCACAGCAGCAGGCAATGAAACGTCCTGGCAAGAAAGTGGCGACCGATCGCAGCTTCGTCGTCGCGCTTTCCCGCGGTCTTGATGTGTTGCGCGCATTCCATCCCAACGACGGGCTTCTCGGCAATCAAGAGATCGCGGCCCGTACGAACTTGCCAAAGCCTACCGTTTCGCGGCTCACCTATACCTTGACCAAGCTGGGTTACCTTACACCGGTTCCGCGGTTCGAGAAATATCAGCTGGCGCCCTCAGCCATGGCGCTGGGGTATGCCGCCCTTGCGAATCTCGGCGTTCGGCATCTGTCCGAGCCGTTCCGCGAGGAAGTCATGCGCGAGACCGGCGGCGCGGTCGCGGTCGGCGGCCGCGATCGCACCAGCATGATTTACTTCGGCCAGAGCCGCAACGGTCTCACGCTGGGCGTCCAACTGGACGTCGGTTCGCGAATTCCGATCGCAACGACCGCGATGGGCCGGGCCTATATATGGGCGCTGCCGAGCGATGAGCGTGCCTCATTATTGCGTGAACTCCGCGAGCACTACGGCAGCCGCTGGCCAAGGATGCGCGATGGCATCGAGCGCGCCGGCGAAACGGTAGAGCAACTCGGTTTTACAGTTTCAGCGGGCGAATGGCAGAACGACGTGCACGCGGTCGGCGTGGCACTGAAGCTTAACGACGGAACCGGTCCTTACGCGTTTAATTGTGGTGCGCCCGCATTCCGTTTCACGGAAGATCGGCTGCGCAGCGATATTGGACCTCGCCTCGTGGCGATGGTAAGGAACATCGAAGCCGCGCTCGGCGGCGCGCCGCCGCAATCAAAAAAAGAAGAAAACAAAAAATTGAAAGCAGGAGGAAAAGTTGCACGTGTGGTCGAGGGGATCAGATAGCCTTTATCGTCGTGACCGGCGAACAAGTTCGCATGGTCATTCCCGCCCAACGAGTCGTTCGGGCGGACCGAAATGACGCAGGCACAACTCGCGCAGGGAAAGTCACCCCTGCTTGCGGTTCGCGACGTCAGCGTCGTGTTCGGCGGCATCGTCGCATTGAATGGCGTTTCCTTCGATATGCATCAGGGCCAGGTCCTCGGCCTGATCGGGCCGAACGGCGCCGGCAAGACGACGCTGTTCAATTGCCTGAGCCGGCTCTACCAGCCGAGCGCAGGCGACATTCTGATGGAAGGCGAGAGCATCCTGACGCGTCAGCCGCACAGGATCGCCGAAATCGGCATCGGCCGCACCTTCCAGAACGTCGCGCTATTTCCCAATCTTTCGGTGCTGGACAACGTTCGGGTCGGCACCCATTCCCGCACCAACAGCGACATTATCAGCGACTCGCTGAATCTGGGCTGGGTCCGCCGCGGCGAGGCCGAACTCAACGAGCGCGTCCATGAAATCGTCAGCTATCTCGACCTTGATGATGTCGCCCATGTCACCGTTTCCGGCCTGCCGTTCGGCACCCAGAAACGCGTGGAACTGGCGCGCGCGCTGGCTGCCGAGCCGAAGATCCTGCTGCTCGACGAGCCCGCCGGCGGCCTCAACCACGAAGAAGTCTATGTGCTTGGTGATCTGATCCGCCGGATTCGCGACGAGCGCAACGTGACCATCCTGCTCGTCGAACATCATATGGGCCTGGTGATGTCGATCGCCGACCATGTGGTCGCGTTGAATTTCGGCCGCAAGCTCGCCGAGGGAACGCCGGCCGCGGTGCAGTCCGATCCCGACGTCATCAAAGCCTATCTGGGGAGCAAGGATTCATGACGGCGATGCTCAACATTAGGGATCTCAGGGCCTATTACGGCCAGGTCCAGGCGCTTCACGGCCTTGAGTTTGCCCTCAATCAAGGAAGCGTAACCACGCTGCTCGGCGCCAACGGCGCCGGCAAGACCACCACGTTGCGCGCCATCTGCAACATGGTGCGCTCGACCGGCGCGATCGAATTCGACGGCGCCCCGCTCGCCGGCCGCTCGACCGAAAACATCGTGCGTCTCGGCATCGCCCATGTGCCGCAAGGCCGCGGCACGTTCACGACGATGACGGTGGAAGAAAACCTTCAGCTTGGCGCGATCACGCGAAAAGACAAAGCCGGTGTGGTTTCCGACATCGAGCGTATGTACGATCACTTTCCGGTCCTGAAGCAGCGCCATACCCAGCAGGCTGGCACGCTTTCGGGCGGCGAACAGCAGATGCTCGCGGTCGCCCGCGCTTTGATGCTGCGTCCAAGACTGATGCTGCTGGACGAGCCGTCGTTCGGCCTGGCGCCGCTGATCGTGCGCGACCTGTTCAAGATTCTCGGCAAGATCAATCGCGAGGACAAGGTCACCATTCTGGTGGTGGAGCAGAACGCGCAGCTGGCGCTGGAACTCGCCGACCAGGCCTATGTGATCGAAACCGG
>DASXJV010000300.1:0-12550 GCA_036497205.1 Bradyrhizobium sp.
CTGCATCTGCTGCACGGTCCGCGGCGACCTTATTCGCATCATCGCTGGCCTGATGCGGCGTAGCCGCCCGTTCGACGGCATCGTGGTCGAGACCACGGGGCTCGCAGATCCCGCGCCGGTGGCACAGACATTCTTTGTCGATGAGGACGTCCGCCGCAAAACCAAGCTTGACGCCATTGTCACCGTCACCGACGCCAAACATCTTCTCGAACAGATCGATCGGGCCCCGGAAGCCCAGGAGCAACTCGCATTTGCCGATGTCGTTCTCGTCAACAAGGTCGATCTCGTCGATGAGAGCGGCCTGGCCACGCTCGAACATCGCATCCGCAGGATCAACCCCTACGCGTCGATCCACAGGACGGAGCGCTGTGGCATCGACCTCGGCCGGATACTGGGGCGCGACGCTTTCAGCCTCGATCGTATCCTCGAAGTCGAGCCGGGATTCCTCACCGAGGAGCATGCTCACGAGCACGACGACGGGATTGCCAGCCTATCACTGGTCACCGACGCGCCAATGGATCCCGCCAGGTTCGTCTCGTGGATTCAGGATACCACTCAACGCTACGGCACGGACATCCTGCGCATGAAGGGCATTATCGCAATGGCTGATGATGACCGGCGCTTTGTCGTGCAGGGCGTCCACATGCTGATCGAGGGCGGCAGTCAGCGCGCATGGAAGAAGAACGAAGCGCCCCAAACCCGGCTTGTCTTCATCGGCCGCGATCTACCCGTGGACCTGCTGAAGCAAGGATTTGAGGCCTGCCGCGCCTAACCAGCGAAATTGCCGAGCCCGAGGCGTCCGCCATGACGTGGGTGGCCACGAGAACCCGAGGCGGAGCACCCTTGGCGTATCGCTGGCGGTAGGGCTGACGGCGCAGGGCACAAAGCAATTGAGTAAATGGGCGTCCTCTCGGTCTGCGTCTATTCATTGAACGCATCCACAAACTGGGTTGAAACGCTTATGGGCGACATCGTTCGACTTGTTCCAAAATCCGAGCTTGAGCGGATTCGTTTAATTTGGGAGGCTCGCGCGATATACGACAGTATATTCCCGCCGACTGATGTTGTTGGCGAGCGGCCGGATGGTCGCGTCAGCCCGGGGACACAGCCGATCCGAAAGGGCCTCCTCCCTGGAAAAGAAACGGTCGGATGACAGAAAAGACTTCGTCCGGAAATTCCTCATGGAGGGACAGTTTGCCCTTGGGCAATCGCTTGATTTGAATATTTGGCAGAGCTGCCATGGACTTGATTTCGGCGCGCGAGCGCGTAGGCGTCTCATCGCCGTAGACGACCAGCGTCGGCTTGCCCGCCTTCTGCACCAAACTGAGAAAGCCATCGCGGCTTGCGACCCGCTCCAAGTACCCGCTGACAAACCGTATCGAAGCGTGCCGCGCCCCGCTCGCGCGCGCCACGGCAAGTTTAGCAGACAGGCGGTCGAGCGGCATTACTGGTCAGGAACCGCGGCTTCATTTCCTTAAAAAAGGCTGAGCGAGACTGCGTCCCACACCGCACAGTCCTGATCCGCCCCGTCTCCGGCTCGCCTCTCCAAAAAACGGGAATATTTCAAATGTAGGCCGGAGACTATCGGCGATTTCGCTCCCAAGTTGTTAAAATTGGGAGTATAGGGAGGACAGCCGACTCACAAAAACCGCAAATGGCGGGCACTTATCGTATTCTAGTGCCCACAATCTCTAGCTGAGCGACTGCCTGGCTGGAGTGAGAGGATTCGAACTCGCGCATTCCCGATCGAACCCGGTCTCTGCGTAGTTTCTTCGAATTCGGGAATATGCGGGTGGCCGACCGCGCGACCTCAAACCCGAGTTTGCGCAGTTCGCCATGGATACGTGGCGCTCCCCAAAGCGGGTTCTCAATGCTCATCCGCCGGATCAGTGCGCGCAGCTCCACCTCGATCTGCGGTCAGCCTAGGCGATTCCTTCACCTTCTCAACGCGGATAAGGTTTTCGGCACACACCCCGCCGATCACCGCCCCCGCGGCACGCCGGCTTCACCGAGGTCCCAGTACAGGCCAGCCATCAGGCGCAGGCCTTCGCGCGCGATCGCGACCGGCAGGTGCTCGTCGGGGGCATGCTGAGAGCAGCCGGGATAGGAGTGCGGCACCCAGATTGTCGGCAGATCGAGGTCGACGGCGAAGATGTCGTTCGGGAGCGAGCCGCCGAGATTGGGCAGCACCGCGAGCCGCTGGTTCGAGGTCCGGCGCATCGAGGATGCCGCCCATTGCACCCAAGGGTGCTCCGGATCGAGCCGGGTCGCCGCGAATACCTCGTCGCGGCCGCCCAAGGCAATCTTCACGAACGGGAAGCCGTGGCGATCGAGGTGCCGGCGCAAAGTCGGCAGCACGCGGTCGACCTCGACGCCGACCACGAAGCGCAACTGCCCGCGCGCCCACGCCCGCGGCGGCACCGCGTTGACCGGGGTCTCGGGGGTGCCTGAGGTCATGGCCAAGATCTCGAAGGTGCACCAGCCGTAGAGCTGTTCTGCCGGAGTGAGGCCGGGCTCCCCCCAGTTCGGATCGATCGCCGGGTCGCTGGGGCCTGGCGTGACCTCGCACTCAGCAAGAGCGCGGCGTACCGAGTCGGGGATACCGTCGGGCACCCATTCGGGGATGCGGATCTGGCCGGTCGGCCCGACGATGCAGGCGATGGCGTGCGCGAGTTGGATCGCAGGGTTCGACAGGAGCCCACCCCAGTTGCCAGAATGGTGGGCGCCCTCGCGCGCCTCGATCGTGAGGTCTATCGGGAATCCGCTGCGGGTCCCAAGGAAGATGGTCGGTCGGTCGGCGGCGAGCCGCGGGCCGTCGGAGCCGATCAGCACGTCGGCGGCGAGCAGGTCGCGGTGCTCCGCGCATAGCTCGCGTAGGCCCGGCGAGCCGGTCTCCTCGCCCATCTCGATTAGCCATTTGGCATTGAAGCCGAGCTTGCCGCGGGTCTTTAGCACCGCCGCTTGGCCGGCGATGTCGATCGTGTGCTGGCCCTTGTTGTCGACCACGCCGCGGCCGTAGTAGCGACCATCGACCTCGGTGAGCCGCCACGGCGAGAGGCCGTCCTTCCAGCCCGATTCCAGCCCGCGGATCACGTCGCCGTGCCCATAGCCGAGCACGGTCGGCAGCGCTTCGTCCTCTTTGCGCTCGGCATACAGGAAAGGCCCGCGTGCGTTGCCCTGCGTGAGCACGCGACAGATGAAGCCCATCGCTTCCAGGGCGGGCCGTATCTCCGTCTCGATGTAGCGTTTGAGCTCGGCCACGCGTTCCGGGTTCTGGCTCTCGGTCGGGATTGCGACCCGGCGCGCGAGGTCGGTCTTGAACGCGCCGCTGTCGAAATAGGCTTCGGCGCGGGCGATGGCGGCTTCTCGGCTCATGCGAAATTCCTTGGGACGGCCTGTTTGACAAAACGCAATCGGATTCTCACTCCCTCTCCCCGCACGCGGGGAGAGGTGAAAGGCACTCATGCGGCCTGGCGACGCCGCCGTCGTAGAGGTGGCAGGCCATCAAGCCACCGGCGTCTTGCACTGTGCGCGGCAGTTCGGTGCGGCAGCGGTGGCCTAATTCCGAACAGCGCGGGTGGAACACACAGCCGGGCGGTGGGTCGAGCGGGTTCGGCATCGCAAGCCCGAGCCCGGTATCGGGCACGCCGAGCCCTGGCTCGGGCGTCAGCACGCTGTCGAGCAGCGCGCGCGTATAGGGATGGCGGGGCACGCGAAACAGCGCATCGCGCTCCGACTGCTCGACGATGCGGCCGAGATACATTACGGCGACGCGAGTCGCGATGTGTTCGATTACCGCCAGATTGTGACTAATGAACACATAAGTGAGCCCGAGATCGCCGCGCAGGTCGAGCAGCAGGTTGAGGATCTGCGACTGTACCGAGACGTCGAGCGCGGACGTCGGTTCGTCGAGAAGCACCAGTTCCGGCTCGACCACAAGCGCGCGCGCGATCGCGACGCGCTGGCGCTGGCCGCCGGAAAGCTCGTTCGGATAGAGGTCCGCGTGCCGGCGGGCGAGGCCGACCCGGGAGAGCATGGCGATCGCCTTCTCGCGCCGCTCCTCGGCGGAGCCGATGCCCTGCACGGCTAGCGGCAGCGACACGATCGATACCACCCGCTTGCGCGGATTGAGCGACGAATAGGGATCCTGGAACACCGGCTGGATGCGGCGCGCTATGTCGAGCCGGCTCATGCCGGCAACATCCACTCCGCCCAGATGGATGGAGCCGCGCGTCGGCGGCAACAGGCCGAGCAGCATCTTCGCCAGCGTCGATTTGCCGGAGCCCGACTCGCCGACCAGACCCAGCACCTCGCCCTTGGCGATGTGGAGGTTCACGTCGAAGACCGCGTGCAGCAGGCGCTTCTTCGCGAACATGCCGCGGCTGACCGTAAAGGTGCGCGAGACGCCGCGCGCTTCCAAAAGCGTGGTCATGCGGCAGCCTCGGCTGGGACTTCGGGCAGCGCGCAGCGCCAGCCGTGCTCGTTGTCGGCGCGCCACGGCACCGTCTCGGCGCAGGGCGCGAAGGCGAAGGCGCAGCGGTCGCGGAAGGCGCAGCCGCGCACCTCGCCGATCAGCGACGGCACGATGCCCGGAATGGAGCCGAGCCGCTCGCCAGGCGGCGTGCGGCCGGGGATCGGAATCGAGGCCATCAGCCCGCGCGTATAGGGGTGGCGGGGTTTTCGGAAGAGCGAAGCCGCGGTCGCGCTCTCGACGATCTCGCCGGCATACATTACCGCGACTTGTTGGGCGACGCGCGCCACCACTCCGAGGTCGTGAGTGATGAGCAGTATGGCGACCCCGAGGTCGCGCTGGATATCGATGAGGAGGCGGAGAGTCTGCGCCTGGATGGTCACGTCGAGCGCCGTGGTGGGCTCGTCGGCGATCAGCAGGGTCGGACCGCACATCAGCGCCATGGCGATCATCACGCGCTGGCGCAGGCCGCCTGAGAGCTGGTGCGGAAACTGGCCGAGCCGCTCGCCTGCGGGGGTGATGCCGACCTTCTCCAACAGCTCGATCGCGCGTTCGCGGGCCGCCGCATAGGTCGAGCCCTTATGGCGGCGGTGCACCTCGATCAGCTGATCGCCGATCGTGTAGGCGGGATTGAGCGCCGTCATCGGCTCCTGGAAGATCATCGCCATGCGATTGCCGCGCAGGCTGGCGAGCTTGCGCGGCGTCACGTTGGCGAGATCGCCGCCCTCGAAGGCGAGATGGCGTGCGCGTCGGGTGGCGCTGTTGGGCAACAGGCCCATCAGTGCGAGTGCGGTCATCGACTTGCCGCAGCCGGACTCGCCGACCAAGCACAGGGTCTCGCCCGCATTGATATCGAAGGAGATGTCGCGCACGGCGTGCAGGGTGCCGCGCGGGGTGGCGAGGTCGACGGTGAGGCCGGATACGCTGAGCAGCGGCGCCACGGTCAGCCCCTCCCCGAGGGCGCGCTGACGTCGCGGATGCCGTCGCCCACCATGTTGATGGCGAGCACGAGCAGCGCCAGCGCGGTGCCCGGAATGGCGATCAGCCAGAACGAGAAGAACATATAGGCCTTGGCCTCCGCGATCATGAGTCCCCAGGACGGCAGCGGCGGCTGCACGCCGAGGCCGAGGAACGACAATGCGGCTTCGAGCAGGATAGCGCTCGCCGCCTCCACGCTCGCCACCACGATCAGCTGCGGCAACACGTTGGGCAGCACCTCGCCGACGATGATGCGCGGAGTGGAAGCGCCGGTCGCGGCGGCGGCCGTCACGTAGTCGAGAGAGCGCACCTGCTGAGTCGCGGCGCGCATGACGACCGCGAAACGATCCCACTTCAACAGGCCGAGCACCAGCACCACGACCCACAGCGAGCCGCCGACCACCGCCACCACAGCGAGCGCCACCAGGATCACCGGCATGGCGAGCCGGATGGTGATGAAAAAGGTGACCACCATGTCGGTGCGGCCGCCGAAATAGCCGGCCGCAAGCCCGAGGGCGGCGCCGATCAGACCCGAGATCACCATCACGGCGAAGCCGATCAGCAATGAGATGCGAGCGCCGTAGACGACGCGCGAGAGGTAGTCGCGGCCGAGATTGTCGGTGCCGAGCACGTGCGCCCAGGTACCCTTTTCGGACCAAAACGGCGGAATCATGCGCTGGGTGAGATCCTGCGCGTAAGGATCATGCGGGGCGATCAGCGGCGCCAACAGCGCCATCAGCAGCACGATGGCGAGCAGGGTTGAGCCGATGAGCAACCCCTTGTGGGTGAAGATACGACGGCGCAGCAGTGCGCCGGAGGTCGGACCGACCACTTCGAGCAGCGGGGGCGCGTAGGATTCGGTCATGCGTCAGCCCACCCGGATGCGCGGATCGAGCCAGGCATTGGCGATATCGGCAATCAGGATCAGCCCCACGTAGAGAATCGACAGTAATGTCAGGAGCGCTTGCGTCACTGGCAGATCCTTGTGGGTGATCGACTGGTAGGCGAGGAAGCCAGCGCCA
Source organism: Bradyrhizobium sp. (assembly GCA_036497205.1). Taxonomy (GTDB): domain Bacteria; phylum Pseudomonadota; class Alphaproteobacteria; order Rhizobiales; family Xanthobacteraceae; genus Bradyrhizobium. The sequence goes on from DASXJV010000300.1 coordinate 6,472, forward strand.
TCGAGCGCGAAGATGGTCTCGATCACCACCGAACCGCCGAGCAGCAACCCAAGCTGCACCGCGGAGAGCGCCACGATCGGCACCAGCGCGTTGCGCAGCGCGTGCTTGAGGATGATGCTGTTCTGCGACAGTCCCTTGGCGCGCGCGGTGCGCACATAGTCGGAAGCCAGAACCTCGATCATGCCGGCGCGCACCAGCCGCATGAACACCGGCGCGATGTAGTAGCCGAGCGTGATGGTGGGCATCACAAAATGCGCCCAACTTTCGCTGCCCGAGACCGGCAGCCAGTGCAGACTCACCGCCAACACCATGATGAGGATGAGCGCGAAGAAGAAGTTTGGCATCGCCTGCCCGATCACCGCGAGCGCCAGGCACAGCCGGTCGATCCAGCTGTTGGGATAGACGGCGGCGAGAATGCCGAGCGGGATCGATACGGCCAGCGCGAAAGTAAGCGAGAATACCGCCAGCAGCATGGTGGTGGGCAGCTTCTCCATCACCAGCGGCCACACCTCGGTCTTGAAGTAGAGCGACTGGCCGAAGTCGCCGTGCGCCATCTTCCAGAGCCAGTCGAAATACTGCACCAGCAGAGGACGATCGAGTCCGTAGATGCGGCGGACGTTCTCGATATCCTCTGCGCGCGCGCCTTCGCCGGCGAGCGCGATCGCGACGTCGCCGGAGGCGCGCAACAGCAGGAACGCGAGCGCCGACACCGTCACGGCGACGAGGAGGGCGAGACCGAAGCGTTTGGTGGCGAAGGCGAGCATGAGTCGCGATGTTCCTAGTGGTCTGCCCCAAATATTTTCTTCCCAGTTTGGAAGCAATGCTGGGGAAAGTCAGACCACTATTATTAGATGAGTGGGGCGACTTACCCCAACGGATAGATACCATCAGTTTGGGTCGCACCACTAGCGGCGGGCTAGCCTACTTGTAACTCATTTGCCAGAAGCGCGGAATTTCATCGGGATGCGCCTCAAAGACAAGATCCTTGGCCGCTGCGAAATACATCGGCAACGAATACATTGGCAGGGCGTAGGCGCGCCCCTGAATCAGCGTCAGCGCCTTCGCATAGGCCTCCTTGCGGACAGTCGCGTCGACCGAGGTATCGCCGCGCTGCAGTAAGCTCTGGACCTCGACGTCGCGATTCACGTCGTCTGGATTACCTTTGTAGAATACGGAGGTGGCGGCCGAGACGTCGTTGATCGAGCTCGAACCCCAGCTCTGGAACACCATCGCCGCCTTACCGGCACGCACGGCATCCCGCATGGCGGGGTATTGCAGATACCGCAGATTGGCCTTCACCCCGACGGCCCGCAGATAACCGATGATCGCCTCCACCTGCGGCCGCTCGCGGAACGCATACAAGTCGACTTCGAATCCGTCCGCCATTCCGGCTTCGGCCAGGAGCCGCTTCGCCTGGGCCGGATCATAGCCGTAGCGGACCATGCCCTCGTCCGTGCAGCCGAACTGAGACGGGTAGCAGATCGAATTTATGACCCTCGATCCTTCGCCGACGATGGCCTTGACCATAGCGTCGCGGTCGATCGCGTGCAGAATGGCCTTGCGTATACGGATATCGCGCAGTTGCGGGGCAGATGTGCGTTCCGAACTATCGAGCTGCAGAAACATGATGCGCATTGTCTCGCCATACACAATCTGCAGATGCGGAATGTTGCGGATTTGCTCCGCCTGGTCGAGCGGCACATTGATGATCATGTCCAGGCCGCCGGACAGGATCTCGGCGAGTTGGGTCTGGCGATCTGGCACAAAGCGGAACTCCACCATGGCGATTTTGGGCAGCCCCTTGGGGCCGCCCTCGAAGTAGTCCGGATTGCGCTCCAGGCGGACATATTTGCCGATCGCATGCTCGGTCACCCTGAAGGGGCCGGTGCCGACCGGCTTCTCGTTCATACCCTTGGGGCCAACTTTGGCGTAGTATTCGTGCGGGTAAATGGCCATGCGGACACCGGCGAGGTAGTCGATGGCGGCCGGGAACGGCTCCTTCGCGATGATTCGAACCCGGTACTTGTCCAGCTTCACGACCTGCTCGATCCAACTGACCTGTTGGGGGCTGGCGACCTTGCTCTCTGGGTTCGAGGCAAAATTTAAGGTGTAGACCACGTCGTCGGCATCGAAGTCGGCGCCGTTGTGAAACTTGACCCCGTGCCTCAGCTCGAGCTCGAGCGTCTTGTCGTCGATCCACTTCCACGCCGTTGCTAGGTCGCCGCGGTACTCGTTGGTCTTGGGGTCGCGATAGATCAAGCCGTCCCACACTTGGTCGGCGATGATGACGCCGCCCCGATCGCTGTTGAAGTAGGAGTCGAGGGAATTGAGCACCTGCTCGTAGCCGAAGCGGATCGAATTGTCCTTCTTGCCCGCTAAGGCCGGTGTAGCGCATGCGGCGCACGCCAGCATGGCCGCCGCCAATCCAGATCGCAGGAACCCCCGTCGCAAGCCTCGCATGGACTATCTCCGTTCTCGAAACCCGAACCGACGAATACAAGCAATTAGAGTGCCAGCAACCCGGACTTTACTTCCAGTTCATTTCCCAAAAGCGGGGGATTTCATCCGGATAGGTCGAGACGGCCAGATCCTTGGCGGCTTGCAAACTGAAAAAGCCCGAGCAGCGAGCGAGGTTTCTCGTTTTTATTCGCTTAACGCTCGGACGCTCTCGGTGCCCTGTGCTCACAGCAATGCGGGAAGCTCCTTGGCAATCCGCTGATAGATGCCAACAGCCTCCTGAAGCTCGCGGATGCTGATCCCCTCCGCAGGATTATGACAATCATCGATATGGCCGGGCCCGAGGATCAACGACGGCGCCATGCGGCTGTATTCAGAGGCTTCGGTCCCCAGCCCCATGACGCAGGCCTTGCGCCCGATGATTTGCTCCATGGCGCGCACCAGCGGCGCATCGGCTGGAAGCTCGGGCGGCGGCGCTTCCGGCCGCACCTCGATTTCGAGCCCGTGAGTGGCCGCAGAGCGGCGGATCTCCTCGATGACAGGCCGCGGGTCGATCGACTTCGAGTAGCGGAATTTGATGCGGCAGGTGGCGAGCCCGACGGTTACATTGGGAAACGCGCCGTAATTGTCGATGACGAAGTTGAGGTCGCAAAACGGCGGATCGTACTGGGTGTCGTGAAGCGTGACGTCGCGCCTCAGGCGAAGATGCAGGTCGCGGATATCCGCCAGAAAAGGCACCAGCTGCAGGTTGGCGTTCAAGCCCCGGCCGGTCGAGGAATGGGCCTGGCGGCCGTGGGAATGAACCACGAACTGAACGTCGACGCGGTGGCCGCGCACGATATCGAGGCTTGTTGGCTCGCAGACAATGAAATATTTCGGCGTCTCGTCGCGCAGCAGCCGGCTTTTCGCCACCACGTCGCGGACGCCCTGCTTGGTTACTTCTTCATCGGCGGTGAGCACGATTTTCGGCCGCACCCGGGGATCCATTTGCCGAGCCGACGAAAGGAAGGCCGCGATCGGGCCTTTCATATCGGTCGCACCAAGCCCGATGAGTCGGTCTCCCGTGATCGCCGCTCGGAATGGGTCCGTCTTCCAACCGGCGGGCGAGACCGTATCGAGATGACCGGCGAAGGCGAGAGGCGATGCGCTTTCGGGATCAGCGGCGACGATGTTCGTCTTTGCGATACCTTGGGCGTCCACATAGTCGATACGCTCGATCTCCCAGTGATCGAGTTGCGATTGCATGAAATTCGCAAGCGGGACGTTAGAGACCGAGCTTCGCGAATCAATGGCGATCATCTCGCATAGCAAATCGACGACTGTCTGCATCCAATAGCCCCCTGATAGACGACCTCAGTTGATTAAGTGTCGTTCCGTTTTCAATGGCAAGCAAAAATAAAAAATATTCGACAAGAGGTGCAGAAAAAGCAGTGCGCGATGGCATAGGAGCGCACCGCGCTCATTCAGCTCGTAACCGTTTTCTCCTGCAAACTCCCAATGGTTAGCTGGCGTGTTGTTCTTGCGCTTATATTTCCATCGCCCGTGGCAGCCCTGTGGAAAACCCGGCAAAGCACCGATCGTCGATCTCGACCAGCGTATCATTGATCAGCAGGCCTGTGGTGCCAATGGTGATGTGGGGCGGCGGCTTATTCACGCCAAAACTCGTCGAAGTCTGCGAGGTATTTTGTGGCCACGAGCCATCCGAAATTTGGTTACAAAATGTTAGAGCTCAATCCAAGGCATTAGAACCCAGCGCGCCAGCAGGTGGCAAGTTCTTAGCGCCGTTAAAACAGGAGACTTAAGTTATTCCTCAAATCGCCGCTTCGCGCCCGATCGTGCTCCGTCTCTACAACATCGATTGAGGCACACATGCCATGGACGTCAAATTCCATCTTTGCGATGCGGCTCAATTTTGTGATGCTTGCACTATCGCCTAATTCAAACATCCGAGGGCTTTGACCGCCAGAAACTCTATCTTTCGTGGGACGCAGCATCGTGGCACGTATCTAAGCGGCTATTCCAACGTATCGATGAACACAATTTCATCGTCAGCTGTAAGAGGCCAACCGTCGAGACAGCGCCGCTTCCGGCACGAGCTCAGTTCCTCAACGTGATCGAATCTATTTTCAGCGGAATGTCTCGCGCCATAATTCAAAACGGTGACTATCAGTCGGTGGATGACGTAAAAGTCGCGGTACCGGTACTTCTGCGAGCGCAACGCCCACTTCAGAGATCATCCGCGGCGGGCTGGCGCGAAGGTATGGGTGAAGGAACATGGACCGGCCAAATTCTCGGAATTCAACAATTGCAAAGATCCGCGGTTTCGTTAGTGCCGTCTCCTTTGAAAAAGTTGACTGCGTCCACACCCCGCATAGCTGCAGCCATTCATATTGGAACACCTGCCCCCGCCATGAGTTGGCGTCCATGCAGCGATTCTATTTCCATCGGTACTTGAACGGACGATTGACGGAGGACCGTGCATCTGCGCCAGATTCTGAAATCTTACGCGCGCTATTACAATGACATCAGGACGCACCCGTCATTGGACAAAGATGCACCAGTCTCTCGTCAAATTCAGCGAATCGGAAGCATCAAATCACACGCCATCCCCCGCCGCGCTGGCCATGAAGGTTTGGGTCCAGTGGGCCAGCAGCGGCTCGCGGGAGAACAGCGCTGCGATCAAGGCGGCGAGCGGCGCAAGCAGCAGCACGCTCCAGCCCCGGAAGGCGAACAACACCAGCAGGCCGAGCCCGATCAGGATGCCCCGAAACCCTGACACGGGCATCACCTCAGCATTCCGCGAGCAGCACGTCGAGATCGGCCGTGGAGTGCTTTCCGATATTTTCGCCGTGGGCTGTGACGAATGCGTCGGCGCTCTTGCGCCCCTCTTCTTTCAGCAATGAAACGAACTCCCACTCGGCGTTGAGCTTCGACGACGCGCCGAAATCCGCTAGCGCGTCGGTCATGATCCGGTGCACGCGCATTCCGGCCCAGCGCGCGCCCTCGCCGTGTCCGGGGTCCGCCACCTCGCGCAGCAGCGCGATCATGCGCAATTCCTTCATCAGTGGCGAGTTGAAGGAGATTTCATTGAGCCGGTTGAGGATCTCGTTTGCCGTGCGCGGCTGGTTTAACCGTTCGCGTGGATTAATCTGCACCAGGATGGTGTCATGCGCGTCGCTTTCGCGCACCAGCGGCGTCAGCGTCGGATTGCCGGCGTAGCCGCCATCCCAATAGGGCTCGCCGTCGATCTCGATTGCCTGGAACATGGTCGGCAGACAAGCCGAGGCAAGCAGGACATCGGCCGTGATCTCGGCGTTGCGGAAGATCCGGCCGCGGCCTGTACGCACACTGGTCGCAGTGATGAACAGCCTGATTGGTGCACGGGCGAGCCGGTCGAAATCGATGCTGTCGGCGAGGATTTTGCGCAGCGGGTTGAGGCCGAGCGGATTGAGATCATAGGGCGAAAGCACGCGGGCCATCAGGTCCATGGCGACATAGGCGGGCGACGTGTCGAGTGTCCAGCGGCCCATCAGCCGGTCGAGCGGCGAGCGCTGCAGCGGGCTGAATGCGGCAGCCTGCGACACGCGCCGCCAATAGGCCGCGAGCGCCGCCCGCGCGCCTT
>DASXJV010000301.1:0-1945 GCA_036497205.1 Bradyrhizobium sp.
CGCCGCAGCCCTCGCCGGCTGGGACCGGCGCGCGGCTGCACGGTATGCCGTTCCCTGGTATTGGGCAGCAAGGACGCTTCCACAAGGAAATGCTGAGACTCATTCCGGGGCTTCGACGAGAACAGGGTTGAACGAAGGCAAAGTCACCAGCTCGTCTCGGGGATGTCCCGATCGGTGTTGAACTACGTCGGGCCGACGTTGCCGGAGTGAATGTTACGCGGCCCTCGTGACGTGGGCAACGGGCTTGATCGTCATGCGATCGTGGTGAGCTTGAAGGGCCGCACGCAGAACCGACAATTGCTTATGCGCCTTCAATCGTCGGAAGCCCTTGTTGGCCTCGATCATGCCGGCCGCGACCCATCGCAAGGCCATACCGGCATCCCGCCAGCGTTTGACGTTGCGCGTGACGCGGCGAATGGTGCCCATCATGTTCTCGGCGATGTTGGTACAGGCGAGCGATCGACGAAGCTCCTTCGGCAGCTTCAACCGGACGACAGTCAGGATTTCGTCGAGGCCTTCGAGGATGCTGGCCGCTACGCCGGGCCATTGCTGGTCGAGTCGACGCGCGAGATTGCGGATCAATTTTTCAGCCTTGTCGGCGTCATCGAGCTCCCAGGCCTGGCGCAGCACCCGACGGGTGGCCGCATGATGCTCTTTCGGCAGGCGTTCCATGATGTTGCGCGCCTTGTGGATCTGGCAGCGCTGGATCGCAGCGGCCGAACCGAAGGTGCGGCGGATCGCCTTCGACAACGCTTTCGCGCCGTCGGCGATGAACAGTCTTGGCACCGTCGGGTCGAGCCCGCGCGAGACCAGGTTGTCCAGCAGGGCCTGAACCGTTGCGGCATTCTCGGTCGCCCCTTCCACCAGCGCCAGCGGATGCTTGTTGCCTTCGCCGTCAACCCCGATCGCGGCGACCAGCACGAGATCGTCGCCGAGATGCAGCCCATCGATTTGGACCACTAGAAGGTCGAGCGCGGACAGGTCGGCAGCCATGAAGTCGGCCAGCCGCGCCGCCGACAGCGCTACGAACCTCCGCGAGGCCGCCGACTTCGAAACCCCCGATCCGGGCGGTGCCGGCACGTCACCCTCGGGCAGCCGGACAGCGCGGCCGAACCGGCGCGTCGACACATTGATCAGCATCAGGTTCATCGCCCAGCGACCGAGCCAATCCTCCTGCGCCGCCGTTTCCCAGCTCGGGATCGTGACCTCGCGGCCGTCCACGCCCCGGGCCCGCGGGCGCTCGACCTCGATCTTGCCGCCGTGGAAGCCGATCCGTCCCCGCGTTCGGCCCCAACGGTGCGCCCGCCGCGCCGCGTCGCGACCGTGGCGCGGCCCGCAGGCCGCCGTGACATCCGCCTCCATCATCGTGCCGAGCGCCTCGATCCCTGCCGCAAGGCAGAACCGATCGAAGCTCGCCCGCACTTCTGCAAAAGCTTCGTCCACAGCCCCGGTCGCCGGCGAACCAGCCGGTGTGATATCTCTCGTCATGGCGTTGCTCTCCTTTGTGGAATCAGCACCCCGAGCCTACCGGCTCAAGGTGGGCAACGCCGACCTCTTCAGAAATTCAACAGAACCCGGGACATCCCCGACCCACGGTGTGATCCAGGGGTAACGTGCTGGACCTGCGGTGCAAGGTGCCAAGGTCCGCATTGGGTCCAGGCGGCGGTCGCGGCAAGCGCGATCCAGCGCCCGGTTTCCCCGCAACACCGGACATGTCAACGGCCGCAGCTTTGGGCAGCTATGGCCAGCAGCGGACGTTATCACGCTTGGCACCTCTTCTTGGGCACGCTTCTCGCGCTCCGAATCCGCCTGCATTTCTTCCCTTGAAGAGTATACTTTTTCGAACACCTTCGTCCCTTGTGGCGGTCCATCGTAGGCATGAGCGAAGCCGACAAGCGGGAGCGTTAGGTTGATCGGTAAATTGGCTTTGTCGAAAGCCTCAAGA
>DASXJV010000302.1:0-2543 GCA_036497205.1 Bradyrhizobium sp.
AAGATCATCGACGTCTTCATCTGCAAGCTGCGCAAGAAGCTCGCCAACGCCTCCGAAGGCCGCAACTTCATCGAGACCGTCTGGGGCCGCGGCTATGTGCTGCGCGAGCCGCACGACATCGAAGAGCGCATTCCCGCTTAAATCTGGTTTACCCGCGAGCCGTACGCTCGCTCCTCCCAGACTGGACCCCGCCGCGAATGGCGGGGTTTTTGTTTGTGGGGCAACGCTTGACCAACAATCCAAGCGCGAACTACCCTGCAACCTCGCTTTTCGGGCTTTCTGGGGATTTCCGCCATGGCCGTCAGCAACAAGACCCGATTCCGTATCGCGGCAATGGCCGCAATCGCGACACTCGCTGCGATCGCATTCGCGACGTCGGTGCGCAGCCAGTCGAGCACGACGCCGCAATATACGGCCGACGGAAAGCTGGTGACGATTTCCGGATTCGAGACCTGGGTCTTCGTCGGCTCGAATCTCGGCCTCGGCTACAAGGATGATCTGGCCGTCACCACGCTCCAGGAAACTGCGCATGCCGAACAGCAGGTGTTCCACAACATCTACATCAACCCGGAGGCTTACGCGCATTTCGTGAAGACCCACGATTTCCCCGATCCGACCGTGCTGGTGATGGAGATCTTCACCGCCGCCGACAAGGAGCCGAAGGGCGTCGTCTCAAAAGGTGTCTACGACGGCGACCGCGTTGGATTGCAGTTCGCGGTGAAGGATTCCCACAGTCCGAAACCCCATGAGAGAAATTGGGCCTATTACATCGCTCAGAACCTGAAGGATCCATCGCATACGCTGCACGCGTCCTCACCTGCCTTCGACGACGAGGATTGCGAGGCCTGCCATAGGGACCATGCCAGCAAGGACAATGTCTGGGTGCAGTTCTACCCGACCCTGCGAAAGCTGCTTCCGTAAGCAAGGCCTGAAAGAAGCATTCATTTGACAAGCTGGATTTTTGCTTTGGATTGAACCGGCTTCCGGCGTGCGCCGACTGAAGCATCATGCGACTCTCATCGCGCGTGAGTCGGGGCGCGAACCATGATCCTGCAATCGCTCGCCGGGCTGCCGGCTTTCCTGGTGTATTTCTGCACCGCCATCATCGCCGTCGTGGCGTATCTGCTGGTCTATACCCGGATCACGCCGCATAACGAGTTTCAGCTGATCCGCGACAATGATCCGGCGGCGGCGATTGCGCTGGGGCTGAGCTTGCTCGGCTTCGTGCTGCCGGTGGTCAGCGCGATCGCGCATTCGGCCAATGTTTGGGATTGCCTGGTCTGGAGCCTGGTCGCGCTGATCGTCCAGGTCGCGGTGTATTATCTCGTGAAAATTCCGGTGCCGGACCTGTCGCAGCGCATCGCCGAAGGCCAGCTCGCGCCCGCGATCTGGCTTGGCCTCGCCTCGCTTGCGGCCGGCGCGCTAAATGCCGCCTGCATGATCATCTGATGACGACGGGAACGCGCCTTACAGAGTTCGGCAAGCGCCATCCCACGCCGCTGCCGCCCGCGCCCGGGCCCAAGCGCAGCAATCATGTCGCGCTGCTTGTGATGGGCACGCTTGCGGTCGGCAGCGGCGCCTATGGCTTAATGCCAAGCGCCGGTTGCCAGCCGACGCCGCCGGGCCCGGCGGCGCCCGGCATGCCGCAGGCCAATGCGGGATGTGCATCGCGCGGCGGCTCGGGCGGCAGCGGCGGCTCTAGTGGCTCGTCACGCTACGGTTTCTATGGCGACTCCTCGAAGGGCGGCGCGTCGTCGAGCTCGTCAGAGCCGTCAGGCGGCGTCACCCGCGGCGGCTTCGGATCGTTCGCGCGTGCATTCGGCTTCGGAGGTGGATAGCCTCTTGTTTTGACGCGTTTTCTTCACGCGAACCGGTGCCCACTTCGCTTGAAAACGCTATGAGCAAGCAAGTTGCCGTGAGGTGACGCGTTTCGCTTGCGTGCCTGGCACGGGTTGGGCAAGGATCGCGCACTCTAGTGCCGCCGATTTGAAGTCCCTGCGCCGCACGCGGAAAGATCGATCAGGGACTTCAAATCGAAAGCGGCACTAGAATCATAGATTTGCTAGTGCCCTTACTTTCCGAAGTTCGTGAATGGTTGTGCGGCAATGGAGCACGAACTTCGGAAAGTGGGCACTACGGGAGGGCCGCACCATGAAACGCTCGCGCCGGGTCGTGTTGACGATGATGGGAACGGCAGCGGTTGGCGCTGTCTCGATGGGATTCGTCCCGCGCCGCGGCTGCGGTCCCGGTGAGAGCGCGGTGCCCGGCGGCGATGGCCGGCTCTACTGCCGCGGCGCGACCTGGTACGGCGGCTTCGGCGGCACGCTGCATCACGTCCACGGGCATGGCGGTGGCGGCATGCATGGCGGTGGCATGCATGGCGGTGGCGGCTAGCTTCCCTTATGCAGCGCATCGTCTGCCCCGAGCGCGACGACTGGCGCGAGACCGCCGAGACTAGCGGCTTCGACTTCCACACCATCGACGGCGAGCGGTACTGGGACGAGCGCGGCTACTACGCCTTTACGCTCGATGAGATCGAGCGC
>DASXJV010000303.1:0-14999 GCA_036497205.1 Bradyrhizobium sp.
TGGCAGCCAAGACGAATTTTCGGGGGTCCTTCACCGCCTTGGTCACGCCGTTCAAAAATGGCTCGCTCGACGAAGCCGCGTTCCGGGCGCTGGTGAATTGGCAAATCGCAGAGGGCACCCACGGTTTGGTGCCGGTCGGAACCACGGGCGAAAGCCCCACGGTGAACCACGACGAGCACAAGCGCGTGGTCGAATGGTGCATCGGCGAGGCCAAGGGCCGGGTGCCTGTCATCGCGGGCGCCGGTTCCAATTCGACCAAGGAAGCGATCGAACTGGCCGAGCATGCCGAGAAGGCGGGCGCCACCGCGGTGCTGGTGGTGACGCCGTACTACAACAAGCCGACCCAGGAAGGCATGTACCAGCACTTCAAGGCGATCAACGATGCGATCGGAATCCCGATCATCATCTACAATATTCCGCCGCGGTCGGTGATCGACATGAGCGTGGAAACCATGGCGCGGCTGTTCGAACTAAAGAATATCGCAGGCGTCAAGGATGCGACCGCGAGCATGGTGCGCGTTTCGCAGCAACGCGCGAAGCTGGGCGAGGATTTCAACCAGTTATCGGGCGAGGACGCCACCGTGCTCGGTTACATGGCGCATGGCGGTCACGGCTGCATTTCGGTCACGTCCAACGTCGCGCCGCGGCTGTGCTCCGAATTTCATCTGGCCTGGCAGAAGGGGGATGTCGCAACGGCGCTGAAGCTGCATGACAAGTTGATGCCGCTGCACACCAATCTTTTCATCGAGTCCAATCCGTCACCGGTGAAATACGCCCTGTCGCTGCTGGGAAAAATCGACGAGACACTGCGCCTGCCGATGGTGCCGGTGTCCGAACCCACGCGCGTGGCGGTGCGAAGCGCCATGGTGCACGCGGGCCTGATCAACTAAGCCCTCGATCGCTGATCGCTTTGCTGGAACAGTTTAATCATGGCCGAGAAAAACGAGCGCGCGATCAAGGTTGTCGCCGAAAATCGTAAGGCCCGGTTCAATTATGCGATCGAGGACACGGTGGAAGCGGGAATCGCGCTGACCGGCACCGAGGTCAAGTCGATCCGCAACGGCAAGACCACCATCGCGGAGTCCTATGCGGATTCCAAGGACGGCGAGATCTGGCTGATCAACGCCAATATTCCGGAATATCTGCAGGCCAATCGCTTCAATCATGAACCTAAGCGGCCGCGCAAGCTGTTGCTGCACAAGAAGCAGATCAACAAGCTGATGGGCGCGGTCGATCGCGACGGCATGACGCTGATTCCGCTAAAACTTTATTTCAACGAACGCGGCCGCGCCAAGCTCCTGCTGGCGGTGGCGAAGGGCAAGAAGCTGCACGACAAGCGCGAGAGCGAGAAAAAGCGCGACTGGGGCAGAGAGAAGGGCCGCCTGCTGCGAGCGCGGGGATAAATGGGTTACTCTCATCCCCTATCCGGCATTGCGAGCGAAGCGAAGCAATCCAGTATTTGGGACCGCAAGAAATGGATTGCTTCGTCGCAAGTGCTCCTCGCAAGGGCAACGACGACCGATGGAGAATTGTGTCATGAATCAGCGAAACCTGCTTGAAGTCGACTGGAGCAAAATTCCGGCGCCGACTGACGACGGGGCGGCGGCGCATCTTGTCGGCATGACGATCCCGCCAATCAGCCTGGTTGCCACCGACGATACATCGGTGACGCTGTCGGCGCTGTCGGGGCGCACCGTGGTGTTCGCCTATCCCAGAACCGGCGAGCCTGGCAAGATCGCGCTGGTCGACGACTGGGACATGATCCCGGGCGCGCGGGGCTGCACGCCGCAAACCTGCGCGTTCCGCGACTTGTTCGCTGAGCTAAAAGCTGCCGGCGCCAAGCACGTCTTCGGCCTGTCGACGCAGAGCAACGCCTACCAGACCGAGATGGCCTCCCGGCTGCATTTGCCGTTCCCGGTTCTGTCCGACGAGAAGCTTGCGCTCACGCGGGCGCTCGATTTGCCTGCCATGCAGGTGGCGGGACTGACCATGATCAAGCGGCTGACACTGATCATCGATGACGCGCGCATCACCCAGGTGTTCTATCCGGTGTTTCCGCCTGATCAAAACGCCGGCGATGTGCTGGCGTGGCTCAAGGAAAATCCGGTTTAGTTCGAGGGGGTAGGGTGGGCAAAGGCGCATTTGCGCCGTGCCCACCGCCGCTCTGCATACCGCTCGCTGCCAACGTTGTGGTGGGCACGCTTCGCTTTGCCCACCCTACAATCTCATCCCAAATCCGCGCGCACCCTTGCGAACACGCTGCGGAACATTTCCGGGGTCAGCACCCGCGTATTGGTATTGTAACGCGAGCAATGATAGCTGTCGTAAAGCCTTAACGCGCCGGCCTGGTGGATCGCGCCGTGCGCAAACGGCGCCGCGGAGCTGCGAAGGCCCAACGCCTTCAGCGTCGATTCATGCGCCACCCGGCCGAGCGCCACGATCGCGCGCAGCCTTGGCATCGTCGCAATGGTCGCCGATAGAAATTGCCGGCAGGTGTTGATCTCTAGCGGCAGTGGCTTGTTCTGCGGCGGCACGCAGCGCACCGCGTTACCGATCCGGCAATCGACCAGCGTCAGCCCGTCGTCGGGCCGCGCCTGGTAGACGCCGTTGGCAAAACCGTATTCGAGCAGCGTGGCGTACAGCAGGTCGCCGGCGAAATCTCCGGTGAAAGGGCGGCCCGTGCGATTGGCGCCCTGCAGGCCGGGCGCGAGGCCTACGATCAGTAGCCGACCGTCCGGATCGCCGAACGACGGCACCGGTGAATTGAACCATTCCGATTCGCGTGCGCGCGCGGCCTCGCGAAAGCCGGCGAGCCTTGGACAGAGCGGGCAATTACGGTCGGGTTCGGGGCGGAAAAGGGCGGCGCCGGCGAGCACCGGCTGGCCGCGCACCGGATCATTTTCAATCGTCGAAATCGTCGTCATCGCCTCTCGGCGCCATGGTGGTCGCGCGCTGCAGGAATTGCGGTGCGTGATGACGCGGCTCGCGCGGGGCCGGACGCTCGGATGGATCGCGGCCGAGCTTGGATTGCAGCTCCACCAGATCGGTGAAGACGTCGGCCTGGCGCCGCAGCTCGTCGGCGATCATGGGCGGCTGGCTCGAAATCGTCGAGACCACGGTAACCCGGACGCCGCGGCGCTGCACCGCTTCGACCAGCGAGCGGAAATCGCCGTCACCGGAAAACAGCACGATCTGATCCACATGCTCGGCGAGCTCCATCGCATCGACCGCGAGTTCGATATCCATGTTGCCCTTCACCTTGCGGCGGCCGCTGGCGTCGATGAATTCCTTGGTCGCCTTGGTGACGACGGTGTAGCCGTTATAATCGAGCCAGTCGATCAGCGGGCGGATCGACGAATATTCCTGATCTTCAATGATCGCGGTATAATAGAACGCGCGCAGCAGCGTACCGCGGCTCTGGAATTCCTTGAGAAGGCGCTTGTAATCGATGTCGAAGCCGAGCGTCTTGGCGGTCGCATAGAGATTGGCGCCATCGATAAAGAGCGCTATTTTGTTGGTGGAAGGGGACATCAAAGTTTTCTCGCATTTTTATTGGCGCAGCGGCAACTGTCCGCGCATTTCCAGGGATTTGCTGCCTAAAGACCGGTGAATCTGACCCTCGATAGCCACCACCGCAAATGTGGTGTAGCAAGGGCGAAAAGGCCAATACTTTTGACGGTGCAATGAAGCGATTTCTTGTCCTGCGCGGCATCAGCCGTATGTCAGGACACTCCGGCCTTCTGGCCCTAGGAAAGGAGTTATCAGAGCCGAATGAGAAGGCAAATCACAAAATAGTCTTGCGGAAAGCCCGTCAGGCCTATAACTATCGGGCATAATCAACATTTCGGTCCCATTTAACGGAGCGACAGTCCATGGCGCGCGTCACCGTAGAAGACTGCATTGACAAGGTCGACAACCGGTTCGATCTCGTCCTGTTGGCGGCGCATCGCGCCCGCATGATCTCGTCCGGTTCACAACTCACGATCGATCGCGATAACGACAAGAACCCGGTCGTATCGCTGCGCGAAATCGCGGATTCGACGATTTCTCCCGAGGATTTGCGGGAAGAATTGGTTCATTCGCTGCAAAAATTCGTCGAGGTCGACGAACCTGAGCCCGATACCGTGCCTTTGATCGGGTCGGCAGGCGCCAGCGTCGATGCCGACGACACCGAGGTCGCCGTCGAGCGCATGACCGAGGAAGAGCTTCTGAAGGGCCTCGAAGGCCTGGCGCCTCCCGAAGAGCAGCCCGAAGAGGACGAGTAAGTCGTCCACATGCAATTCGGGTGTCCGGAACCATCTAATTGCCAAAGGCCCGGACATTTGCCCGGGCCTTTGCTTTTATAAGCATTTTCATGGTTACCATGGGTCCGTCACGGGCGGCCGAATTCTGGCTGTCTCCGATTTGATCGGAGAACCGCCGGTTTGGCGTTAGACTGTGCCCGGATGTCCGAAATCGAGCGTTTCGGCGGCCCGAACGGATGCTGCTTCGCTCGAGAAGGCACTAGATTAGGTAATAGTATCGTGAGGCGGGTCGCATCGTGGCCCGCACGTGAAGGCAGTGATTTCGATGGCGTATTGGCGCCTCAGCCGAGGGCAGATGCAGGCCGCGAACGATTCGGTCGCCGTGGCGCCTTCGTCGCCTGCGCGGATGAAGGCGGTCAAGGCGCCGCGTTCGCGCATGATGCGGCAATACGATCTCGTCGAACGCGTCAGGTCCTACAACCCGGACACCAACGAAGACCTGCTAAATCGAGCCTACGTCTACGCCATGAAGGCGCACGGCGCGCAAACCCGCGCTTCCGGCGATCCCTATTTTTCACATCCGCTTGAGGTCGCGGCGATCCTCACCGATCTCAAGCTCGACGATGCCACCATCGTCGCGGCGCTGCTGCACGACACCATCGAGGATACCGAGGCTACCCGCGCCGAAATCGACCACATCTTCGGGCACGAGATCGGCGCGCTGGTGGAGGGGCTCACCAAGCTGAAGCGTCTGGAGCTGGTATCGCGCGAGGCCAAGCAGGCCGAGAACCTGCGCAAGCTGCTGCTGGCGATCGCCGACGATGTCCGCGTTCTCCTGATCAAGCTCGCCGATCGTTTGCACAACATGCGCACGCTGGAGTTCGTGCCACCCACGGCACGCCAGCGGGTCGCCGAGGAGACGCTCGACATCTATGCGCCGCTCGCCGGCCGCATGGGTATGCAGGAGATGCGCGAAGAGCTCGAAGACCTCTCGTTTCGCACCCTCGATCCGGAAGCTCACGCGGTGGTGATGCAGCGGCTGGATTCGCTGGCGGACCGCAACCGCAACCTGATCGACGAAATCGAAAGCCAGCTCTCCAAGAATCTTCAAAAGAACGGGCTGGCTGCGCATGTCTACGGCCGGCGCAAGCAGCCGTTTTCGATCTGGATCAAGATGGAGCGCAAGTCGGTCGGCTTCGAACAATTGTCGGATATCTTTGGATTCCGCGTCGTGATGAAGGACGTCGAAGCCTGCTACCGCGCGCTCGGCGTCGTGCACACCACATGGCCGGTGGTGCCCGGCCGGTTCAAGGACTACATCTCGACCCCGAAGCAAAACGATTATCGCTCGATTCACACTACCGTAATAGGTCCCGGCAACCAGCGCGTCGAATTGCAGATCCGCACCGAGGAAATGGACCAGATCGCGGAACTCGGCATCGCCGCGCACGCCTTCTACAAGGATGGCGTCGGCTCGCCGACCGAACTCTTGAAGCGCGAATCCAACGCCTTCGCCTGGCTGCGCCACACCATCGGAATTTTGTCTGACAGCGCCAACCCGGAAGAGTTCCTCGAACATACCAAATTGGAGCTGTTTCACGATCAGGTGTTCTGCTTTACCCCGAAGGGAAAGCTGATCGCGCTGCCGCGTCAGGCCAATGTGATCGATTTCGCCTATGCCGTGCATACCGACGTCGGCAACAGCGCGGTTGGCTGCAAGATCAACGGCAAGTTCGCGCCGCTGTCGTCTGAACTGCAGAACGGCGACGAGGTGGTGGTCCTGACTTCGGCGGCGCAGTCGGCGCCACCATCGGCATGGGAATCGCTCGCGGTGACCGGCAAGGCGCGGGCGGCGATCCGGCGCGCCACGCGCACGGCCGTGCGCGATCAATATGCCGGCCTCGGCCGCCGCATCGTCGAGCGGCTGTTCGCGCGCGCGAAAATCGAATACGCCGACGACAAATTGAAGGGCGCACTGCCGCGGCTGGCGCGTGGCTCGATCGACGACGTGATGGCATCGGTCGGACGCGGCGAGATGAAAGCCTCTGACGTCGCGCGCGCGATGTATCCAGATTACAAGGAAGAACGCATCGGGCGGTTCGGCGCAAAAAAGAGCCTCGCGGTCAAGCTGAAGCTGAAATCATCGCCCGATCCTGCGCGCAGCCCATCCGCAATTCCGATCCGCGGCATCAATTCCGATTTGCCGGTCAAGTTCGCGCCGAACGGCGGCGCCGTGCCGGGCGACCGCATCGTCGGGATCGTTTCGCCGGGAGAGGGCATCACGATCTATCCGATCCAGTCGCCGGCGCTGAAGGATTTCGAGGAGGAGCCGGAGCGCTGGCTCGACGTGCGCTGGGATGTCGACGAATCGACGCCGCAGCGTTTTCCGGCGCGGATCCTGGTCGACAACGTCAACGAGCCCGGAAGCCTCGCCCAGGTGGCGACCGTGATCGCCGAACACGACGGTAATATCGATAATATCAGCATGTCCAGGCGCTCGCAGGATTTCACCGAGCTCACCATCGATCTTGAGGTCTATGACCTGAAGCATCTCAGCGCTATTATCGCCCAGTTGCGCGCCAAAGCCGTCGTCGCACGGGTCGAACGCGTCAATGGATAGTTTCACCTCTTAGTTTTCCCGCGAGTCCTCCATGTCCGCTCCTCCGCTGCGCCTCGGAGTCAATGTCGACCACGTCGCCACCCTTCGCAACGCGAGGGCGGGCCGCAATCCCGATCCGGTGCGCGCGGCGCTCGTCGCGATCGAGGCTGGCGCCGACGGCATCACCGCCCATCTGCGCGAGGACCGTCGACATATCCGCGACGACGACATGGCGCGGCTGAAGACGGAGATCTCAAAGCCGCTGAATTTCGAGATGGCGGCGACACAAGACATGTTAAGAATCGCGCTGGCGAGGAAGCCTCACGCTGTGTGCCTCGTGCCCGAGCGCCGCGAAGAGCTCACCACCGAGGGTGGTCTCGACGTGGTCGGACAGCACAAGACGCTGGCGCCATTTATCGCAAAATTGAACGATGCCGGCGTACGGGTGTCGCTGTTCATCGCCGCCGAGCCGCGCCAGATCGAAATGGCCGCAAAGCTGCGCGCGCCGGTGATCGAAATTCACACCGGCGCCTGGTGCGACGCCGTGGTCGACGGCCATGCGGCAAAGGCGGAAGCGGAATGGCAGCGCATCGTCGCCGGTAGCGTGCTTGCGCGCTCGGCCGGCCTGGAAGTTCATGCCGGCCACGGCCTCGATTATGTGACTGCGGAGAAGATCGCGGCACTGCCCGAGATCGTCGAACTGAATATCGGCTACTACATGATCGGAGAGGCGTTGTTCGTAGGTCTCGGTGAGACGGTTCGCGCGATGCGGGCCGCGATGGATCGCGGCCGCCGGAATGTTGCCGGCCAGAATCATGCGAGCCAGGATCTTACGAGCAAAACATGATCATCGGCATCGGCTTCGACCTGATCGACATCCGCCGCGTTGCCAAAGTCATCGAGCGTCACGGCGACCGCTTTCTCGACCGCATTTTCACCGAAGCCGAGCGCGCCAGGGCCGCGCGCCGTGCCAAAAGCGAGAAAATGGTGGTGGCGACCTACGCCAAGCGGTTTGCCGCCAAGGAGGCTTGTTCCAAGGCACTTGGTACGGGAATCCGGCGTGGCGTCTGGTGGCGGGATATGGGGGTGGTGAACCTGCCGGGTGGCCGTCCGACCATGCAACTAACGGGCGGGGCGCTGGCGCAGCTCGAGGCGCTGATCCCGGCGGGCCATGAGGCGCGGATCGACCTCAGCATTAGCGATGACTGGCCAATGGCGCAGGCCTTCGTCATAATTTCGGCGGTCAATCCGGGCAAATCGTGACGTGTCGGGGCGAGGTGCCCGGCCGCCGCTGGAAAACTAAAAATCTTTTCTGCATCAAAGGATTAGGAAGTTTTGATGCGGTCGTTGATTGCGCGCCCGCAAACAACGGTCTAAAACCCCGCGCGGCACCGTCAGCCAGGAGCGAATTCAGGTTTGCGCCGGAATTCGCTCTCAAGATCAGAATCAAGACATTTTCTTGACGCGAAGCGAAGGGCGATTCGCGCGAGGAAAATGCTCTGCCACCGCGCAGGGAAACGCGACGGGAATTGGGAAAGCAATGAGCGTGACATCCGGGACAAAATCTGAAAGCGGTTTGGGTGAAACGGTCCGCGTTGTCATTCATGCTCTATTGATCGCGCTCGTGATCCGCACCTTCCTGTTCCAGCCCTTCAACATCCCCTCCGGATCGATGAAGGCAACACTTCTGGTCGGCGACTATCTGTTTGTCTCCAAATATTCGTACGGCTACAGCCACTATTCGATACCGCTATCGCCGCCGCTGTTTTCGGGCCGCATCTTCGGTTCCGAGCCGGCGCGAGGCGATATCGTCGTGTTCCGGCTGCCGAAGGACGATTCCACCGACTACATCAAGCGCGTGATCGGCTTGCCTGGCGACCGCATCCAGATGAAGGAGGGTCTGCTCTACATCAACGAGGCACCGGTAAAACGCGAGCGCCTCAGCGATTTCATCGGCGAGGACCCTTGCGGCTCCGACGCCACCGCGCGGGTGAAGCGCTGGAAGGAGACGCTGCCGAACGGCGTCGCCTATGAGACGCTGGATTGCGTCGATAACGGCTTCTACGACAACACCAATGTCTACACCGTGCCGCCCGGTCACTTCTTTATGATGGGCGACAACAGGGACAACTCGACCGACAGCCGCGTGCTGTCGGCGGTCGGTTACGTGCCGTTCGAGAATATAGTCGGCCGTGCCCAGATGATTTTCTTCTCCATTGCCGAAGGTGAACACGCCTGGATGTTCTGGCGCTGGCCCACCGCGGTGCGCTGGAATCGCCTATTCACAATCGTGCGATGAACGACGAAACACCTGACATCCGGACCTCATCGCCATCAGGCGAAGCAAGCCCTCAACCTGACGCCGGCAGTGAACCCGCGGCGGCGAAGAAGACGCGCCGCAAGATCAGCGCCAAGGCCGCCAGCGCCGCGATCGAGGCGCGGATCGGGCACAAATTTGCCGATCCCGCCCTGCTGGCCACCGCCTTCACGCACGTATCCGCGCTGAAATTCGCGCGCAAGCGCGGTGACAGTTACCAGCGTCTCGAATTCCTCGGTGATCACGTGCTCGGGCTGATCGTATCCGATATGCTGTATCGCGCCTTCCCCAGCGCCGACGAAGGCGAACTGTCGAAGCGGCTTGCCGAACTCGTGCGCAAGGAGAGTTGCGCGGACGTGGCGAAATCGCTCGGGCTGCTCGATGACATCAAGCTTGGCGCCGTCGGCGCTGGCGCGGGCGCTCGCTTGCGCAAGTCGGTGCTCGGCGACATCTGCGAGGCGGTAATCGGTGCGGTGTTTCTCGACGGCGGCTACAGCGCGGCGGCGCAGTTCGTCGAGCGCAACTGGACCGAGCGGATGCACAAGCCGCGGCGGCCGCTGCGCGATCCCAAGACGGTGTTACAGGAATGGGCGCAGGGCAAGGGCCTGCCGACCCCGGTTTATCGCGAGGTCGAACGCACCGGGCCGCACCACGATCCGCAGTTTCGGGTTGCCGTGGATTTGCCGGGTCTGGCGCCGGCCGAAGGCGTCGGCGGCAGCAAGCGGGCTGCCGAAAAGGTCGCAGCCTCCGTAATGATTGCGCGCGAAGGCGTCGGCGGCGGTAGCAATGACGGATGACACCCCTGAGGATGCCGCGCCGGCTGAGACGCACTGCGGCTTTGTCGCGCTGATCGGCGCCCCCAATGTCGGTAAGTCCACGCTGGTCAACGCGCTCGTCGGCTCCAAGGTCACGATCGTCTCGCGCAAGGTGCAGACCACGCGGGCGCTGATCCGCGGCATCGTGATCGAAA
Organism: Bradyrhizobium sp.; assembly: GCA_036497205.1. Taxonomy (GTDB): domain Bacteria; phylum Pseudomonadota; class Alphaproteobacteria; order Rhizobiales; family Xanthobacteraceae; genus Bradyrhizobium. The sequence continues at coordinate 10,131 of DASXJV010000303.1, forward strand.
ACAATGCGCAGATCATTCTGGTCGATACGCCCGGAATCTTCCTGCCCAAACGAAGGTTAGATCGTGCGATGGTGTCGACGGCATGGAGCGGGGCGCATGACGCCGATCTGGTTTGCGTGCTGCTCGACGCGCGCGAAGGTATCGACGAGGAGGCCGAGGCGATCCTCACCAAGGTGGAAACCGTTCATCACGAGAAAATTCTGGTGCTGAACAAGATCGATCTGGTTCCGCGCGAAAAACTGTTGGCGCTCGCCAAGGCCGCCAATGACCGCCTGAGTTTCGCAAGGACCTTCATGGTGTCGGCAATGTCAGGCGATGGCGTCGACGATCTCAGGCACACGCTGGCGGAGATGGTGCCGCCGGGGCCGTTTCATTATCCCGAAGATCAGATGTCGGACGCGCCCATGCGGCATCTGGCCGCCGAAATCACGCGGGAAAAGATCTTTCGCCAGTTGCATCAGGAACTGCCGTATCAATCCACCGTTGAGACCGATAGCTGGGCCGAGCGCAAGGATAAATCCGTCCGCATCGAGCAGACGATTTTTGTCGAGCGGGAAAGCCAGCGCAAGATCGTGCTCGGCAAGGGCGGCGCCACCATCAAGTCGATCGGCGCCGACTCGCGCAAGGAAATCGCCGAGATTGTGGGTGTGCCCGTGCATCTGTTTCTGTTCGTGAAGGTGCGCGAAAACTGGGGCGACGACCCCAACCGCTACCGTGAAATGGGACTTGAGTTCCCGAAAGAATAGCCGGCGTGCCGATGAAGGTACCCAAAAACGTGCTGTGGTTTGAAGTGCTGCTGTATCTGTCGCTGGCGCTCGATGCCCTGTCGGTCGCGTTCCAGGACCGGACGCCGAGCGTGCAGATGACGGAATCGATGATCGCGGTCGCAACCGTGATGGAAGCCTGCCTGATCCTGTTGCTGGTCTACTTCGTCTGGCTCGCCGCCCAGCGGCGCAAGAACTGGCCGCGCTGGGCGCTAGTCGCCTCATTGGTGCTCTCCGTCATCTCGCTGAAGCAGATCATCGGCGAGAGCGGCCTGCAGCTCGATAGCGCCATCGAGATCGTTTCATGCGCCTTGACCGCCGCCGGGCTGTATTTCTCCTTCACCGGCGACGCGCGGGGCTGGTTCAACGCCTAGAGATTTTTCGCACGGTCATTCCGCGGCGATGCGAAGCTTCGAACCTCAGATGTGCAATTGCACATCGGGAAATCTCGAGAGATTCCGGGTCTGGGCCAAGCGGCGCATCCTCTGATGTGCAATTGCAATCGAGGAATGAAGGCGGTCAGGCGGCTGCGCGCCTCGGCGGAATCCTGTACACTCTGACCTATGGAATGGACCGACGAAGGTATCGTGCTGGGGGTGCGGCGGCATGGCGAATCCAGCGCCATCGTCGAGCTCCTGACGCGCGGTCATGGCCGCCACCTCGGCCTGGTGCGCGGCGGGGCCGGTTCGCGGATGCGGCCGCTGCTGCAGCCCGGCAACAGCGTGCGTGCGGTGTGGCGGGCGCGACTCGACGAGCATCTCGGCTATTACGCGATCGAGGGCATTCGCTTACGCGCGGCCACCGTGCTGGCGTCGTCGCACGCGGTGTATGGCGTGACGCATCTGGCCTCGCTGGCGCGACTGTTGCCCGAGCGCGATCCGCACGAAGGCATCTACGACATGCTTGAGCGCACTGTTGATGACTTCGATGACGTCGGCGAGGCCGCAGCTCATCTCATCAAGTTCGAACTGGCGATGCTGGCCGAACTCGGCTTCGGGCTCGACCTGGAAACCTGCGCCGCGACCGGCGAGACCACTGAGCTGATTTATGTCTCGCCGAAATCCGGCGGCGCGGTCTCGCGGCAAGCCGGCGATCCCTGGCGCGACCGGCTGTTGCGGCTGCCGCCATTCCTGCGCCAGGGCGAAGCTGGCCTGAACGGCTGGTCGGACCAGGACCTGCAGGACGGCTTCCAGCTCACGGGATTGTTCCTGCTGCGCCACGTGCTGGAGCCGCGCGGGCAAGGCCATTCCGACGCCCGCGACGGCTTTATCAATGCGGTAACCAAGCATCGGGCGAGTGTGGCGGTTCCGTGAGGGAGCCGCATTTACTTCAACACGTCATCCCGGGTGCGCCAGGACGACCAGGAAACTGATTCGCGCCTTGCCCGAACAACCGTCAGAGTTTAACTCCTCCCCATGGGAAAAAGACTGATTCCTCCGGAGCCGGCGGAAATTCACGAGGTCATGCTGCGCGACGCGCTCGAGGAGCGCTATCTCGCTTACGCGCTCTCGACCATCATGCACCGCGCGCTGCCGGACGCCCGCGACGGCCTGAAGCCGGTGCATCGCCGTATTCTTTACGGCATGCGCCTGTTGCGGCTTGATCCGGGCACGCCGTTCAAGAAATCCGCAAAAATCGTCGGCGACGTGATGGGGTCGTTCCATCCGCATGGCGACCAGTCGATCTATGACGCGCTGGTGCGGCTGGCGCAGGATTTTTCCTCGCGCTATCCGCTGGTCGACGGGCAGGGAAATTTCGGCAACATAGACGGCGATAATCCCGCCGCCTATCGCTACACCGAAGCGCGCATGACCGAAGTCGCGCGGCTTCTGCTCGACGGCATCGATGAAGACGGCGTCGAATTCCGCGCCAATTACGACGGCCAGTCGAAAGAGCCGATCGTTCTGCCCGGCGGATTTCCGAACCTGCTCGCCAACGGCGCGCAGGGCATCGCGGTCGGCATGGCGACCTCGATCCCGCCGCACAACGCGGCCGAGCTTTGCGACGCGGCGCTGCATCTGATCGACAAGCCGCAGGCGAAGTCGCGCGCGCTCCTGAAATGGGTGAAGGGTCCGGATTTTCCGACCGGCGGCATCATCGTCGATTCCAAGGAGGCAATCGCGGAAGCTTACACGACCGGCCGCGGCGCATTCCGCACCCGCGCCAAATGGCAACAGGAAGAAGGCGCGCGGGGCACCTGGGTCATCGTCATCACCGAAATTCCCTGGCTGGTGCAGAAGTCCCGGTTGGTCGAAAAAATCGCCGAGTTGATCAACGACAAGAAGCTGCCGCTGGCTGACGACGTCCGCGACGAATCTGCCGAAGACGTCCGCCTTGTGATCGAGCCGAAGTCGCGCGCGGTCGATTCTGAATTGCTGATGGAATCGCTGTTTCGGCTCACTGAGCTGGAAAGCCGGATTCCATTGAACCTCAACGTGCTGGTGAAGGGCCGCATCCCAAAAGTGCTCGGCCTTGCCGAGTGCTTGCGCGAATGGCTCGACCATCTGCGCGACGTGCTGGTCCGCCGCACCAACTATCGCAAGGAACAGATCGAGCATCGGCTCGAAGTGCTCGGCGGTTACCTCATCGCGTATTTGAACATCGACAAGGTGATCAAGATCATCCGGTCGGAGGACGAGCCGAAGCCGGTGCTGATGAAGACGTTCAAGCTCACCGAGGTTCAGACGGACGCCATCCTCAACATGCGCCTGCGCAGTTTGCGCAAGCTCGAGGAAATGGAAATCCGCACCGAAGAAAAAAATCTTCGCAGCGAGCTGAAGGGCATCAAGGCGCTCCTCGGTTCCGAGGCCGATCAGTGGTCCAAGGTTGGCGAGCAGGTCCGCAAAGTTCGCGACATCTTTGGGCCGAAGACGCCGCTCGGCAAGCGCCGCACCCAATTCGCCGACGCGCCCGAGCACGATCTCGCCGCGATCGAGGAAGCTTTCGTCGAGCGCGAGCCGGTCACCGTCGTCGTTTCCGACAAGGGCTGGGTGCGCACGTTGAAGGGCCATGTCGCCGATCTCTCGGGGCTGACCTTCAAGACCGACGATCAGCTCGGCTCGGCGTTCTTCGCGGAGACCACGTCAAAACTGCTGCTGTTCGCCACCAATGGAAAATTCTATTCGCTCGATGTCGCCAAATTGCCGGGCGGGCGCGGTCATGGCGAGCCGATCCGGATGTTCATCGACATGGAGCAGGACGCGGCGATCGTATCGCTGTTCGTCAACAAGGGCGGGCGCAAGTTCCTGATAGCGAGCCATGAAGGGCAGGGTTTTGTAGTCAACGAGGACGACTGCGTCGGCAATACCCGCAAGGGTAAGCAGGTTCTGAACGTCGAGATGCCGAACGAAGCCCGCGCGTTGACGACGGTGACCGGCGATACCGTCGCTGTGATCGGCGACAACCGCAAGATGCTGCTGTTTCCGATCGACCAGGTGCCGGAGATGGCGCGCGGGCGCGGCGTTCGCTTGCAGAAATACCGGGATGGCGGGCTGTCCGATGTCACGACGTTCGACGCCAAGGACGGCCTGACCTGGAAGGATTCCGCCGGCCGCGAATTCTCAGCCACGATCAAGGAACTCGCCGAGTGGCGGGGCAACCGCGCCGACGCCGGCCGCCTGCCGCCGAAGGGCTTTCCGAAGTCGAACAAGTTCGGACGGAACGTGGAGTAGGATTTTGGCTGTCGTCCCGGCGAACGCCGGGACCCATACGCCGTACCCTATCGTTCGAGCGCCGTGGGCATTATCCTCGCCAGCAACAATCGCCGGTGGTTATGGGTCCCCGCTTTCGCGGGGACGACTCACCGGCAGTGCTCTTTTTTGTTCGAAGTCAGCCTCACTGCGTCTTCGCTATCGCGGTTGTTTCCAGCGCGGTCCGAACGTTACGCGCAAGTTTTTGAGCGTCGTCATTGGCCCAGAAGTGAATGAAGAACATGCGGGGTTGCTCGTCCAGCATGTGGCTGTGAATCGCCGTCACCTCGATATCGCCGGCGCGCAGGGCGCGGATCAGAGGGTTGACCTCGTTACCCGTCACCAGAAAATCGCCAGTGATCGCGGCTTTTCCGTTACCGGTCGGCTGAAAGTTGATGGCATTGGCGCCGCCGAGC
>DASXJV010000304.1:0-4963 GCA_036497205.1 Bradyrhizobium sp.
CACCGGAATCGCCGACGCCGATGTCCGCGCGTCCATTAGAGGAGACGCCGGCCCCCACGGCGGAGATGCCGCCAGAAATGACTCTCACCGCGTCCGAGCCGGCGGCTGAAATCAGGGCCGACGGCGGCGTTGATGCCAAGCGAATTGGCGACGGCCTGAGCCTGACGTTTTCCTTCGCCGCCGCGACCCCTGCGGCGTTGTTTCGTCGCGCCGATATGGTGTGGCTCCTATTTGACACCACGAGGCCGATCGATATCGAGCCAATCCGCAGCAAAGGCGGGTTGATCATCGCCGACGTCAGCCAGTTGCTGCTGGAAAAGGGCCAGGCGATCCGCATTCGCCTCAACCGCCCTCAATTGCCCTCGCTGACGGGCGACGAGCAGGGCGCTGGCGTGAACTGGACGGTCGCATTTTCCGACACGATGCGAACGCCAACGCAGCCGCTGGTGGCGATACGCAACGTCACCGATCCCAAACTTGCCAATGTCACCGTGCCCTTGTCGCGACCCGGCCTTCTGCATCGGTTTGTCGATCCGGACGCCGGCGACACAATCATGGTGGTCACGGCACCGCCGCCGGTTCGCGGCTTCATCAAGCAGCAGGATTTTGTCGAGTTGTCGCTGCTCGAATCGACCCACGGCGTCGCGGTTCACCCGAACTCCGATGACCTCACCGCCGAGATCGCATCCGACAAGATTATCCTCAGCAGGCCTGATGGTTTGACGCTGTCATCGGCCGACACCGCAGCCGAGCGCGCGCCGACCACGATCCGGCCCATTTTTGATGTGGTCGAGTGGCGCAAAAATCAGGCGGAAAAGTTTATCGTGCGAGAGGATGCGCTCGTCGCGGCAGTGGCGGCAGCCGAGCCCGATCAGCGCAGGTCGACCCGGATCGATCTTGCGCGCTTCTATATGTCGCGCGGGATGTATCCGGAAGCCAAGGGTGTGCTGGATCTCGTCATCGCAGACTTCAAGTCAGGTCTTGAGGATCCTGTTGCGCTAGTGGTGCACTCGATCGCGAACACCCTGATGGGCCGTCCCGAGCTCGGTCTGAAGGACCTCGCCAATCCGGCGATCGGAACCAACTACGATCCGCAGCTGTGGAAAGCGCTGGCCTACGCACGTCAGGGGAAGTGGGCGGATGCGCGTGAGAAGTTCAAGAACGTCGAATTCGCCATCACCTCGTTGCCAAGCGAGCTGCAGCGCATTGTGATATCGGAAGCGATGCGTTGCTCGCTCGAGGTCAAGGATTACTCCGGGGCCGCCAAACGCAGCGGCGATCTGGATGCTGTTGGCTTTCCGTCCGAGCTGAAACCTGCGATTTCGGTGTTGCGCGGCCGGCTGGCCGAAGCGCTCGGACACGACAGGGACGCGCTGGATGAGTACAAGATGGCCGTGATGTCATCTGATCGGGCTGCGGCGACCGAAGCCAAGCTGCTCGAAATAATGCTGCGGCAGAAGCGCGGCGAAATTGACCAAGCCGAAACCTTGCGCGCGTTGGAAACGCTTGCGGTGACGTGGCGCGGCGACGGGCTCGAGGTGAAGGCGCTGCAAATGCTAGCGCGCATTTATTCCGATACCGGACGCTACGGCGAATCGTTCGCGGCGGCACGGACCGCGACCAGGCTGCAGCCCAATTCCGAAATCTCGCGGCAGGCTCAGGATGCGGCGGCGGCGCTGTTCGCGCAACTTTTTCTCAGTCCGAAGGGCGAGGATCTTCCACCGGTCGACGCGCTCGGGATGTTTTACGAGTATCGTGAATTGACACCGATCGGGCGGCGCGGCGACGAAATGATCCGCCGGCTCGCGGATCGGCTGGTCGCGGTCGATCTGCTCGATCAGGCCAGCGAACTCCTGCAGTATCAGGTCGATCACCGGCTGGAGGGCTCAGCCCGCGCGCAGGTCGCGGCGCGCCTGGCGATGGTCTACCTAACCAATCGCAAGGCGGATCGCGCCATCTCGGCGCTTCGCACCACGCGCATTGCCGACCTCTCGGGCGAACTGCGTCAGCAACGGCTGTTGCTGGAGGCGCGCGCCCAGAGCGACGTCGGACGTCATGATCTGGCGCTCGACATCATCTCGAATATCGTTGGCCGCGAAGCGATCCGGCTGCGCTCCGACATCTACTGGGCATCGCGGCGCTGGCGCGAGTCGTCCGAACAGATCGAATTGTACTACGCCGATCGCTGGCGCGACTTCAAACCGCTGAACCCGGTGGAGAAGGGCGACGTGATCCGTGCGGTCGTCGGATACGCGCTAGCGGAGGATTCCATCGGGTTGGCGCGCTTCCGCGAAAAATATGCGCCATTGATGAGCGGCGAAGCTGATCGCGCCGCCTTCGAGACCGCAAGCAAGCCGGCCGCCGCCAACAGCGCCGAATTCGCCCAGATCGCCAAGATGGCGGCAAGCGTCGATACGCTTGACGGCTTCCTGCGCGAAATGAGGACGCGATTCCCCGACGCGACCGCAAGGGCGCCGCTGCCCTCTGAAACACCGAAGGCCGATCCGTTCCCGACCGGCTCCCTGCCTGCGATCGTCGGATTGAAGCGGGTGGACGCGGCAAGGTAGCCCGCCTCCCGCGCCGCCGTCATCCTCTCGACAGACGCTTGCCGACACGGCACCTGCGGTGATCGAGCGTCGAGAGAAAGCCGCCAGCGTGAGCAAGCCCACCAAGACAGAAGCCGAACTCGTTACGATGGCAAGAGCAGAGCTCAAATTCCACGCCGACTGTCCGGACGGAATCGCGGTTTCCATTCTCCCTACCGGCGATATTTAGCAACCGCGGCAAATGCCGTTGATCATGCGGTCGAGCGCCGCGTTCTCATGGTTGACTGGATCGTTCGGATCCATCAAGTTTTTCTCCGGGGGCACTTGATCGGCGCGCGGCTGGCGGTGGCCGACCGGCGCATCCGGCAGCAATGGCTGGCCCGAGTTCGTCAATGAAGGTGCGGCTGGATTTCGCGAACCGGCCGTCCGCCCAATCGCCACCGCGGCTATGTGCGGCTGCGGGAGCGGAGCTATCCTGGAAGCGTTGCCAAATCCGCTGGGATCGACCGCCACATTGTTCATTCCACCAGCGTTTGCTGGGCCCCGCGCAATACCACTGATCGGCACATTTCCCGTTGCCCCCGAACCAGCGAGTCGCGCAAATCCTCCCATAGCCATCGAACCTGCGTGTCCGCCTCCGTGTCCGCCTCGCGCAAATAAAGGGGCAGGTAGGGTCAAGACCATGAACAATGCGATAGCGACTTTTACGGAGGTGTTGGACATGGGGAGCGCTTCTGTGATTCACTGGAACGGCGAAGCCGTGAGGCTTACGTAGGTTCGTAAATCCGCCGACGCCATTAAATTGAATTTTAGATTTCTGTGCCCGGCGCTGTGCACGAAGTTAATTTCCCGCCAAAAGACGAAGCAGGCAGCCATCGCCGATTGATGTGACCTTAAGCCAGCTATCGCAGTCGCCCGGAGCTCATCGCGAGATGATGTGGTGCCCCCACATATTTTTCGATCGCCGCTCCTACGGCTCGCACACTTTGTGCTCAATGATGAAAAGGACCTTTGCAACATTATCTGTCATTACCGGAAGCCAGTTGATTTATCGATCACTTCGTCAGGGCATTACCTTGCCCTGCGATTGCGCGCGTGCAGTTCGAGCATCTTGAAAAAGTGATCAATGTCGTCGAACAGCCCGCTGCGCAGCACATCGGCGAGGTGATCGTTCAGCACCTTGGCGTGATAGCGAAACTCGTGAGGTATCTCGCGAGATGTGCTCACGGTATTCAGCGAGTTGGCGATGCTGCTAGCGCTAGAGGAGACATTCATGGCTTGTTACGCCGCGTGAGGGTTGAAGACGGTCCATTCCGCAATGTTAGAGGCCTAGTTGGAGGATTTTCGTTCCAGTGCAAACATGCCCCAGTGCGAATAGCTGATCCATTCATCATGATCGCTCATGTCATCGGCTCCTGGTGCATCATTCACGATCTGCACAACATCAGTCTCCTTTGTTGTGCGGACACTGTTTAGATAAGAGACAACCGCGCCGTCACCATTAAAATTACCTTTATACAAGCAGTGCCGCTCAGTTTCCGCTTAGGACAGGCAGCACAACCAGAAGGACGGGCACCGTGGCGGCAAATCGTCTCATTCGATCACCATGCCGTCGCACAGGACGCAATCGTGAGGCCGAGCGCCTTGGCCCGAGAGATCTAAGTTATGCTTCCGGCCGACCGACTGATCACAATTGTCCGGCAGTCATTTCCGGATTTCGGCGCGCCCAACCGCAATGTCTGCTTTCCCCGATGGGCTGACACCTTCAACCTGACCGCTTACGATCGCTTGAGCACCAAAGATGGACGTGATACAGAAAGCACTCGGGCCATTAACAACCGCCCGATGAGCTCCCGCAGCCAAGCGTTGTTTCGCTCCATCACGGAGGTGAAACATGTCTTGCGGCAGCACGACCTGCAAATCAACCAACAATCTCGAAGCAGCTCCAGCCTCGTTTCCGGACCTGAGATGGTCCTGGAAAATCTCGCTTGCGTGGTTGGCCGGAATAGCATTGAGGTGGGAACGACAGTTTCAACACAGGCAACTCCTCCAAGTTGATGACCGGCTGCTCGCCGACATTGGCCTCTCGAGGACGGCTGTTGAAGAAGTGCGCAGGTCCTCCTTGTATTTAATAGCGTGGCGCGACAGCCGATGAACTAACAGATTGAGGTACGTTAAAAGTGGCGGTTCTTCAGAGAAGCCGCTTGCCGAGGTTCGTGTCCGAGATGGGGTCATTCGCGTCGTTTTGAGGGTGCGCCGGTCACTTCCGGTCTACGCCGATAAACAGACATCCTTCGAGTGCGGCGGCATGTCTCAGAATGGGATGGACCGGCCGTGCTCCTGCCCCGAACCGCTCAGAGAGTGAGCGGGGGCTTAAGAGCACGAGGAGCGCACCGCCATGCCCTTCAAGACAGACA
>DASXJV010000305.1:0-7398 GCA_036497205.1 Bradyrhizobium sp.
GCCACCTCCGACGGCTACGACATGGTCGCCCCCTCGGGCGAAGGCGCCGAGCGCTGCATGAAGATGGCGATGGCCACCGTCAAAACCAAAATCGATTACATCAACCCGCACGCGACCTCGACGCCGGCAGGCGATCCGCCGGAAATGGACGCGATCCGCAAGGTGTTCGGCACCGGCGAAAAATGCCCGCCGATCTCCGCCACCAAGGCGCTGACCGGACACTCGCTCGGCGCCACCGGCGTGCAGGAGGCGATCTATTCGCTGTTGATGATGAACAACGGTTTTATTTGCGAAAGCGCCAATATCACCGAGCTCGATCCGGTATTCGCCGACATGCCGATCGTGCGCAAGCGCATCGATAACGCCAGGCTCGGCACCGTGCTTTCGAATTCCTTCGGGTTCGGCGGCACCAACGCCACGCTGGTGTTCAAGCGGATGGATGCGTGAGATTTTGCGCGAACTAACACCTCAATTCACCATCATGGCCGGGCCCGTCCCGGCCATCCACGTCTTGATCCATGTGACGTCGAGAAAAACGTGGATGCCCGGCACAAGGCCGGGCATGACGCAGGAGAAAGCACGGCGAGCATGCAAAACCTTATGAAGGGCAAACGCGGGTTGATCATGGGCGTCGCCAATGATCATTCGATTGCCTGGGGCATTGCGAAAGCGGTCGCAGCGCAGGGCGCCGAGCTTGCCTTTACCTATCAAGGCGAGGCGCTCGGCAAGCGCGTTAAGCCGCTCGCCGAATCGCTTGGCGTTCCCCTGGTGCTGCCCTGCGATGTGGAAGACATCGCCAGCGTCGATCACGTGTTCGAGACGGTGCGCGCAAATTGGGGGCAGCTCGATTTTCTCGTCCACGCCATCGGGTTTTCCGACAAGAACGAGCTGAAGGGCCGTTACGCCGAGACCAGCCGGGAGAATTTTTCGCGTACTCTGGTGATTTCCTGCTTCTCGTTCACGGAACTTGCCAAGCGCGCGGCGGCCATGATGCCCGAGCGCGGCGGCTCGATGATTACCCTGACCTATGGCGGCTCGACCCGGGTTTTGCCGAATTACAATGTAATGGGCGTTGCCAAGGCTGCGCTGGAAGCTTCGGTGCGCTATCTCGCTGCCGACTTCGGTTCACGCAATATTCGCGTCAACGCAATTTCGGCAGGGCCAATTCGCACGCTCGCCGGCGCGGGTATTGCCGAGCAGCGCGAGATGCTGAAGTTTCAACAGCTCCATTCGCCGCTGCGGCGCACTGTGACCATAGACGAGGTCGGCGGCTCGGCGCTGTATCTGCTGTCCGACCTGTCGGCCGGCGTGACCGGGGAAATCCATTATGTTGATTCCGGCTACAACATTATTTCGATGCCCCGGCCGGAAGATTTGAAAACGGCGGCCGAATAGCCTCATCCAGCCGCGATGACGCTGGCGCGCTGGAACGCCGGCCGCGCCGCGCAACGGTCGATGTAGCGGTCGAACGAGGGCCGCGACGGCACCATCTTGAACAGCCGCACCGCGAAATTCAGGCCTGATCCAACAGCGATGTCGGCGGCCGAGAAGGATTCGCCGAGAATCCACGGTCCTTTTGTCAGCGCGGCGTCGAGCACGTCGAATACCCGCTGCGCGTCGCCCCAGCCCGCGGCTACCGAATTCATCTCGATCTTGGTCGCGACTTGCACCATCGCGGGTTCGATGCAGCCGGGGGCGAAAAACAGCCAGTATAGATATTTCGCGCGCAGCGGATCGCCCGGCGGCGGCGCCAGTTTCGCCTCCGGGTAGCGTTCGGCGACATAGGCGCAGATCGCGGCGGCTTCGGCGAGCGTCGCGTCGCCGTCCCTCAGCGCCGGCACCTTGCCCATCGGATTGATGCTGAGAAATTCGGGCGTCTTCTGCGCGCCGGTGGAAATGTCGGTCAGCACGCGCTCGTAAGGCTGCCCGGTTTCTTCCATCAGCCACAGCGCGGTGAATGAGCGCGAGCGTGGCGACCAATAGAGCTTCATCATCGGGTGGCTCCCTCTCTCTTCCATCGATAGTATTTCATGACGAATCCGGTCATCGGCTCGACCTCTTCCTTTTCAAAGACAAAATCCTCACGCTCATACCAGCGCCACGCCTTTTCGTTTTCGCGCACACAGCGCAGCCAGATTTCATCCGGCAGATGCTGTCGCGTGAAAGCGAGCAGCCTCCGCCCGAGGTCCTGGCCTTGATATTCCGGGACAACGAATAATTGGTCGAGATAGAATTTGGGCAGGTGCAGCGCCAGCATCGCCTTGAGCGCCCCGCGATCGTCGGCGACAAACAGGCTCCAGCCCTTTTCGACGTCCAGCGGGATGCGCGCACGCAACTTCGCCAGTAGAGAATCACTGGCGTCTTCCAGCCCCGTCGAGACCCAGCTGGCCATCCAGACGCGGGCGATCTCGTCATATTCGTCGAGGCGAGCGGGGCGGATCACTGGCGGCGCCATCCAGATAGTCCTTGCGGGAGCAACATGCCTGCCACTTCGCTTGAAAATGCTCTGTGACGATACGGCAAATCGGCACGATAGCAATTTGCTTTGCGGATATGAAATCCACGTGATTTCATTGCGCCTTTCAGGCAATTGCGGTGCAACATTGGTATCGCCGCGACCCGTGGAATTCCCTGAGCAACGTTGTCATCGCCCTTGCCCTGATGGCATGATCTGGCCCTCGTTCCCGCCCATTCGCGGGAGCTCATGCGGGGGATAAAAATGTCACGAGAGTTGAGCGCAGAATTCTTAGGCACGTTCACGCTGGTGACCGCCGTTTGCGGCGCCGCATTGTTCTCGGCGCCGAGCGCGGGATTGATCGCCGTCGCATTTGCCGTCGGCCTCTCGGTGTTGGCGATGGCGTATGCGGTGGGTCCCATTTCCGGCGGCCATTTCAATCCGGCGGTGACGTGCGGGCTGGTGGCGGCGGGCCGCTTTGATGCCGGCAAGGCGATCCCCTATATCATCGCGCAAGTGGTCGGCGGCGTGGCGGCCGCCGCGGTCTTCTACATCATCCTGCAAGGCGCACCAGCAGCGGGCAAGTGGAATACGTTTCTCGCGGTGTCCAACACCTATGGCGGCTCCGGATTTTCGATGCTGAGTGTGGGTTTGATCGAGGTCGTGATCACCGCGCTGTTTGTGCTGGTGATCGTTAGCGTGACGTCGCCACGCGCGCCGGCCGGGTTCGCGCCGATCGCCGTCGGCCTTGCGCTCGTGCTCTTTCACCTCGTCGCGATTCCCGTATCCAACGCATCGCTCAATCCGGCGCGCTCGACCGCGACAGCCGTGTTTGGCGGCGCCACCGCCTTGCAGTCGCTGTGGCTGTTCTGGGTCGCGCCAATCGCCGGCGGCATCATCGGCGGTTTGATCGGCAAATGGCTGCACGCCGAATACGTCAGCGGCCCCGTCAATCCATAGGCCACTGGTGCCTGCGAGCGAGCAGCGCCAGATCATGATCCGATTAGATTGAATCGCACCATGATCTGGTCTCTTTGTTTGAGCATGATCTTTTCGGAAAACCGGTTCCCACTTTTTCCGGATCCTGCTCGAAGCGAAAAGGGCGGCCACAGGCCGCCCCTCTCTTTCCAATGGGATTTTCAGTCCTAGACACCCAACGTGCCTGCCTTCGCGGCGGCATAGCGCTCGGCGACCTTGCTCCAGTTCACGGTGTTCCACCACGCCTTGAGGTAATCGGGGCGGCGGTTCTGGTAGTGCAGATAATAGGCGTGTTCCCAGACGTCGTTGCCGAGTAACGCGCGCTTGCCGTCCATGATCGGACTGTCCTGGTTCGGGCGAGTCTCGATCGCGAGCTTGCCGTCCCTGGTGACCGTCACGAACACCCAGCCCGAACCGAACTGGCGTCCGCCCGCGGCGTTGAAATCGGTCTGGAATTTTTCGAGGCCGCCGAGATCGCGATCGATGGCGGCCAGCACCTCGCCTTCGGGTTTGCCGCCGTCCGGACCCATGATCTCCCAGAACATGGTGTGATTGGCGTGGCCGCCCAGATTGTTGCGCACCGCGAATTTGATTTCGTCATTCAGCGCGTTCAGGTTGCCGAGGATGTCCGGCACGGCATTCGTTCCGAGTTGCGGATTGGTCTTGGCGAGATTGTTGAGGTTGGCGACGTAGGCTCCATGGTGCTTGTCGTGGTGGATTTCCATGGTCCTGGCGTCGATGTGCGGCTCGAACGCATTAGTCGGATAGCCGAGGGGTGGAACCACAAATGGACCGGTCGCAGCGGGCGCTGCCTCCGGTGCGGCGGCAGGCGCTTGAGAGAACACCAAGCGCGGCGTAGATGCGGCGGCCGTGAAGACCGCGGCCGCAGTGAAAAAATGACGACGCGATAAGGATGACATGAAATCCCTCCTTGGAGTGACGAGCCTGCGGTGCTCGATACGGATTATCTAGAGCGTTTTCAAGCGAAGTGGAGACCGGTTCGCGTTAAGAAAACGCGTCAAATCAAGGATCTAGAGCCCCTTTTCGATTCAATCGAAACGGAAAAGGCTCTAGCGGGCCGGCCCGATGATTTAACTTGGTTCGAATTCAAATTCGCGTGGTATCTCCGGTTCCCACGTCCTGCAGCGTAAGCGCGCACGGTCGTATTCACAAAATGTCGTATTCACCAAACAAAAGGGCGGCCTTTCGGCCGCCCTTCTCGCAATCTGCAACCAATCAGGAATTATTCGCCGGCGGCTTCGCGAGGCGGAGCCTCGGTCTTCTGCTTGGCCTCGAGGTCCTCGCCGGTCACCTGGTCGACCGCTTTCATCGACAGCCGCGTCTTGCCGCGATCGTCGAAGCCGAGCAGCTTGACCTTGACCTTGTCGCCTTCCTTGACGACGTCTGAGGTCTTCTGCACGCGGTTGGCCGCGAGCTGGCTGATGTGGACGAGACCGTCCTTGGCGCCGAAGAAGTTCACGAACGCGCCGAACTCCATCACCTTGACGACGGTGCCGTCATAAATCAGGCCGAGCTCCGGATCGGAGGCGATCGACTTGATCCACTTGATCGCGGCCTTGATCGATTCGCCGTCGGCGGAGGCGACCTTCACGGTGCCGTCATCGTCGATATTGACCTTGGCGCCGGTCTTCTCGACGATTTCGCGGATCACCTTGCCGCCGGTGCCGATCACTTCGCGGATCTTGTCGGTTGCAATCTTGAAGGTCTCGATGCGCGGCGCGTATTCGCCGAGTTCGGCGCGCGCAGCGGTCAGCGCCTTCGACATTTCGCCGAGGATGTGGATGCGCCCTTCCTTGGCCTGGCCGAGCGCGACCCTCATGATTTCCTCGGTGATCCCCGCGATCTTGATGTCCATCTGCAGCGAGGTGACGCCTTGATCGGTGCCGGCGACCTTGAAGTCCATGTCGCCGAGATGATCCTCGTCGCCGAGAATGTCCGACAGCACCGCAAAGCGCGAACCTTCCAGGATGAGGCCCATGGCGATACCCGCGGTTGGCCGCTTCAGGGGAACGCCCGCATCCATCAGCGCCAACGAGGCGCCGCAGACGGAAGCCATCGACGACGATCCGTTCGACTCGGTGATCTCCGAGACCACCCGCACCGTGTAGGGGAATTCGTGATGCGGCGGCAGCACGGGGTGGATCGCGCGCCAGGCCAGCTTGCCGTGGCCGATTTCACGCCGCTTGGTGCCGCCCATGCGTCCGGTTTCACCGACCGAGTAGGGAGGAAAATTGTAGTGCAGCAGGAACGTCTCTTTGTAGGTTCCCGACAGCGCGTCGATGTACTGCTCGTCCTCGCCGGTGCCCAGCGTGGTCACTACCATCGCCTGGGTTTCGCCGCGGGTGAACAGCGCCGAGCCATGGGCGCGGGGCAACACGCCGACTTCGGCGATGATGTTGCGGACGGTCTTGGAATCGCGGCCATCGATGCGCTTGCCGGTGTCGAGAATGTTCCAGCGAACGATCTTGGCTTCCAGCTCCTTGAACACGCCGGCGATGCGCAGCTTGTCGTATTTCGGTTCCTGCCCTTCCGGGAAGTAGTGCGCCATCACTTTTTCTTTGGCCTTGCCGACCGCGCCGTAGCGGTCCTGCTTGACCGGGATCGCGTAAGCCGCGCGCAGATCCTGCTCGATAAGCCCGAGCATTTCCTTCTCCAGCGCGCTTTCGTCGGTGACGGCGACGTCGCGCGGCTCCTTCGCGGCCTTTTCGGCAAGCTCGATGATCGCCTTGATGACCGGCTGGAAATGCCGGTGTCCAAACATCACCGCGCCGAGCATGATGTCTTCGTTGAGTTCCTTGGCTTCCGATTCCACCATCAGCACGGCGTCGGCGGTGCCGGCGACGACCAGGTCGAGCTGGGTTTCGACCATTTCGTCGAGCGTCGGGTTGAGCACATACTCGTCATTGACGAAGCCGACGCGGGCCGCGCCGATCGGACCCTTGAAGGGTGCACCCGACAGCGTCAGGGCCGCAGACGCAGCCACCAGCGCCAGAATGTCGGGATCGTTCTCCATGTCATGCGACAGCGTCGTCACGATCACCTGGGTTTCATTGCGCCAGCCGTCGACGAACAAGGGCCGGATCGGGCGGTCGATCAGACGGGAGACCAGCGTCTCCTTCTCGGTGGGCCGGCCTTCGCGCTTGAAATAGCCGCCGGGAATGCGGCCCGCGGCGTAGGTCTTTTCCTGATAGTCGACGGTCAGCGGCAGGAAGTCGACGCCTTCCCGGGGCGTTTTCGCGGCGACGACGGTGGCGAGCACGACAGTCTCGCCATAGGTGGCGAGTACGGCACCGTCAGCCTGACGGGCGATTTTGCCGGTTTCAAGCCTGAGGGGACGTCCACCCCAATCGATCTCGACTGAATGAATATTGAACATAGTAGTCTTCTTTCATGGTTTCACGAAAGCAGGGACGCCCAAACGCAAAAACCATGCGCAAGATTGCGAGACGCTGTTCGCATTGCGAGAACAGCGTCCGGCGATCCTGCCATGGTCTTTATGTTTCGAATGGCGTCCATCCTTCCGATGGTACGGGCATCTTACCCGTTACGCCCAGCTGCCGGATTGCTGCTGGACACGCCGCGCGGACCCTTCAAAGTCCACGCGCTGGTAGGCGCATGATCTGATCGGAAAACCGGAAAACCACTTTTCCGGATCATGCGAAAACGCGCGCAACATGCGCGCATGAATTAAGAACTCAACGACGAATGTTGTGCTTTTCGAGCAAAGCCTTGTAACGCGCCTCGTCCTTTCGCTTGATGTAATCGAGCAGCGAACGGCGCGTGGCGACCATTTTCAAAAGACCCCGGCGCGAATGATTGTCCTTCACGTGGGATTTAAAATGCCCGGTGAGGTTGTTGATGCGTTCCGACAGGATCGCGACCTGAACCTCGGGCGAGCCGGTGTCGCCGGCCTTGTTGGCATTCGTCTTGATGACTTCCGCTTT
>DASXJV010000306.1:0-4399 GCA_036497205.1 Bradyrhizobium sp.
CGGACATTCCGTTGATACCGCATCTGATTGATTTGTTGATGTAGGGGATGGGCGCGCAATTGCCCACAGTCGTCATGCGCGGGCTTGTCCCGGGCAGGACGAACGAGAGGCTTACGCCTTCGGCCGCTTCACTGCTTCCGCGAGACTCGCTTTCGCCGAACCGGGCTTGAGCGGCTTCTGCTGGCTTTCATGCGGCGCCCAGCCCGACAGCCAGATCACGTCGAAGGTGGCGCGGACGCGGCCGTCGGGATCGGCAAAGCGTTCGCCGTAAATCTGCGCCATCCGCAGCATGGTGGCGCGGCGCGTCGGTGTCCGCCGCCGCTCCAACAGAATATTGGTCGCGCCCATGCGCCGCAGATCCCGCATCAGCGCGAATGCACTGTCGTAGCGCACCACGATGCGATCGACATCAGTGACCGGCAGCGCAAAGCCTGCGCGCTGTAAGAGGCCACCCACATCGCGCAGATCGGCAAACGGCGCGACGCGGGGCGAGACCCCGCCTTCGCATTCGGCTTCCGCTGATGCAAAGGACTGCCTCAGCTCGGTCAGCGTATCCCCGCCGATCATCGCCGCCAGCAATAGCCCGTCGGGTTTCAGCGCACGACGAATCTGCGCCAGCACGCCGGGCAGATCGTTGACGAATTGAAAGGCCAGCCCCGAGACGACAAGGTCCAGCGATTCCCGCCCGAACGGCAAAGTTTCCTGTTCGAGATCAAGGCTTATCTGGGTAACGGACTTGATACGTTCGCGTGACGGCTTTCGCAGCACCGTACCCGGCGTCCAGATATCCGCGGCGTCAGCAAAATCCCGCAGCACCGCGTGCAAGCGTTCTTCCATGTCTTCGGCGACGCGATCGAGCAGGAATGTTGCAGGCCCAAAGCGTAGCGCACGGCTCTGCCGCATCCGCAGCAGGGCACGGTCGAACAGGATGGGCGGCGCGGTATTTTCGCTGCTCTTGGCCATGCAAGGTTGGTACGCCGGTCTCCCTACTTCTGGCAATCGGGGCGCCTCGTTTCTCACTTGAGTGCCGCGTAACCCGACGTTAGCCTTACGCCCATGGACGCCGAGGCATCACCATCACGTTCCATCACCGGACGCTTGCACGGCGCGCTGAACGCCTGCCGCGGCGCGTGGGCACATACCGCGCGGCTCGCGCTCGATATCGCGCTGCCGACGCTCTGCGTGGCCTGCCGCGAACCCGTCGACGGCGAAGGCGTCTGCGCTAAGTGCTGGGCTAGACTGTCGTTCATCGCGCCGCCGTTTTGCCCCAAGCTCGGCATTCCCTTTGTCTACGATCCCGGACCGGGGCTATTGTCAATGGAAGCGATCGCCGATCCGCCGGCCTATCAGCGCGCCCGTGCTGCGGTGCGCTATGACGACGTCGCGCGAACGCTGGTGCATGCGCTGAAATACCAGGACCGCACCGATTTGGCCCCCGCGATGGGCCGCTGGATGGCGCGGGCCGGGCGCGAACTGCTTGAGGCCGATGTGCTCATTCCAGTGCCGCTGCACTGGCGGCGCGGCTGGAGCCGCCGCTACAACCAGTCCGGCGCGCTGGCGCGATCGATCGAGCGGCAAAGCGGCGTGAAAGTAATTTCGGAAGCGCTCCGGCGCGTCAGGCCGACCCAGCAACAGATCGGCCTGTCCCGGTCGCAGCGGGCGAGCAACGTGCAGGGCGCTTTCAAGGTGGCCGCGGACCGGCAGTCTGAGATTCAAGGCCGCCGTGTAGTCCTGATCGACGATGTTCTGACTTCCGGCGCCACGGCTGATGCCTGCGCGCGGGCGCTATTGCGCGCCAAGGCAGCTTCCGTCGACGTGCTGGTGTTCGCCCGGGTTGTGGACACCCATAAAGCTCCCATATAATCGGGTATCTTCGCAAAACAGAGCGCGACATGTCCGCTGCCATCGAAATCTACACCCGTCCGGGCTGCGGCTATTGCAGCGCCGCCAAGTCGCTGCTGACGCGCAAAAAAGCCGCGTTCACCGAATTCGACGTCGCTATCGACCCGACGCATCGTCAAGAAATGTGGGATCGCGCCGGCGCGGGCTCGACCTTTCCGCAGATTTTTATCGGCGAGACTCATGTCGGCGGTTGCGACGAGCTTTACGCCCTGGATCGCGAGGGCAAGCTCGATTCGATGCTGGCGGGCGAAAAGGCCGACTCATGAGCGCTGACCTCACCTTCACCGCTGCCATGGTGCAGATGCGCACCGGGCTGTTGCCGGGACCGAGCCTCGAGCAGGGAACAAAGCTGATTCGCGAAGCCGCAGCCCAAGGCGCCGATTATGTGCTCACTCCCGAGGTGAGCAACATGATGCAGCTTAACCGCAAGGCGCTGTTCGAACATATTGCCGCCGAAGAGGACGATCTTTCGCTGAAGGCCTATCGCTCGCTCGCGGCGGAACTGAAAATCCATCTCCATGTCGGCTCGCTGGCGCTGCGCGCTTCTCCCGAGAAGGCCGTCAACCGCTCGTTCCTGATCGGACCGGATGGCGCCGTGATCGCAAGCTACGATAAGATCCACATGTTCGACATCGATCTGCCCGGCGGCGAGAGCTATCGCGAATCCGCCAACTATCAGCCCGGCGAAACCGCCGTCATCGCCGACCTGCCATGGGGCCGCGTCGGTTTGACGATCTGCTACGACGTGCGTTTTCCGGCGCTGTATCGCGCGCTCGCCGAAAGCGGCGCGTCGTTCCTCACCGTACCTTCCGCCTTCACCAGAAAGACCGGCGAAGCGCATTGGCATACGCTGCTGCGCGCCCGTGCCATCGAGACCGGGTGTTTCGTGTTCGCCGCCGCGCAAGGAGGCATGCACGACAACGAGCGCGAGACCTACGGCCATTCGCTGATCGTCGACCCCTGGGGCACAGTCCTCGCCGAAGGCGGCGTTGAGCCGGGCGTTTTCATGGCGAAGATCGACCCCGCCAAGGTCGAGACCGCGCGCAAGACCGTGCCGTCACTGCAGCACGGCCGGCGCTTCAGCGTTGCCGATCCCAAGACTGGCCCCGAACATCTGCACCTGGTGCGGGGATCGGCATGATCCGATATTCGCTACGCTGCGAGCACGGCCATGCATTCGAAAGCTGGTTTCAAAGCTCGTCCGCCTACGATTCCCAGGTCAAGCGCAAGCTGGTGACGTGTCCGGCATGTGGCTCGGCCAAGGTGGAAAAATCCATTATGGCCCCGCAGATCGTAAGCAAGAAGCGGCGGGATAGCGCGGCGCCTGCGCCTGCCGCTTCGACGGAAGTCACGGCACCCGCATCGACACCCCTGATGATGGCGCAGGAGCGCGAGCTGCGCGCCAAGCTCAGGGAATTGCGCGATCACATCGTAAAGAACGCCGACAATGTCGGCGAGCGTTTCTCCAACGAAGCCCGCAAGATGCACTACGGCGATATCGAGCATCGCCCTATTTACGGCGAGGCTTCGCCGGATGAAGCGCGCTCTTTGATCGAGGAAGGCGTCGAGGTGTCGCCGCTGCCGGTACTGCCCGAAGACCGGAACTGATTACACCGCGACCAGCAGCGCGACGCCGACGACGATCAACGCGATGCCGGAAAGTTCACGTGCCGACAGCGGCTGCTTGAACGAATAATACGCCACGCCTTGCGCGAACAGCACCTCGACCAGCGCCAGCGTGCGCACGTTCGCGGCGGCGGTGAGCGCAAACGCCAGAAACCAGAACTGCGAGGCGAACGCGCCCATGAAGCCCGCGAACATCGAGGGCCTCCACAGCCCCAGGATTCTCTTGAGCACGTCCGGCGCGCGCGCCAGCAGATAGATCGTCAACACCAGCGTCTGCACGAACAGCCCTAACACCAGCGTGTAGGACGCCGCCGTCACAAACGACACGCCTGGCACAGTAATGATCGCGCCGCGGAAGCCGACCGCCGACAGCGCGAATGCCGCCGCCGCGACGAGGCCGATAATCGTCGGCTTCAATTCGGCAAAGCTTTTTTCCCCACCGGGCCGCAGCGCAGTGATGACCACACCGACCGTCGCGATCAGGATTGCGATCACCTTCAGCACGATCAAATGATCGCCGAGAAAGACAAAACCGAAGATCGCGGTCTGGATCGCCTCGGTTTTCAGGTACGCCGTCGTCACCACGAACGAACGGTCATTCATGGCGAGCAGCATCAGTCCGGTAGCCACGATCTGGCTGAGCGCGCCGAGCAGCAACCACGGCCAGAACGCGGCAGTTGGCCACGGTATATGATCTCCGGTCACGGCCAACACGACGGCGAAGAAAACAAGCGAGAACGGAAAGCCGAACAGGAAGCGGATATTGGTGGCACCCCAGGTGCCGAGCGGTCCGGTCAATTGCCGCTGCATCGCGTTGCGCGCGACCTGCCCGAGCGCAGCGGTGATGGTGAAGGGAATCCAGAGCGTGGCG
>DASXJV010000307.1:0-2508 GCA_036497205.1 Bradyrhizobium sp.
ACGCGCCCGCGCTTGAGCATCACGATTTGCGTCGCCAACTGGCGCATTTCGCCGGCATCGTGGCTGACATAGACCATGGGCACGCCGGCTTCGTCGCGCAGGCGCACCAGATAGGGCAGGATTTCCACCTTGCGCTCCTCATCCAGCGACCCCAGCGGCTCATCCAGCAGCAGCAATCTCGGCTGCGCCAGCAGCGCGCGCCCGAGCGCCACGCGCTGGCGCTCGCCGCCGGACAGCTGGCCGGGACGGCGATTGAGCAAGCTGCCGATATCGAGCAGGTCGGTGACGCGTGCGCGCTGCGCAGCATCGTCGGCAAGACGGTTCATTCGCCGGCCGTAGTCGAGATTCGCGCGCACATCGAGATGCGGAAACAGCCGTGCATCCTGAAACACATAGCCGATCCGGCGACGATGCGCCGGGACGTGCACGCGGTCAGCGGTGTCGTCGAGCGTCTCAGTGTCGATGGCGATGGCGCCGCGATCGGGCCGCAGCAATCCCGCGATCATATTGATCAACGACGTCTTGCCGGCGCCCGAGGCGCCGAACAGTCCGGTGACGCGACCCTCACTGGCGAAGGTGACCTGAAGCGAGAATTCGCCGAGCTGTTTTGAGACGTCGACGCGCAGCATGATCAATTCCCGTGCAGGCGTCGCAAAGCGCGCCGCGCGAACCATTCGGAGGCGATCATGGCGCTCATAGCGATGGCGATGGAAACCACCACCAGCCGCAGCGCCGCGGTATCGCCATCCGGCGTCTGGATCAGCGAATAGATGGCCGAGGAAATGGTCTGAGTCTCGCCTGGAATATTCGACACGAAGGTAATGGTCGCGCCGAATTCGCCGATCGCCTTGGCGAAGCCGAGCACCATGCCGGCCAGCACACCCGGCAGCGCTAAGGGCAAGGTGACGGTCAGGAACACCCGCCAGGGCGCCGCGCCCAGCGTGGCCGCCGCCTGTTCCAGCCGCCGGTCGATGGCTTCAATCGACAGCCGTATCGGCCGCACCAATAGGGGAAACGACATGATGCCGCAGGCCAGCGCCGCACCGGTCCAGCGAAACGCGAACACGATGCCGAGATGATCCGCGAGCCACCCGCCGACGAGGCCGCGTCTGCCGAATGTCAGCAGCAGCAGATAACCGGTGACAACCGGCGGCAGCACCAGCGGCAGGTGAATCAGCGCATCGACCACCGGCTTGCCCCAAAAGTCGCGCCGCGCCAGCAGCCACGCCACGCCGATCCCGAGCGGCGTCGCTACCAGCGTCGCAACCGTGGCGACCCGCAGCGAAAGCTGGATCGCGGTCCATTCCGTTGGCGAGATATCGAACACGCGGTCAGGAGGTCGGTCGGATCAGGAAAGTGAACCCATATTTTTCGAAGACCGTCTTCGCCACTGAGGAGCGCAGGAAGGCAAGGTAATCGGCGGATTCCGTTCTTGCTGTCGCCGTCGCCGCGACGGGATAAATGATGGAGGGGTGGAAATCCGGCGGGAAGATGCCGACGATCTTGACGCCGGGTTCGACCTTGGCGTCCGTTGCATAGACAATCCCCAGTGCCGCTTCGCCGCGCGCCACCAGTGTCAGCGCGGCGCGCACGCTCTCCGCCATCGCGAATTTCGGCTCCGCCGCCTGCCACGCACCGAGTTTCTCCAGCGCCGCCTTGGCGTATTTCCCGACCGGAACCGCTCTGACATCGCCGGTGGCTATCTTGCCATCGCCGGCGAGTTTTGTCAGGTCGAAGCCTTGTCCGATGGTCACGTTATCGATCTTTGAATCCTTCGGTGCGATCAGCACGATGCTGTTGCCGAGCAGATTGACCCGCGTCGGTTCATTGATGTTCTTCCTAGCCGTAGCGTAGTCCATCCAGTCGGTGTCGGCGGACACGAAGACATCCGCTGGCGCGCCCTGTTCGATCTGTTTGGCCAACGCCGAACTCGCGGCATAGCTGGCGACGATCTTGACACCGGTTTTCGCGGTATAGGCGGCGTCGATGTCGTCCAGTGCATTTTTCATCGAAGCCGCGGCAAACACGGTGAGGCTGTTGTCCTGCGCAAGCGCAGGCGAATAGCTCGATCCGCACAGGATCGACAGGGCGACGACATAAGCGGACAGACGATGCATCATGGCGCTCCATACGTGTTTGCGGCGCATTGCGCGCGCAAATCAAGCGTTGGTGATGGTGGAATGCGACAGGCGGAAGCGCCGTTCCGGCAATCCAGGGGATTTACGATCCGTCCGGACATCGCGACGTCAAGCCTACAGCATCGTTGAGCCGAGGCAAAGCCTCCGCGCCCCTTCTATGGTATGGTTCCTGAAATTAGGGATTCCCGTTCAATCGGAGGCTGGTACGATCGCCAGGCTGATGAGCAAAGGCGCGCGCATCATCAGTCCACGGCGATCATGACGTCGGAGGCCTTCACCACCACAGTCACGCGATCCTTGGCCTTGATGCCCAGTTCGTCGACCGACTCATTGGTGATCGAGGAGGTGACGATCTGGCCATTGCCGATAT
>DASXJV010000308.1:0-5408 GCA_036497205.1 Bradyrhizobium sp.
CACGCTGCATCGCAAGAAGGTTGGGCCGATGCGCCCCAAACTTTAGGGAACGTTAAAACGGCCCGGGTAGATTCGCGCAACATTCATAAAATTCTGCGGCGAAATGACTCATATCCGGCAAGGGCTGCGATCCGGCCAGTGGCTGACCGCCTCGCGTGCTCGCGGCTACAGCATGATCCTGCTCGGCCTCTGCGCGATTGCGATGGCTGGCTGGATTGGCGTGTCCGACGGCCTGATCGACCGCAACGGCAAGCCTCTCGGCACCGACTTTTCCAACGTTTACGCCGCCGGCACGCTGACTTGGCAAGGCCGGCCGGCGGAGGCCTATGAACCAGCGCTCCAGCATGCCGCCGAGAGAGCGGTGTTCGGCGGTCGCGAGGTGCCGTTCTACGGTTGGCACTATCCGCCGTTTTTCATTGCGATTGCCGTTCTCGTGGCATCCCTTCCTTATGGTTGGGGCCTTGCGATCTGGCTTGCGGCTAGCCTCGCGGCCTATCTGGCGGCAATACGCGCGATCCTGCCCCGCCCCGAAACGCTTCTGGTCGCGGCTGCCTTTCCTGCCGTATTCGTCAATATCGGCCATGGCCAGAATGGATTCTTCACGGCGGCGCTGCTCGGAGGCGCACTGCATCTGCTCGATCGCCGGCCCTGGCTCGCCGGCGTGCTGATCGGCTGCCTGGCTTACAAACCGCAATTCGGCGTTTTGATTCCCATTGTGCTGCTGGCGGGCGGGCGATGGAGCACCATCGGCGCGGCCATAGTGATCGTTGCAGCGCTGGTCGCGGTCAGCTTCGTCACGCTCGGCGGCGGCGTCTGGCACGCTTTCGCGAACTCGATGAATTTCACGCAGACAGTGGTGCTTGAACAGGGCGGCACCGGCTGGGAGAAAATCCAGTCGGTATTTTCAGCGGTGCGGATGTGGGGCGCGAGCGTTCACACCGCCTACGCGATCCAGATCGCACTGGCGCTGATGCTCGCCTCAAGCCTCGTCTGGCTGTGGCGGAGCGATGCCGCATTCGAACTCAAGGCCTCGGCGCTTGCGACCGGGAGCCTGCTCGCCACGCCCTATGTTCTAGACTACGATCTCGTCGTGCTCGCGGTCGCCGTCGCATTTTTCGCACGCCACGGACTGAGCCGGGGCTTTCGCGACCATGAGATCACCTTGCTGGCCGCGGCATGGATCATGCCGCTGCTTTCGCGCAGCATCGCCGGCGTCACCGGCATACCCCTCGGCCTGCTGGTGTTATTAACATTTTACGTTTTCACCTTGCGGCGCGCGGTGCGGGATCGGGCAGGCAGCCCTGTCGGCGCTCACCGAATCGCGCAAGCGTGATCTGATTTGTTCCGCCCTTATGGCAAATTCTTCCACGCGGTTGCAGTGCGGTAGAGGTTTTCGAACATTTCCATCTTGCGGGCCTTGCGACGCATCAGCATCGGCATCATTGTTTAGACGCGTTGCGGGGTGACAAGACGATCGCACTCGCTCGCCACGCCGGCCACGTCCCACCGATCGAACGAATCCGAATGTACAAGCTCTATTCGATGCAGCGCTCCGGCAACAGCTACAAGGTCCGCCTTGCGCTCGCGCTGCTCAACGCGCCCTACCGCGCGATCGAGGTGGACATTCTGCGCGGCGAGAGTCGCACGCCAGACTTTCTCGCGAAGAATCCCAGCGGACAGGTGCCGCTGCTGGAAGTCGCGGAGGGACGCTACCTCGCCGAATCCAACGCCATCCTCTGGTATGTCGCCGGCGGCACCTCACTGGCGCCGGAATCGCGGATCGAACGCGCCGAAGCGCTGCAGTGGATGTTCTTCGAACAGCACGCGCTGGAACCGAATATCGGCGCGGCCTATTTCTGGTTGTCGCTGGTTAGGGGCGGCCGCGACTTGCAGACCCACGCGCTGGAAGACTGGATGGAGCGCGGCTATGCCGCGTTGCAGGTGATGGAAAATCACCTCAAGACCTGTGAGTATTTCGCAGCGGGCCAGCTCACGGTCGCGGATATCGCGCTCTACGGCTACACCCACGTCGCCGACCGCTGCGATTACGACCTAGCGACATTCCCCGCGGTCCGAGCATGGTTGCGGCGGGTCGAGCAGACCCACGGCTTCGTCTCCATGGACTGGCGCCCCGCCGAAGTCGAGGATCCGGCCGGCATCGCCGCCGAGGCTTAAGCAACGAAAATAGCGGGCATATCGGTTTTCCTTCGCCGTCGTTTTGCCATTTTCGGGACGGCCACCGCCCCAATATTGCCGGTGATCCCTTCCAAAATTTCTCTGGGCGTCGCGGGTGATTCGCCCGCGCCCTGAAGGATTTAGATCATGATACGGTCGCCCGGCGCTGCAGGCTTTGACGGCTGCTGCGTTTGTTGCCTCGTCCCTACTGACCGACGCCGTCGCGGCTTCGTTCGCGATCGGCTCGCCGTCGCTGCGCCTGATTGTGACCCTCTGCTTTCGATCAAGGTAACCATGGCGATGCCGATTCCGGCTTAACCAAAATTGTTTTTCCAAACCATTCGCATCCAGGCCTTCGCAATTTCTTCGCGACAACGCGCGGTGATCAGCATCGCGATCGGGTAACGATGAAGACACCTGTCGTACTGGTTGCCGCGGCGCTGACGGCGGCGATCCTGGTGGCAGCGTCACTCCTGGTCGCCACGGGAACGCGCGGCGAAGGCGCGCTGCCGCCGCATGACGTCATCACCCGCGTAGGCGGGTGACCCAGTATTCCAGAGCGCCCGTGATGGAATCGTGAAGCTGCGGCGTACTGGATACCCGCGCACGGAGACGATGCGCGCCGGCGATTCCAGGTCGATCAATGTCAATCTCGCGGATGGACAGGTGCTGCGTTTCAGTTGCACGGCGTTGCCCGACGGGACGAATGCTGAGCTACAGCCGGTGACGGACCTCGTCCGCTATACCGACTGCTCCTCCAGCGCCGAATACTACCGATCGCTGCGCCGCGGCGGAGATCGTGACCTCATCCGGCACTTGCGCGCTGCGTAATGAATTTTTTCGTTCGGAACACGCCTGGCCTGCAAGCTCGGATCAGCCAGCGTGATCGGCTTCCCGCCGGACCGGCCTGTGGATAAGTCCAGCTGTCACGGGCGCGTAACAAAGCAAGGCTAGGTTTCGCCTGCGCCTGATCAGGCCCCCGTCACAGATCAGGCGCCCAACCGGTCCCCGTCAGTCGCCGCGTCTGACCGGGGCCGTTTTTTTGTCCCGTTACCGGTTGCGTTGAGTATAACCGCCGCGCGCGATGAACCACGCTCCTCGGCTGCGCCTGCATTCCACGCCTAACGAACCTCTTTCATGATCCGCGTCATCCTCATCGCCTTGGCCTTCCTCGCGCTTACGCTTGTGCTGCTGCCGTTCCAGTTGATCGGCATCGCATTCGACTTGCGGCTGCAGCGGACCATTCCCCATCTGTACCATCGCATTCTCTGCGCGCTGATCGGAGTTCGGATTCGCGAGGTCGGGGCGCGATCGACGGCAAGCCCCGCTCTGATCCTGTCCAATCATGTGTCCTGGCTGGACATATGCGTCATATCCGCGCTGGCGCCGGTGGTGTTCGTCGCCAAGAGCGAGATCGCGGGATGGCCGGTGTTCGGCTGGCTTGCAAGATTGCAGCGAACGATCTTCATCAACCGGCAGGCCCGGCATCAGACCGGCGCCGCGACGCGGCAAATCGCGGGTCGATTGCTCAGCGGCGACGCGGTGGTTTTGTTTGCCGAGGGCACCTCGAGCGATGGCATTCGCGTGCTGCCGTTCCGCTCGTCGCTGGTCGGCGCGGTCCATCACGCGCTGGGCAACAGCACCCATCACACCCAAATTACCGTGCAGCCGATGTCGCTGGCCTATGTCGGGTTCGGCGGCGTGCCGATGGGCCGTGGCTTACGCGAGCGCGTGGCGTGGTACGGCGACGCCGATCTCGTCCCTCATCTGCTTCACGTGCTGTCGTCGGGAGCCGTCGATGTCACCGTAAGCTGGGGCGAGGCCGTCGCTTATGACCTGAGCGCCGATCGCAAGGCGATCGCGCGCGACGCCGAAAAATCAGTGCGGCGCATGACCGTGGCGGCACTGCGCGCCGCATCGCCCGCGCGAGCGGCACCGGTCCTCGAACAACAGCTGCCCGAACCAGCCTGATCTGCATGGACACCATGGCGTGACGCGCCTTGCGGCCTTTATGGCTCGGGCCCACAATATCCATACAACCTACCCTCGCATTTCACCCCAACAGGACCAGTCCATGCAAATTCGCAATCTCGGCGGCTCCGGCCTGCGTGTTTCCGCCGTCGGCCTCGGCTGCAACAATTTCGGCCAGCGCACGGATCTCGAAACCTCGCGCAAGGTGATCCACAGGGCAATCGACCTCGGCGTCACGTTGTTCGATACCGCCGACATCTATGCGGGGATGGGCGGCTCCGAAACCGTGTTGGGCAAAGTGCTCGGCGACAAGCGCAAGGACATCGTGCTAGCGACAAAATATTCCATGCCGATGAGCACGGATGGCACCAAGCAGGGTGCGTCGCGGCGCTACATCATGTCCGCCGTCGAGGCCAGCCTGACGCGGCTGAAGACCGACTACATCGATCTCTACCAGCAGCACAACTACGATCCGCTGACGCCGATCGAGGAAACCTTGCGGGCGCTGGACGATCTGATCCGCCAGGGCAAGGTCCGCTACATCGGCAACTCGAATTTTCCGGCATGGCGCGTTGCCGAAGCCGAGTTCACCGCGCGTGTCCTCAATGTCAGTCGGTTTGTATCGTGCCAGGATGAATACAGCCTCGTGGTGCGCGAGATCGAAAAGGATTTGCTGCCCGCCGCGCAGGAATACAAGCTCGGCCTGCTGCCGTTCTTCCCGCTCGCCAGCGGTTTGTTGACCGGCAAATACAAGCGCGGCACTGCTGCGCCGGAGGACACGCGCTTTGCCAAATTACCTGCATTGCGCGATCGTTATGTCACGCCACGCAACGAAGACATTGTCGAGAAATTGCAGGCCTTCGCGCAGGCGCGCGGGCACAGCCTGCTTGAACTGGCGTTTTCATGGCTGGCGTCGCGGCCGCAGGTGTCCAGCGTGATCGCCGGCGCAACGCGCGTCGAGCAGGTCGAGCAGAACGTCAAGGCGATCGACTGGGCGCTAAGTGCGGATGATCTCGCGGAGATTGACAGGATTACGAAGTGAGTTAGTTGTTCCCCGATGTGCAATTGCGCGTCTGAGGATGCGCGGCTTGGCGCAGGCCGAGATTGGATTCGATTGATGACAAATCGATTAGAAAATCCGGCCTCCCGCCGCCTCGCCTGTTCCGGCTGCGGAACGGAATTCACCTGCAGCCTGGCAGGGCCATGCTGGTGCGCCGAGGAAACCGTCCGTCTGCCGATGCCGGTCGATGGCGGCGATTGCC
>DASXJV010000309.1:0-24359 GCA_036497205.1 Bradyrhizobium sp.
CCGGCGATCGTGTCGGCGGCGCGCGCCGCACGCGCGATCAAAAAGGCCGGGGGATATAGCCGCATCACTTCGTCAACAACGGCGCGGGTGAATTTCAGCCGCTCGACATCGGCGACACCGTTCAAAGCCACGCCCCTCACCTCGGCGGCCAGCTGTTCCTGGGTCTCCGGATCGAGCGCCAACAGATAAAGCGACCAGAACAACGCGGTCGCGGTCGTTTCATGGCCGGCGAGGATCATCGTCGCCACCTCGTCGCCGAGCTGCGCGTCGCTGAACGCCGCGCCCGTTTCGGGATCCCGGGCCGCGCCCATCAGGTCGAACAGGTCACGGGGTGGCGCGCCCTCGTTTTTGCCGGCCGCGCGGCGTTCCGCCATCAGCATCGCGACGAACGCCGTCCAGCGTTTGCGGAATCGCGCGCGGGCGAAGTCTTGCGGTGTGGGCCAACCCAGCGGCAACAACATATCGAGGAAATGCGGCCGTGCCAGCCGGGTGCCATATTCCACCACGAACTCGCGCAAGGCAGCGCCATGTTTGCTCATCTCGAACGAGAACATTGTGCGCCCGGCAATCTCGAGCGTCATCCGTTGCATGATCTCGCGCAGATCGACCGGGCCGCGGCTTTCGGCTTGAAGCTTGGCAATCGTGTCGTCGGTAACCGCGATCATGTGCGGAACGAGCGTGGAGACCGCTCGCGGCGTGAACGCGGGCGCCAGCGTCCGGCGCTGGTGCTTCCAGGCTCTGCCCTCCGCAATCAGGAGACCCTCACCAAGCATCGGACGCAGCACCCGCATGCCGGCCGGCGTACGGGTGTAATTCTCGTAGTTGTCGATCAGGACGTGACGGATCGCGTCAGGCTGGTTGAGGATGAAACTGCTATGTCCGAAGAAGCGGCCCCTGATCACATCCTCTTCATAGGCGCGCTTGCCCCAGCTCGAGATCGCGCTGTGACGCATCGCCGCGATCCGGCCCAACGCGGTCATGTCTTCGGATGCACGCGGCGGGCGCGGAGGCACCAGCGGCTGACGCGCAAGCGGCGTCTGATAGGCTTCGGCTATGCTCACCTGTCGACCTTGCGATGGGAGGAGTTGGAAATAGTTAGTAAGTCAACTCAGCGACCGCAATCCTGTTTTCAGCCGCGGGCCAGGCGCGAACCACGATCCGCTCTTCGTTGAAAAGCCCGGTCACCTTACGCCCAACCTCCGTGGCCGCAAGCCGCAGTGTGGTCACGGAGTCGGTCGGCACGCCCGTCTTCACGTCGGCCGGTTGTTTACCGTCGAGCAGAACCACATCGCGCGGAATGCCGAAATAACCGCGGGGCCGCGACATGATGATGACAGCTCCCGCATCGGCATCTGCGGGACCTAGCGGGCGCGCGGCACGCAGATGCACGACGTCGGAGGAGCGTGGAAACGGCGAGCGATAGAAATGAGTGGTGACAGATCCGGGCGACGTCAACACGATCTCCAGAAACCAGGTTGGATCGACTTGCGCCGGACCCCAGCGTCCATCCGCGCCGGTTTGCGAGGTGTGAACGGCATGCCCGAGGCGTTCGCCGTTGTCAGCGGACACGCGATAAACTTCAACGGAGGCCCCCGCCACCGGACGATTGGTTTGCACGCCGCCGGGCGTCGCCGTCACCTGGCCGCTCAATCTGACATCGGATTCGCGCATGATCGCAATGCGATCCGGCTCCCGACCGGCGATGAATTTGTAGATCTCGCGGAATGCACGCGGATGAAACGCGGTTTCGCGATGATCGAGCGCACCGAGCGCGATGTTGGTAGCGCCCTTCAGTGCCGGACCTTCCGCGGTGATCCCCGTCGGCGCGCCCGGCTTGCCGACGAAGCGGCCATCAGGTTGAGCAAATTTGTCCAGCCCGTCGCTGCGCAACGTCAGGAACGCCGTGCCCTCGGTCACTTCGCTCTCGCCCTCGTTCAGCCCGCGCAAAAATGAACCGCGACCGTTGAACTCGCCGCCGAGACCGTCATCCCAATCATAGACGCCATGATTGGGTACGCCGCACAGCACGGCGTGGCTGACGTCGGCGCCGCCGCCGTTCTTGATGTAGCCCCGGATTGCATAGCCCCCGCGCGAATTGCCGACCAGCGCGACACGAGCCGCGCCAGTGCTGGATTTCAATTGCTTGATGGCTTCGCCGAGTTCGCGGCGCTGGTCTTCGACTGAGGAGCGATTGGGCTGCGCCACCGCGTCGTCGGTGCGTGCGAGAGGATCGGTGAAATTGATCGCGAACAGTCGCTCCCGAGGAATTCCGTTGGATTCCATCCGCCATAGCGTCGTCATCCAGAGCGCGGCATGATCGCCATTGCCATGGACGAACAGGATGGGCGGAGCTTCGGTAGACGACGGAGCAGCGGGCGCGGTCTGCGCCAGAGCGGAGAAACCCAAGTTCCCGAATGCCAAAGGCAGGGCTCCGGCCCCTTTCAAAATCGTCCGCCGCGTCGTCCTCATTTCGTAACTTCCCTTCTTCTTTCAAATGTTCCAGCAATTTAGCAACCCCGAGGCGTCTCCGATAGGCGCGTAAGCACTGGACAGGACAGGACTTTCGCGGGCATCACTTGGGTCTCAGGGAAATCATCGCCAGAGATAGCAGACGAGACGGGACGGAAAATGAACGATCAGCCGCCGCGCCCGAAATCTACCGCCGCCGATGGGATCACGGCGCCGCTGCGGCATTCGGTGTTCCGGCGCATCTGGCTCGCTAGCCTGCTCTCCAATCTAGGAATATTGATCCAGGGCGTGGGCGCGGCGTGGGCAATGACGCAGATGACGTCCTCGGCGGACAAGGTCGCGCTGGTGCAGACCGCGCTGATGCTGCCGATCATGCTGATCTCGATGCCGGCCGGTGCGATCGCCGACATGCACGACCGGCGGATCGTGGCGCTGGTCTCACTTTGCATTGCATTGACAGGCGCAACCGCCCTCACGGTGCTGGCGTGGCTCGGGCACGTCACCCCCTACTCGCTTTTGGGCCTGTGTTTCGTCGTCGGCAGCGGAATGGCGCTGTTCGGTCCGGCCTGGCAATCTTCGGTCAGCGAGCAGGTGCCGCCGGAGAAATTGCCCTCGGCAGTCGCGCTCAACGGCATCAGCTACAATATCGCGCGCAGCTTCGGTCCTGCGATCGGCGGCATCGTGGTCGCCAGCGCCGGCGCGGTTGCGGCCTTTGCGGCCAATGCGCTGCTCTATCTTCCGCTCCTGGCTGTTCTCTTTCTGTGGAATCGGGTTACCGAGCCCTCGCGGCTGCCGCGCGAACAACTCAGCCGCGCGATCGTCTCCGGCGTCCGCTACATTTCCAACTCACCGTCGATCCGCATCGTGTTGACCCGAACGATGGTAACCGGCGTGCTCGGCGGCTCTGTGTCGGCGCTGATGCCGCTGGTCGCGCGCGACCTCTTGCACGGCGGCGCGCAAACCTACGGCATCATGCTCGGTGCGTTCGGCATGGGTGCGGTGATCGGCGCCCTGAACATCGCCGAAGTACGCAAACGAATGAGCGGTGAGGCCGCCGTTCGCGCCTGCGCGCTGTCGATGGCGGGCGCCATCGCGGCGGTCGCGCTGAGCCGGGAGCCGGTACTGACCGCAGCCGCGCTGGTAGTTGCCGGGGCGGTTTGGATGCTGGCGGTGGCATTGTTCAACATCGGCGTCCAGCTCTCCGCGCCGCGCTGGGTCGCGGGCCGCTCGCTAGCGGCATTCCAGGCCTCCATTGCCGGCGGCATCGCAATCGGAAGCTGGGGCTGGGGACGTCTGACCGACGCGGCCGGGGTGGAAACCGCGCTGCTGGTTTCCGCCGCCCTTATGCTCGTTTCGCCATTGCTCGGCCTGTGGCTGCGAATGCCGCCGGTCGGCGCCCGCAACGAAGTCGCCGAGATCCTTGCCGACCCCGAGGTGCGGCTGTCGCTGACCGGGCGCAGCGGGCCGCTGGTGGTCGAGATCGAATATCGCGTCGCCCAGGAGAGCGCCCGCGCCTTCCACGGCGTGATGCAGGAAGTGCAGCTCAGCCGGCAGCGCAACGGCGCCTATGGCTGGTCGATCGCGCGCGACATCGCCGACCCCGAACTCTGGACCGAGCGCTATCATTGCCCGACCTGGCTCGATTATCTGCGCCAGCGCAATCGCTCGACGCAATCCGAGCGCGCGCTGCATCAGCGCGCCATGGATTTTCATCTCGGGCCCGACCCGGTGCGCGTCCGCCGCATGCTGGAACGGCCGTTCGGATCGGTCCGTTGGAAGGAAGACACGCCCGACCGCGCCGCCAACGAGGTCTTGCCGGTCGCCACGGCGGCGGGCAGCAGTACCTGAACGGACGACTACGCCACAAATGCCTGGCGCTCGCGGCTGGCATCGCACACCTGGGCCGCATCGTAACGTCGCATCACCGCGACTAAACTTGCCAAACCTCTAGGCAAACCTCTAGGGTTCGAACCAATCAATAACAGCCGATCCACCAAGGACCGGTTCAAACGGGGGAGGATGCCATGACCACACCGACCAAGGACAAAACTTCGACTCGTCGCCGTTTTTTGAAGGTGGCTGCTGCGGGAGCCGCCTCCACCATAGCCGCTCCGGCCGTTGTTAATGCCCAGGGCCCAATCAACATGCGCTGGCAGAGCACCTGGCCGTCGAAGGACATTTTTCACGAATACGCGCTCGATTACGCCAAGAAGGTCAACGACATGACCGGTGGCGACCTCAAGATCGAGGTGCTGCCGGCAGGCGCCGTGGTGCCCGCGTTTGGTTTGCTCGATGCGGTATCCAAGGGCGTGCTCGACGGCGGCCATGGCGTGCTCGTCTATCACTACGGCAAGCAGACGGCGCTCGCCCTGTGGGGCTCGGGACCGGGATTCGGGATGGATGCGAACATGCTGCTGTCCTGGCACAAGTACGGCGGCGGCAAGGAACTCCTCGCCAAGCTGTATGCATCGATCGGCGCGAACGTCGTCTCGTTCCCCTACGGACCGATGCCGACGCAACCGCTCGGCTGGTTCAAGAAACCGATCACCAAGGTCGACGATCTCAAGGGCCTGAAGTATCGAACGGTAGGCATTTCGATCGACGTGTTCACAGCGATGGGCGCCGCGGTCAACGCGCTGCCGGGCGGCGAGATCGTGTCGGCGATGGATCGCGGCCTGCTCGATGCGGCCGAGTTCAACAACGCCTCGTCGGATCGCGCACTTGGATTCGCCGATGTCTCCAAGGTCTGCATGCTGCAGAGCTACCACCAGAACGCCGAGCAGTTTGAAATCACCTTCAACAAAACAAAATACGACGGCCTGCCCGAAAAGATGCGGGCGATCATCGCGACCGCCGTCGACGCGGCCTCAGCGGACATGTCGATGAAGGCGATCGACCGTTATTCACAGGACTACATCGAGCTGCAGGCCAAGGACAACGTCAAGTTCTACAAGACGCCCGACGCCATTCTCAAGACGCAGCTCGAGGTCTACGACGAGGTCGTCAAGAAAAAATCGGCGGAAAATCCGCTATTCAAGGAAATCCTGCAATCGCAGCTTGCGTTCGCCAAGCGGACGACGCAGTGGGAGCAGGACACGGTCGTGAGCCGCCGCATGGCGTATGACCATTACTGGGGCGCTAATGGGGCAGCCAAGAAGATCTGACCCCGCGCTGATGCAACTTATTGATCTAGAGCATTTTCCGAACTGGATTCCACCTTTGCTGGAAAATGCTCTTAATCAGCAGAGCACCATTCGGGAGCGCGACCCGGATGGTGCTTTGTACTACGGGATCCCCTCACGCTGAACGGTCGCACCACATGAACGTCCAAAGTTTCCTGCACACGATCGATGGCGTGAGCACCTGGGTCGGCAAGGCCGCCGCCTGGCTGATCATCCTGCTGATGGGTGCCGTCTGTATCGAAGTCTTCAAGCGATACATCATGAACATGCCGACGTCCTGGATCTTCGACCTGGACAACATGCTGTACGGTACGCTGTTCATGCTCTGCGGCGCCTATACGCTGGCGCAGAACGCGCACGTCCGGGGTGACTTCCTCTACTCGTCGATGCGGCCACGCACCCAGGCATCGCTCGACCTCGTGCTGTACATCGTGTTCTTCCTGCCTGGCATCGCCGCGCTGGTCTACGCCGGCTATTTCTACGCCGCGGACTCCTGGCGTATCGCCGAGCATTCGAACGTCACGGCGGAAGGCCCGCCGGTCTATCACTTCAAATCGGTCATACCGATCGCCGGCGCGCTGATCATGCTGCAGGGCGTTGCCGAGATCGTACGATGCGTCGTTTGCCTGCGGACCGGCGAGTGGCCGAGCCGGCTGAAGGACGTCGCCGAGATCGACGTCATCGGGGAGCAGCTCGCCCACAGCGAATATGTCGACGACGAATCGCGCAAGCTGGCGATCGAGGGGGCGCAGCGAATCGACGAAATCGCGCGGCAACGCGGAATGGGCGGGGAAATGAACACATGAGCGATCCAGCACTCGGTCTCTTGATGTTGGCGCTCATCGTCGTCGTCATCATGATGGGCTTCGCGACGGCCTTCACGCTGATGGGCCTCGGAATGTTCTTCGGCTTCATCGCGTTCTACGATCCGATGCAGGCCTGGACGCAAAACCGCGTCTTCGATCTGATGGTTCAGCGCACCTACGGCGCCATGACCAACGACGTCCTGATCTCGATCCCGCTGTTCGTGCTGATGGGCTACGTGATGGAGCGCGGCGCGCTGGTCGACAAGATGTTTTATTCGATCCAGCTCGCGTTCCGCCGCGTGCCGGCTTCGCTTGCGGTCGCAACCCTGATCGTCTGCACGTTTTGGGGAATCGCGAGCGGCCTTGTCGGTGCGGTCGTGGTGCTGATGGGCGTTATCGCCTTCAACCCGATGCTGCGTGCCGGCTATGACGTGAAACTCGCCTCCGGCGTCATCACGGCCGGCGGCACGCTCGGCATCCTGATCCCGCCGTCCGTGATGATCATCGTCTATGCGGCCGTCGCGGGGCAATCGGTTGTCAAGCTGTACGCTTCTGCAATGTTCCCCGGCTTCTTCCTGTCGTTCCTATACCTCGTCTACATCATCGGTTGGGCGCTGATTAATCCGAAGATCGCGCCGCCGTTGCCGGAGGAGCAGACCCGCGTAAAGGTGCCGGCCTGGATCACGAAATTCGAGACGCTGTATTCGCCCAACATGTTCGTCGGCTTGCTCAAGGCGCTGATCTGGCCGGCGCAGGCGAGGACCCTGAAGGTTGACGGCAAGCCCATGACCTACCGGGCAATAGTGCAGAACTTCGTCATCGCACTGGTGCCGTTCTTGCTGAGCGCCCTCATGCTGTCGGTCGTGTGGTGGTACGTCGTCATCCATCAGCAGGCCGCCGCTGCGGCGGCTCCGATTGAAGGTCTGCAGCAATTGGGCAGCGCTGCGTCGGCGCCGGCGGCGACGCCGGCCGAAAACGGTCCGGACTTCCAGTTCTATCTCTGGTTCTTGATCAGCGGGGCCGCATTGATGCTGTGGACCGCGCGCTCCTATTGGCGCATGACCGGCGAGCGCTTCGAGGTGCTCAAGCTGTTGACTTCGTCCGTGATGCCGCTCGGCATCCTCACCGTGATTGTTCTCGCCGTCATCCTGCTCGGGATCACGACCGCGACGGAGTCCGCGGCGGTCGGTGCCGCCGGTGCCTTCATCCTGGCGTTCCACGCCCGCACGCTCGACTGGAAGCGCACCAAGGAAGCGGTGTTCCTGACCGCGAAGACCACCGCCATGGTGTGCTGGCTGTTCGTCGGCTCGGCGCTGTTCTCGGCGGTGTTCGCGATTCTCGGCGGACAGGCGCTGCTTGAGCAATGGGTGCTCTCGCTTAACATGACATCTCTGCAGTTCATGTTTCTGTCGCAGGCGATCACCTTCGTGCTCGGCTGGCCGCTCGAATGGACCGAGATCATCATCATCTTCGTGCCTATCTTCCTGCCGATGCTGAAGCACTTCAACATCGACCCGATCCTGTGGGGAACGCTGGTGTTCGTGAATTTGCAGGCGGCGTTCCTGTCGCCTCCGGTCGCGATGTCGGCGTTCTACCTCAAGGGCGTCGCACCGAAGCATGTCACGCTCAACCAGATCTTCGCCGGCATGATGCCCTACATGCTGATCGTTATCCTGTGCATGGTGTTCATGTATCTCTGGCCGGGGATGACGCTGTGGCTGCCGAACTATCTCTATGGCGGCTGAGGTTGACGTCATTCCGGGGCACAGTGGAGCGATGACCCCGGAATGTTGACAGTGAATTACTGCCCGTGATCGGCCAGAACTTTCGCGCAGGTGTGGCTCAGCCGCGCGCGGTTTTGCTTCAGGCACGCCAGAATGACCTGGTCGCCGTCATTGATGTTGGCCCGGCAAAAACGCGAGACATCACGCGCGCAAGCATCATGCCCCTGCTGCGCCGAAGCCACCGAGCCCATCAGAACAAACGGAACAATGAAAAGAAATCTGGCCATCTTGCTGTGCCTTCATACGCAATGAGCGCGAATTCACCGAGTTCGCCCGGTCAACGCCAGACTTTCTAGTGCGCTCAAATCGGCGTCGCAATGCATTTCGCGGCGACCTTGCTTAGCGGCGAGGTCCACGTCCATCACTGCGGCGTGTCGTTGATGCCCATTGGTGCCTCAACGGCTTGGTCCGAGTTGTGATGTCGGTCACCGTGCCAGGCCGACTATGATGTCCGTCACGCAGCCAGAATCGAGCCTCGGCCGCGAGACCGGCGGGTGATGGCAATTTTGTCGCGGAACAAGGCTGCGTTGGTACGGCGTTAAGACCTCTACGCATTAATGGTTTGGAGCTGGGGGCTGGCTTTCGGGGAAAAGTAAAAATGCGTAATGCGCTAGGTCTGATGTTGGCGAGTGTTGTGACGGCTGTTGTCATCGCCACTGTATGGTTTTTCACGGCTTCCCCCCGCGTTGATTTGGCTGCTCCCAACTCGGCGAGCGCCGCGCGGGCCGAGCGGCTTCCGGCGACCGCTGCCGCCAGACCGGCCCCAGCGCGCGAGGACGTCGAGGTCACCGCCGCCATTCCGGAAAAAGCTCTGGTTCCTCCGCAGCCGAAAGCCGCGTGCGCAAATCCGGATGCGCTCGGCGTCAGCCGCGTAGTGGAAATCGACACCACGGGTGGACCGGGTTTCGGTTTCGCGCATTTCAAGCAGCTTGATTTTCTGGCCGACAAGGAAGTCGTGCTGACATTCGACGACGGTCCGTGGCCGGTCAACACGCCATCGGTGCTCAAGGCGCTGGCGGACGAATGCACCAAGGCGGTGTTTTTCCCAATCGGCAAGCACGTGACCTACCATCCCGAAATTCTCAAGCAGGTCGCCGCGGCCGGTCATACCATCGGGGCGCACACCTGGTCGCACGCCAACCTGAACAGCAAGAAGATCAGCGAGCAGCAGGCCAAGGACGAGATCGAAAAAGGTTACAGCGCGGTCAAGCTGGCGCTGGGCGCCGCCCCGTCGCCGTTCTTTCGCTTTCCGGAACTGCAGCATAGTCCCGCGGCGGTGGCCTATCTCGGGTCGCGCAACGTCGCGATCTTTTCCTGCGACGTGGACTCCTTTGACTTCAGGGCAAAGGACGCGATGCAAATCGTCAATACCGTCATGAGCAAGCTGGACAAGTCGGGCAAAGGCATCATCCTGATGCACGATTTCCAAAAGCACACGGCGGACGCATTGCCGACCCTGCTTCGGCGGCTAAAGGCTGGCGGCTACAAGGTGGTTCAGATGAAGGCCAAGGCGCCGCTGCAGACGTTGGCCGAATACGACGAGGCTCTTATCAAGGACATGAAGCTGCCGGTCGCAAGCATACGACCGGTTGGCAGCGTGGTTCAGACGGTTCCCGAGTAGCCGTTCCAAAATGAGGCCGGCGCGTTAAGCATCGGAGACGGCGGCGCGGGCACGTTCGGATATTTGCGTTCCGGCGCCAAAGCCAAGCGATAGACTCTCAACCTGGGTTCCTGCCAGGATTCCAAAACCCCGCCACAGACGGTGCATACCGCCCGGCCGGGGCTTCCTTCCGCCGAGGTCGATTCGGCAACTTCATAGCAAGAGGCACAGAACGGGCAAGCGACCTCTGATATTTTCATGGCGGCAACCTGTGCGACCTAGTGGCACTCTCGTCGAACTAGGCAACGCCCGAATGGCCGTCAACCAAGCGACCGCCGTTCCCGCCGGCAAATAATCGTGATGGGTTGCCCGCTGATGTCCTGATGTCGGCAACCAGGCCCGGCCGGTGCGGGTGCTTTGCTACCGACACGTGCCAGAAGCCAACACCAACCGGCAAACGTCGCCGTCGAAGGCAAAGCCGAGGCGTCAGCGCTTTACCGATAGATACCGTGGCGATCCAGTTCGTATATTTCGTATATCACGCGCGGTTCAGGCGATTCACGTTCGGCTCAGCGGCGATTCCGACTACTGGCCGTGGCTCTGGAATACCTTTAGACAGGCAGAACTTAGCCTTCGCCGGTTCTGTTGCAGGCACTGTTGAACCGACGCATCGTCGCCCAATTGCTTTCGACAAAGGCGGGAAGCATCGCGCGAACACGCCTGCTGCTCCTGGGAGGTCCCAAGGTGTCCGCTCTGAGCTGAAGCTAAAGACAGGCCCGCACAAAACAACGCAAAAGCCAGAATTAGTTTTGACATTGAGGTCCTCCAGGATTTGACGATCGCGAAAACGAATTGCCAATTTCGCTCGGCTGTGCCGGCCAATCGTGAACGCCCAAGGCGGAGTTTTGTTCTGTTAGA
The DNA here is from genome assembly GCA_036497205.1 of Bradyrhizobium sp. Classification (GTDB taxonomy): domain Bacteria; phylum Pseudomonadota; class Alphaproteobacteria; order Rhizobiales; family Xanthobacteraceae; genus Bradyrhizobium. The sequence goes on from DASXJV010000309.1 coordinate 10,760, forward strand.
GCGTTTTCAAGCGAAGTGGAGACCGGTTCGCGTTAAGAAAACGCGTCAAATCAAGAATCTAGAGCCCCGTTTCGATTCAATCGAAACGGAAAGGCTCTAGTTGCCAGGGGCGCGCAGGCACATCGTCCACGGGCGCGCGCCCAGCCACGATCTCGGCCCAGTAGTGCATCACGAGGGGCCGCCGCCGCATTGCAGCGAGGCTCGGGCCACCAAAAAACTGCGGTCGAGCCCAATCTGGATGTTGCTCGTCCAAAACGATCGGGCTTACATTTGGGAGGGGGTGGCTTCGAAAGGAGGCAACCGTGAACCCCAAAGGAGCAGTTTTTCAGCCTGAATTGATCGAGTTGATGAAGTCGGTGCTTGATGATGCCACGATAATGCTTCCTGAGGCGAAGCGCACGTCGGCGATGAAAGCTCAGATCGCCTCTCACATTCTTGCAAGCGCCGCGAGAGGCGAGCGAGATCCGATGACACTGAAAACGGCTGCCCTACTGGCCGTCGTTGAGTGCTCGAACTATTCTCACGATATATCGCCAGCGCGCCGGGCTGTTTGAGGCGAGGCATTCCGAAATTAACTGACCTGGAAAGTGCCCTGTGCGGCGCTCCACAGAGCAGCATCCGCTTGCGCGCAATGCCGCGTTACCACTAGATGCCGTGGCGATGCAGCTCGTAAATGACGCGCGCTTCAATCGATCCGTGCTTGCGCTTTGGCTTTTCGGCCTTCAGGGGTATTTTTGCCGGCGACTAGTTTGGCCTGGTCAGTCTTCGGCTGCTGCATCGTCGTATCGACGGCCGCGAGCCGCTCTACATATTTCGGCGCCTCGGCAGGCTTTGACGTTTCGACAGTCTTGCGCTGCTCAACGGCAGCCGGCGTTCGATGCCAGCGTCAGCTTCTGGTTACACTTCCCTGCGCTTTCAGTTTCAAGAAAAGTGGTGCCGCAAACAGGATTCGAACCTGTGACCCCGTCATTACGAATGACGTGCTCTACCAGCTGAGCTATTGCGGCGGACCATGCGGCGCGTTCGCCAACGGGGTCGAAAACGCCTGCACCTGATATCGGGCAACGCCCGATTTTGCAAGAAAAACGCGGCCCTGAGGCGGGCGAATCACCCTCCCCATCGGGACAGAAAACCGCGCCAGCCGCCGGTCTGGGCTTTCGGGGGATCGATTTGTTCCGCGAATTCGTCGCCGACGGGCTCGTCATCGATCCCGGGATCGTCAGGCGGCCTGACAATGGGAATTACCGGCGGAATAGTTGCCACGCTGCTCTTCCCGAGATCCTGTCGCTGCCGAAACAGCGGCGCCGGCGTGACCGGTGCGGACTCGGTTTGCGGCGGTGACGGCGCAGGGGTCGAGGCGGGGGCCGGCTCGACGATCGCGGCCAAAGCCGGTGAATTGTCCTGCGCGGCGGAAGGCGCCGGTTCGATCGGGACTTCGCGGGGCGGCTCGACGCCGCGCGACGGCGCCAGCATCGCTTGCTCGAAAGGCGAGGATTCGATCGCCGCATTCTTATCGGATGGCAATGCCGCCAGCGGCGTCTGCCATTGAAAGGCATCTAGCCGGCCGGTCACCGGCGACACCGGCCTCCACCGGTCGGAAACATAGCCATCCGCGGTCCAGACCGGATCGTGCCGCGCGCGCACCGCGCGCAAGGTCCATGCCCGCGCCCGGCCGCTGTCGCCGTGTTCGATGCGTTCGATTTCCGCCATCAGCATCGCCACTCGTTGCGTCGGCGCCGCGATAAACGGCGCAAGCGCCTCGCGCGCGCGCGCAAACTCTGACGCGTCGATGGCGGCACGCGCAATGGCGAGCGCGCTCTCGATATGTCCGGGCGCCTTGGCGGCCAGCGTCTCGATGCGCACCAGTCGCTGGCGCGCGGAATCGCCGAGTTTGACATGCGCATAGGCGTCGGCGAGATCGGGATGCGGATGCGCCAGCCACGCCGCTTCCACGATCCGCATCGAACGCCGCACCTGATGCGCCTCGCTTTCGTATTTGCTTGCGAGCACCGCGGCCGGCACCAGGGTCGGCGCGAGCTTGACCGCTTCCATCACGCTTTCGCGCGACAGGTCGCGGTCGACGTTCTCCAGTTCCAGCGCGCGCGCCGTCAGCAATACGCCACGCTGACGCCGATAGGCCGCCTTGTCGATCAGGCCGGAAGCGAGATTGTTGTCGAGGATGGTCAGCGCGCCGCTCCAGTCGCCCTTGGCGCAACGAAATCCCAGAACGGCATGGGACGCCCATGTCGATCCCGGCGCAAGCTTCAGCGCCTCTTCCGCGATCATGACCGCCGAGACCGGATCATCGGCGCGCTGCGCTTCGATGAATAGTCCGCGCAAGCCCAATAGCCGCGTGTCCTCGCGTTCGGCCATGGCGCGAAACGCAGCTCTCGCGCCTTCGCGGTCGCCGTGGAGCTGCGCAGATTGCGCGTCCAGCAATAACGCCAGCGGATCATGGGCCGCATGGCGGCGCGCGACATCGGCATGCCGGCGGGCAGAAGTGGAATCGCCATGGCCGATCGCGAGCAGACCGTGGGTGATGGCATGCCGGCCGCGCGCATGACGCCGTTCGCGCCGGCTGCGCCTGATCTTTTCCGGCGTGCGCCAGAGCGCGCGCAGGATCGTCCACGCCAGCGTCGCCGCGACGATGGCAATGCCGAGCGCCAACGCAAATACCGGCAGCGAGGTTTCGATGCGCCAGCCGCCCCACGAGAGCGTGACGTCACCGGTTTGATCGGCAACCCACGCCGCGCCTACTGCCGCGAGCGCGATCAGCACCAGAAACAGAATGATCCGAACCATTGAAATCCTATTGCCGCGGTTGGGCGAGCGCCGCCATGGCCTCAGTCGCAAATTGACGGGATGCGGCGAGCGCCGCGTCGCGGGCGTCGGCTTTGTCCAGCCATGGTTGGGCAGCGGCGCGGTCGGCTGGCGGGAGCGTATTCAATTCGCGGCGGGCCTCGGCCATATCATTGCGCAGCGCGGCCGCCGTGATCCGCGCGACCAGGGCGCTGCGATCGTTGCCGAGGGCATCAGTGCGCTGGATGCGGACCAGTTTCGAGGCGCCAGCCTGCAGGCGGTCGACGAGGCTTGAGCCGGTGGTGGAATTCTCCGGTACTGAGGGGGACAGTTTCGGCACCAAAGTAAGCAATTCACGGCTGAGCGCGTTGGCGCTCGGCACGCCGGAGGCCGCGAAGCCATCGAGCGGCTTCAACGCATCCGCGTCAGCAGTCAGCGATTTCGCTGCCGCCAGCGCCGCGGTGTAGGGATCGCCGTGCCGAACCGAAACGTCGAGCAAGGCTGCCGCCACGAGGCGGCGAAGCGGCAGGTCATCTGCCGGTTTTGTGCTCTCCTGCGTCGTCTCGGAGACTTGCGCGCGCGCGGCACGCTCGACCTGGGCGATGCGCTCGTTGATCGCCGACAGGTCCACCGGCGGAGAGGATTCGCCTGGCGTTGATTTGACGTCGTTGACCGCAGCGGCCAACTCTTTCGACTGCGCACGCACGCCGGCGAGTTCGCCTCGCAGCGAGGCATAAGATTTCTCCAGCGCCTCGATGCGGCTGGCCACCGCGGGGTCGGGCGCGGAGGCGGGAGGCTTGGCGAGCTTGGCTTCGATACCGGCGATGCGGGACGCGAGCGCGTCGATCGCATCGTTGGCCTGCGGAGTTGCCGTCGGCTGAGGTACCTCGCCCGGCCATCCCAACAACCAGGCCATGCCGATCACCAGCGCCGCAGCGCCGGCCCCGGAGACCGCTGCAACCACAGCAGAGGAAATCGCAGCCCTCGAAGGCCATCGCAAGGACCGCTTGGGCTCCGCGCCTGCGCCGGCATTCTGGGTTTCGCCGGATATTTCGGTGGCTTCGAGGTCGATGGTGGGCGGCGCGCGTTTGGCGCGGCCCGAATCCGGCGATGGTTCACTGTCGTCGGGCCTGTCTTCGGCCATCCCTGCGGTTCCCTATTCGTTGCGGCCGAAGGTTATCAGATTCGGCATGTCCGCTTAGAGTCCCGTTCCGATTGAATCAGAACCGGGTCTTTAATCTCTTGTTTTGACGCGTTTTCCTTACGCGAACCGGTGTCCACCCCCCGATCAAGTCCGGGGGCATGCTTCGCTCGAAGACGCTTTGTAGCGCGATCAGGGGCGCAAAGCACGGTCCAGCGCCTCGAACAAGGCATTTTCGTCCGGCGATGCCGCCACCGTGACCTGCGTGGCCCCGGCATCGCGGACGATCGAGGCCACGGCGGCGGAGATGCAGCATTGCGGGATCGCCAAGGCCGAAATTTCGACGCCGGCGGCCCGCGCGGCATCCAGGAAGGCGCGCGCGCTGCGCTGCGAATAGTGCAGCACCGCCTCCACCCGGTTGGCTACGAAAGCGTCACATACTTCATACGGCAGGCTGGACACCGGTGACATCTTGTAAGTCGTCTGCGTAACGACGCGGAAACCGTGCTCGCAGAGTTCGCCGGCGAGGTCGTGCGCCAGATCGGCGCCGGCAAGGTAAAGCAGTGTGCTGGCTTTATTCAGCTCCTTCGCGCGGACGCGTGCGAGGATGAGATCGCGCAAGCTTGCGGCGCCGCCAGTGGCCGCGATCACGTGAGTAAAGCCGGCACGACGGGCGGCGATTGCGGTATGCTCTCCCACCGCGAGCAACGGCAGCTCGAGCAACCGGTGGCCTTTGAGGTGAGGTTCGATGCCGCGCAACGCATTGGCGCTGGTGACGATCACGGCGCCGTAGCGCGCGTCCATATTGTCGTGGAAGGCGACCGGTTCGAATCGCAGCATTGGCGCCTGCAGGACCTCATAGCCTCTGGCGCGCAAGCCTGCGGCAGTGGTCTCATCGTCGGGATGCGGGCGGGTGACGAGAACGGCCATGCTTCACGCTCCCGCCGACAAGGTTACCACATCAACGGGCGATTGCACTTCGAGACCTCATAATGCTAGAGCCTGATCGGTTCTGATTGGTTCAGAACCGAGGCACTAATCCCTATCTTGACGCGTTCTCCTTACGCGAACCGGCATCCACTTCGCTTTAAAAACGCTCCAGGCGGGTACGAAAAACGCCGGTTTCGCCGATAACGCAAGGGCTCAAATTGGCTAACGACACGCGGATGCTGGTGCTGGGGATCGAGACCACCTGCGATGAAACCGCGGCCGCGGTGGTCGAGCGCCAGAGCGATGGCAGCGGCAAAATTCTATCCAATATCGTGCGATCGCAGACCGAGGAGCACGCCCGGTTCGGCGGCGTGGTGCCGGAGATCGCGGCGCGCGCCCATGTCGACCTGCTCGACGGCATCGTCGACAGTGCCATGAAGGAATCGGGCGTTGGCTTTGCGCAGCTTTCGGCGGTCGCAGCGGCCGCGGGCCCCGGCCTGATCGGCGGCGTGATCGTGGGGCTGACGACCGCGAAAGCGATCGCGATGGTGCACAATACGCCGCTGATCGCGGTGAACCATCTCGAGGCCCACGCGCTGACGCCGCGGCTGACCTGCGCGCTGGCGTTTCCCTATTGCCTGTTTCTCGCCTCCGGCGGTCACACCCAGATCGTCGCGGTTGTCGGTGTCGGGAGATATGTGCGGCTTGGCACCACCGTCGATGACGCGATGGGCGAAGCCTTCGACAAGGTCGCCAAGATGCTTGGGCTGCCCTATCCGGGCGGACCGGAGGTCGAACGCGCGGCTCACGGCGGCGACGCAAAACGGTTTGCCTTTCCACGGCCGATGCTCGGGCGCGCGGACGCGAATTTCTCCTTGTCGGGATTGAAGACCGCCGTGCGCAACGAGGCCAGCCGGCTGTTTCAGCTGGAGCCGCAGGACATCCGCGATCTCTGCGCCAGCTTTCAGGCGGCGGTGCTGGAATCGACCGCGGACCGCCTCAGCGTCGGTTTGAGGCTGTTTCACGAACAGTTCGGCCCGCCGCGCGCGCTGGTCGCCGCCGGCGGCGTCGCCGCCAATCAGGCGATACGCGGCGCGTTGCAGGATGTCGCCGCGAGAGCGCAGACCACGCTGATCATCCCGCCGCCTGCCCTATGCACCGATAACGGCGCGATGATCGCCTGGGCCGGCGCGGAGCGGCTGGCGATCGGCCTAACCGACGCGATGGACGCCCCGCCCCGCGCGCGCTGGCTGCTCGACAACAATGCCACGGCCCCGGCAGGGTTCGCCAACACCCGTGCGGGTTTCTAGCGGGAGATCGACCGCGATGCCGTCTTTCAAATCTGTCGCAGTGATCGGCGCCGGCGCGTGGGGGACTGCGCTGGCCGGCGTCGCCGCGCGGGCCGGACGCGATGTCGTTCTCTACGCGCGCGATTCAGCGAGCGCCGTACAGATCGCGGCCACGCGCGCAAATCCAAAATTGTCCGGCGTATCGTTAGAGGCTGGCGTCAAGGTGACGGGCGATATTGCCCTCGCCGCGGCCGCGGACATTATCCTGGTCGCAACACCCGCACAGAATCTGCGCGAGGCGGTCGCCGCGCTTGCGCCTCATCTCGCCAAGGCGACGCCCGTTATCGCCTGCGCCAAAGGCATCGAGCGCGGCACGCACAAATTCATGACCGAGGTGATCGCGGAAGCAGCCATCGATGCGATCCCGGCCATCCTGTCGGGGCCGAGTTTTGCCGAGGACGTAGCGCGCGGCCTTCCCACCGCGGTGACGCTGGCGGCGCAGGATGAGCAGCTCGCCAGCGCGCTGGTGCAGGCGCTGGGATCTTCGACCTTCCGGCCCTATCACACCTCCGATGTGCGCGGCGTCGAGATCGGCGGTGCGGCGAAAAACGTGCTCGCGATCGCGGCGGGTATCGCGGTCGGCAGGAAATTCGGCGCGTCGGCGCAGGCAGCACTAACCACGCGCGGCTTCAGCGAGCTGGTGCGGCTCGGGCGCGCCTGCGGCGCGCGCAGCGAAACCATGTCGGGACTTTCGGGTCTGGGCGACCTGATCCTGACCTGTTCCAGCCCGCAATCGCGCAATTTCGCGCTCGGCATGGCACTCGGACGCGGCGAACAACCGCCACGCGATAAACTTGCCGAAGGCGAATTCACTGCACCCGTGCTGATCGAACTGGCGGCTTCGCAAAATGTCGATATGCCGGTATCAAATGCGGTTGCAGCTATCTTGAGCGGGGCTGTGACGATCGACGCGGCGATCGAAAGTCTGCTGACGCGCCCATTCAAGGCGGAGGGATGACAATGGCGTACTGGCTGGTGAAATCGGAACCATCAAGCTGGTCATGGGACCAGCAGGTCGCCAAAGGCGCCAAGGGCGAAGCCTGGACCGGCGTGCGCAATTTCACCGCGCGGCAGAACCTGGTGAAGATGAAGAAAGGCGACCTCGCCTTCTTCTATCACTCCAACGAGGGCAAGCAGATCGTCGGGATCGCGGAGATCATCAAGGAGGCCTATCCCGATCCGAGCGACAAGACCGGCAAATTCGTTTGCGTCGACCTGAAAGCGGACAAGCCCTTGAAGGCGCCGGTGACAATGGCCGCCATCAAGGCCGACAAGCGCTTGAGTGACATGGCGCTGGTGAAATATTCGCGGCTGTCGGTGCAGCCGGTAACGCCGGACGAATGGAAGATCGTCTGCAAGATGGGCGGCGTGTAGCTCTTACTACCCCTCTCCCCTTGCGGGAGAGATTGGCTTCGCGAAGCGAAGGTGAGGGGTTGGACTATCGATGGAGCGTAACCCCTCATCCGGCACGGACTTCGTCCGCGCCACCTTCTCCCACAAGAGGAGAAGGAAAAAGGTCACACCGCCGCCGCCGTTACCACCTGCGCCAATAGCTGCTCGCGCTTCGATTGCGAGCGATAGCCCTTCATCGTGGCAGCGAAGCGCTCGAGGATGCCGTCCTCGAACGCGGTGACGATGGTATCGTGGACGTAGCTCTTGCGGCAGATCGCCGGCGTGTTGGACAGCTCATCGGCAGCGGCGCGGACGGCTTCCAGCACCTGCTTGCGACGGCCGCGGGCGCTTGCCGCGGGAGAAATCCGCGACAGCGATTCCAGCACCACGGCGGATGCCATCAGGGTGCGGAAATCCTTCAGCGAAATCTTGATCCCGGCGATCTCGCGCAGGAACGTATTTACTTGCGTGGTGGAGACGGCGCGGACGTTGCCGGAATTGTCCCGATACTGAAACATCCGTTTGCCCGGCACGCCGCGCAGGATGCCGATGGCGCGCACCAGCTTCGCCGCATCGCATTCCTTGCGAACGGCCTTGCCGCCCTTGGCCTTGAAGGTCAGCACGACGCAGTCGTCCTCCAGCACGACATTGGACTTCAACATCGTGGTGGCGCCGCGGGTGCCGTTGAGACGGGCATAGGATTCGTTGCCCGGGCGGATCGCCGTGCGCGCGATCAGTTCGATCACCGCCGAGAGCGCGAATTCACGGGTCGGCGCGTCGCCCCTTAGATGCATCGAGACGTTGCGGCGAATTTTCGGCAGCGCCGCGACCAGTCGCGCCAGCCGGTGCGCCTTGCGCTGTTCACGAACCTTTTCCCAATCGGAATGGTAGCGGTATTGCAGCCGGCCCGCGGCATCGCGGCCGACCGCCTGCAAATGCGAGTTCGGATCGGGGGAATAGCGGACCTCGGCATAGGCCGGGGGCACCGCCATCGAGTGCAGGCGCTTGATGGTGCCGGTGTGGCGGATCGCCGTTCCGTTGGCGCGAACAAATGAATAAGTCTTGCCGCGTTTGATGCGGCGGATGGTCAGTTCGTTCTGATCGCCGAGCTTCAGTCCCAGCCCTTTGGCGAGGGATTCAACGCTGGCGGGATGTCCCGGCGTCAGCGTCAGATGCGAATCGGCGGAAACGGGCCGCGCAGCCTCGAAATTCTGCTGATCCATCATGACCTTAGACGCCTTGCTCCTGATATGCCCTGGTAATGTCGGTTATTGGTCTTTGGTTCCGGCAGGGCGCCAGGCCCCGGGGAGGCCATTTAGGGGGTAAATGGCTCCAGCGCCAGCCCGTCTTCTGGAAATTACGGTTCCTCCTTACCGCCAAGCGAGTAAGCAGGCGCCCTGCGGCTTTTCGAGCTTCCGAAAACGCGATTGTGACCGCGGGCGAGGTGTCAGCCGCAGCTCCGCTCCGCCTCGCGACTTGATGCCGCGCATGGCGAACAGCTGGCCAAAGGTCCCATTTGTTCTGCTTGTCGGCGCCAGCCGCGCCGACGCATAATCGTCGCAACAACGAAGACGGCTTGCAGTGTCCGCGTTCACTGGCCGCATGGGTGGAGGGTGTAATGTCCGAGAAGATTTACGACGTGCCTGCGGATTGGGCCAAGCGCGCCTGGGTCGATCAGGCCAGGTACCAGGAGATGTACGCGCGCTCGGTCAGCGATCCCAACGGATTCTGGGCCGAACAGGGAAAGCGCATCGGCTGGATCAAGCCTTTCACCAAGGTCGAGAACGCGTCCTTCGCCCCCGGCAACATTTCGATCAAATGGTTCGAGGACGGTGTCCTCAATGTCGCGTGGAACTGCATCGATCGGCATCTCGACAAGCGCGGCGACCAGACCGCCATCATCTGGGAGGGCGACAACCCCTCGGAGTCAAAGCACATCACCTATCGGCAGCTGCATGACGAGGTCTGCAAATTCGCCAATATCCTGCGTACCCGCAACGTCAAGAAGGGCGACCGCGTCACGATCTATCTTCCGATGATTCCGGAAGCCGCCTACGCGATGCTGGCCTGCGCGCGGATCGGCGCGATCCACTCGGTGGTTTTCGCGGGCTTTTCACCGGACAGCCTCGCCCAGCGCATCACCGACTGCCAATCCAAGATGATCATCACCGCCGACGAGGGCCTGCGCGGCGGCAAGAAAGTGCCGCTGAAGGCCAATGTCGATGCCGCGATCGCCAAAAGCGGCGGCGTCGACTGGGTCGTCGTGGTCAAGCGCACCGGCGCTGCCGTCGACATGAACCCCTCGCGCGATTTCTGGTACCACGACGCCGCCAAGATGGTGACGACGGAATGTCCGTGCGAGCATATGCACGCGGAGGATCCGTTGTTCATCCTCTATACTTCGGGCTCGACCGGCCAGCCCAAGGGCGTGCTGCATACCAGCGCGGGCTATCTGGTGTTCGCGTCGATGACGCATCAATACGTCTTCGATTATCACGATGGCGACGTCTACTGGTGCACCGCCGACGTCGGCTGGGTCACCGGCCACAGCTATATTCTCTACGGGCCGCTGGCGAACGGCGCGACCACGCTGATGTTCGAAGGCGTGCCGAATTATCCTGATAATTCGCGGTTCTGGAACGTGGTCGACAAGCACAAGGTCAACATCTTCTACACCGCGCCGACCGCGATCCGCGCGCTGATGCAGGGTGGCGATGAGCCGGTCAAGAAAACCTCGCGCAAGAGCCTGCGGCTGCTCGGCAGCGTCGGCGAGCCGATCAATCCGGAAGCATGGGAATGGTATCATCGGGTGATCGGCGACGAGCGCTGCCCGATTGTCGATACCTGGTGGCAGACCGAGACCGGCGGCATCCTGATCACGCCGCTGCCCGGCGCGACCAAACTCAAGCCAGGTTCGGCGACGCTGCCGTTCTTTGGCGTGGTGCCCGAAATCGTCGATGCCGATGGCAAGGTGCTGGAAGGCGAATGCCAGGGCAATCTCTGCATCGCCAAATCATGGCCGGGACAGATGCGCACCGTCTATGGCGACCACGCCCGCTTCGAACAGACCTATTTCTCGACTTACAAAGGAAAATACTTCACCGGCGATGGCTGTCGTCGCGACGCCGACGGCTATTACTGGATAACCGGGCGCGTCGATGACGTGATCAATGTGTCCGGCCATCGCATGGGCACCGCCGAAGTCGAAAGTTCGCTGGTGGCGCACGCCAAGGTCTCGGAAGCAGCCGTCGTCGGCTATCCCCACGACATCAAGGGCCAGGGCATTTACGCGTATGTCACGCTGATGACCGGCACCGAGCCGAGCGAGGAGCTGCGCAAGGAATTGGTGGCGTGGGTGCGCAAGGACATCGGCCCGATCGCGTCCCCGGACCAGATCCAGTTTGCTCCGGGTTTGCCGAAAACCCGTTCCGGCAAGATCATGCGCCGCATCCTGCGCAAGATCGCCGAGGACGAGCCGGGAAGTCTCGGCGACACCTCGACGCTGGCGGATCCCGCCGTGGTGGACGATCTCGTGGCGCACCGGCAAAACAAGAAGAGCGCACCGGCTTAGGAGTTGCGAGCCACGAATGGTGCGTTTTCACGCGAAGTGGAGACCGGTTCGCGTTAAGAAAACGCGTCAAACCAAGAATTTAGAGCCCCGTTTCGATTCAATCGAAACGGAAAAGTTCTAGTGCCGCCGTGCCCCGATGCTGCGCAGCACGAAGTGATGCGCTGCTGATCGGCGGCCCATCGCGGATCTAGCTATCCTGGCCTTCGTGGATCCAGGCTCTGCCAACGCACTGTCAAGGAGGCGCGGCACCGCGTCCGGGACACGGAGCCCTCGCCGCCAATTCCTCACGTAATCGTCAGGGGCAAGTCGCCCCTGCAATGCGCTTTCCGGACGAGTGTTGTTTTCCGGTCATTTACTTTGTTCCCAACATTTTCTCTCTATCGCCACGCAGGACGCCACGCGCGAGACTCGCGGAAACCGCTTGGTTAACGCGAGCGGTTCAAAATGCTTGGGCAACCGGCGTTTTGCGGGATTTGCGTGGATTTCGCGGTCCCGGATGGGGTGACGGAAGCGAATGTGGAGAGATTGATGTCGCTGAGGATTGCGGTGGCGCTGGCGGCCATGATCGGGGCGGGGATGTTGATAACGACACAGGCCGAGGCGCGGCCGGATATGGTCGGTTTCGGGGGCGCCTATTCGCCGGGAACGATCGTGGTGAAGACCAATGAACGCCGGCTCTATCTCGTTGTCGATCCGGGCCATGCCATGAGATATCCCGTCGGCGTCGGCAAGGCCGGCAAGCAATGGGCCGGCACCACCCAGATCGACGGCAAGTACCGCAATCCGGCCTGGTCGCCGCCGGCGGAAGTGAAGCATGACAAGCCGTCGATCCCGGACGTCATTCCCGGCGGCTCACCGCAAAATCCGATGGGGGTCGCCGCCATGACGCTGGCGGGCGGAGAATACGCGATCCACGGCACCAATATGCCTCGCTCGGTCGGCGGCTTCGTGTCCTATGGCTGCATCCGCATGTTGAATGAGGATATCAGCGACCTTTACGAGCGCGTCTCCGTCGGAGCCACTGTAGTAGTGTCGCACTGATCGGCTGCTGCAACAGCTGAAACTGCAAAAGCCGTGCAGACGCGCGGCTTTTTTGTTTGAAGTCCTCTGCTTCCTGCTTCGGCAAGCGCAATGCCCAGGCTCAAAAATCGGAGGCGATGCCCTTGTTTTCCCAGTCGCCATAACGGGTCGGTTCCGGGCCCTTCGAACCCTGAAACTCCTTGGCCGCGAGCTTGACGTTTGCCTCGGCGGCTTGCCTGCGCGCTTCGGCTTCGGCGAGCGCGCGCTTTGCCGCCGGCGTGAGCTGCTTGCGCTCCGTTCTAGGCGCGGCTGTTGCGGGCCGTGAAGGATCGTCAGTCATCGCAAGTTTTCCCGCTGCGGAATCGCCCGCGCGATTTAGCGCTTCAACATATAGGTGATACTGCGATGGTGAAATCGCCACCGCGATTCTTACATTTGGCATATTCCCATGCCAAAGGTGTGTTTCCTTCCGATGGCATGAGCGGCAAACGCTAATCGCTGTCCGATCTCCCGAGATGTTCCCGCTCCATGCCTCCTCAACGATTCGCAATGCCATCCGAGGTGCCCGGTCTTGCGGCGCGGCGGATCGCGGCGGATATTCTCGACGGCGTGCTGCATAAGCATCGCACGCTTGACGACCAGCTCGACGGCGCCGCCGCACATCCCGGACTGAAGGCCCTCGCCGATCGTGACCGCGCCTTGATGCGGCGGCTGGTCGCGACGATTTTGCGGCGGCTCGGCACGTTGGGCCATGTGCTGTCGCGGCTGCTCGATCGCGGCATCCCGACCGATGCGCCGCGCGCGCAAAGTGCGCTGCTGATCGGCGCTGCGCAGATTCTCTGGATGGATGTGCCCGATCATGCCGCGGTCGATCTGTCGGTACGGCTGGTGCAGTCGGACCGGCGGGCCGCGAAATATGCCGGGCTCGTCAATGCAGTGCTGCGCCGCTGCGCGCGCGAGGCGCAACCGCTGATCGACGAGGTCAAGTCGCAGACGCTCGACGTTCCGCCGTGGCTGCTGGCGCGCTGGATCGCCCATTACGGCGAGACTGTTGCTCGCGACATCGCGGTCGCGATCAGCCACGAGCCGTCGCTCGATATCACCGTGAAGTCCGATGCCGAACAGTGGGCGACCCGCCTGCACGGCGAAACGCTGCCGACGGGAACCGTGCGCACGCTGCTGCAGGGCTCGGTGACCATGCTGCCGGGCTTTGCCGAAGGCCAATGGTGGGTACAGGACGCCGCCGCCGCATTGCCGGCGCGCTTGTTCGGCGACATCGCCGGCAAAACCATCATTGATCTCTGCGCCGCGCCCGGCGGCAAGACGGCGCAGCTTGCAAAAGCCGGCGCGCGCGTCACCGCGGTCGACCGTTCGCCTGGTCGCATGGCGCGGCTTCGC
>DASXJV010000310.1:0-4027 GCA_036497205.1 Bradyrhizobium sp.
TTTGGGCGCCTGACAGGAAGTCGGATCGATCTCGCCAGCCTCGTCAACGACAATGCAGCGCTCGCGGACTATGTCCGCGCCAATGTCGCCGGGACGTTCCACGTGTCCGGCACCTGCCGCATGGGGCGGGCGGACGATCCGCACGCCGTTGTCGACAACAGCGGGCGCGTTCACGGCGTGGGCGGGTTGCGTGTCATCGACGCGTCCATCATGCCAGCGATCCCGCGTGGTAACACGAATATCCCGACCATCATGTTGGCCGAGAAACTCGCCGCCGAAATGTGCGTCCTACATGCCCGGACCGCCGGGTAGTCCTTTGTGACGTGGAGTGACAATGCCCCAAACGATCGACTCGCATACGCACATCCTCACCGAAGAAGCGATGCGACTGCTCGCCAGGGAATCGCCCAAGGTGGCGCCAGTGCTGAAAGGCCGCAGCACGCCGCAGGCCACGCTCGAGGTCGACGGCAAAGTCGTGCAGGATCCGATGCCGAGTGAAATCTGGGACGTCGATCTGCGTCTGCGCGATATGGACGCCAATGACGTCGACGTGCAAGTGCTCTCGCCGACTGTCTTCACCTTCTACTACGGTCAGGAGCCAGCGTTGGCGCTGGCCTGCGCGGCGATCCAGAATGAAGAAATCGCAACTGTGGTGAAGCGGAATCCCGATCGATTCATCGGTCTTGGCAGCGTGCCGCTACAGGCACCGGAACTCGCGGCTAAAGAACTCCGCCGCTCGATGACGACGCACGGCCTGCGCGGCGCCATGATCGGCACGAACGTGAATGGCCGCAATCTCGATGATCCCGCGCTCGCGCCGTTTTGGGCGGCCGCAGAGGAACTCGGCGCCTTCCTCTTCATCCATCCACATGGAGGCATCTTCGGCGAGCGTCTCGGCTCCTATTACATGAAGAATTTTGTGGGGCTCCCGTTCGATACCACGATCGCTGCTGCCAGCCTTGTGTTCGGCGGCGTACTGGAACGCTATCCGCGGCTGAAAATCTGCCTCTCGCATGGCGGCGGCTACGTGCCCTACCAGGCCGGGCGTTTTCAGCACGCTTATGACGTCCGCCCGGAAGCCAAGGCACACCTTCCCAATGGTCCCGGCGCCTCGCTCGGCCGCCTCTACTACGATACGATTCTGCACTCGAAACCGGCGCTTGAATTCCTCATCAGTTCGGCCGGACCTGATCGTGTGTTGCTGGGCAGCGATTATCCGTTCGACATGGGTAATCTGGATTGCGTTGCGCGGGTGCGCGCCCTGTCGATCGAATCGGATACTCGCGATCTGATACTCGGCGGCTACGCACGGACAGTGCTCGGCGGCCCATGAGAAGCCCCCATGGCTGAGCGTCATCTCGGCACGACGGATTTACGGCTCTCGGCTGTTGGGCTGGGCTGCAACAATTTCGGTATTCGGCTGGATCTTTCAGCGGCAAGCAATGTCGTCCATGCCGCGCTCGATGCCGGCATTACGGTATTCGATACCGCCGACATATATGGGAATCGCGGTGGCTCGGAAAGCATATTGGGCAAGGCCCTCGGCACTCGGCGCAAGGATGTCGTGCTCATCACCAAATTCGGTCTGGCGATGGATGACGAGGGTGAACTCAAAGGCGGCTCGTACGCCTATGTCATGACTGCGGTCGAGGCCAGCCTCAAGCGCCTCAAGACTGATTGGATCGACCTTTACTATTTGCACCGCCCCGATCCGACGACCCCGATCGAGGAGACATTGCGAGCACTTGATACCCTCGTTCGGCAGGGCAAGGTCCGTTACATCGGATGCTCGAACATGTCCGCCGCGCAAGTGACGGAAGCCCAACGGATCTCGCAAGCAAACGGTTTGAATCGCTTCGTCACGTGTCAGGATCAGTACAGCCTGCTATCGCGTGAGATAGAGGCCGCGCTCGTTCCGGCGATGGAGGCGAATGGCCTTTCATTGCTGCCTTATTTTCCGCTCGCCAGCGGCATGCTGACTGGGAAATACGCTTTCGGCGCGCCGCTCCCGGAAGGCACTCGTCTCTCGCGCACGCGCTACTCAGAACGCTTCCTCAACGACGAAAATTTCCACATCGTCGAGAGGCTGCGTGAATTCTGCGCGCAACGGGACCGCTCCCTGCTTGAGCTTGCCTTCGGCTGGCTGTTGTCGAAGCCGCTGGTCGGTTGCGTAATCGCAGGAGCGAGCACGCCGGAGCAGGTCAAAAATAACGTGGCGGCAAGTGGCTGGCGGCTTGATGCCGCTGAGATGGGCAAGGCTGATCAGCTTTCAACAAAACTAACGGCGGAACAGCGGGAGGCAAACTGATTGAGCCGATCCAGGCCATGATCGTCCTTCAAGAGCCAAATTCAATCAAAAAAGGCAACATGTGGGGAGAAACGTCCATGTCTGTGACATCCACGAAACTCATGGCGCTCCGGAAGTGCCGGCTGATGGCGGCGCTTCTTGCCATTGCGGCATTAGCGCCAATCTCGATGGGCAGCGCCCGCGCCGAATATCCCGAACGCCCGATCACTTTGATCGTTTGTTTCCCGGCTGGCGGCGGCACCGACGTTGCCGTGCGCATGATCAATACACAACTCAGCGAGGCACTTGGCAAACCGGTCATTATCGAGAATCGCGGCGGCGCCGGCGGAAATATTGGCACCGCCGCGGCCGCCCGCGCACCCGCGGACGGCTATACGCTGCTGGGCTGTTCAAGTGCCTTCGTCGTCAATCCAAGCCTTTATGAACATGTCGCCTACGATCCGTTCAAGGATTTCGCGCCGGTCATGGTGCTCGGAGCGTCGCCAAACGTGTTCGTGGTGCCGAAACAGTCCAAGATCAAAACCATGCGTGAGTTTATTGCCTACGCGAAAGCAAATCCGGGCAAGCTGAACTGGACCAGCCCAGGGGCCGGAACAACCCCGCAACTTGCCGGCGAGCTGCTCAGAGTGAAGACCGGCATCGACATTGTGCATATTCCGTTTCCCGGCGCAGGTCCGGCCATGACCGCCGTGCTCGGCGGGCAAGTTGACATGTATGCCGCCAATTACGGTTCGGTCTCCGGCCTCGTGACGAATGGGCAGGTACAGGTAATCGCCGTGGCATCCAAGAACCGCTGGCCTGACTTGCCGGATGTCCCGACACTCGATGAGCTCGGCATCAAGGACGCGGAAACCGATAACTTCCAGGCCATCATGGCTCCGGCCGTAACGCCGAAGCCGATCATCGACCGCCTGGCGAAGGAGCTCTCGGCGATCCTTGCACGTCCGAATGTCCGCGAGAGTTATGCAAAGATCGGCTTGCCGGTGGTCGCTGAGGGCCCCGATGCCTTCCGCGCCCGCATCGCCCGCGAAGTGCCGATGTACAAGGACATCATAGATAAAGCGGGGTTGAAAATCAAATAGGGCCTAAACTGATCGCCGCCGTGCGGCGCTTAATTAAATCAACAAAAGAAGAATCTGGGAGGAACATCCATGCCCAAGATATCTGCGAAGGCGACGGCGCTTCGAAACAGGCGGCTGATGGCGGCACTTTTCGCCATCGCAGTGATAGGATCGATCTCAATCGATCCGGCGCGCGCTGAATATCCCGATCGTCCGATCACGATTATCGCTTGTTTTCCGCCGGGCGGCGGAAACGACGTGGCGATGCGATTGATCAATACGCAGCTTGGCGAGGCGCTCGGCAAGCCGGTGATCATTGAAAATCGTGGCGGCGCGGGTGGAAATATCGGCACATCCGTGGTCGCACGCGCACCCGCGGACGGCTATACGCTGCTGGGCTGTTCAAGCGCCGTCGTGGTCAATCCGAGCCTCTACGAACATGTCACCTACGATCCGATAAAAGACCTCGTCCCGGTCATGGTGCTCGGAGCGTCCCCCAACGTCTTCGTGGTGCCAGAGCGGTCCAAAATCAAAACCATGCGTGAGTTCATCGCCTACGCGAAAGCCAATCCGGGCAAGCTGAACTGGACCAGCCCAGGGGCCGGAACGACTCCGCAACTCGCCGGCGAAATCCTCAAAAGAAAGGCGGGGATCGAAA
>DASXJV010000311.1:0-9718 GCA_036497205.1 Bradyrhizobium sp.
GCGCAGGGAAAGCCGGATGCCTCCGCTGAACCTGTATGCTCGTGTGCGTTTTTTCCTTGTGCATTTTGCACACGAGACCGCGGGTGCAGCGCGCATCCGGCTTTCCCTGCGCCCTCTTCTTTCAGAGGGTGGAAATCGACGCAAAGCTCGGGCGCATCGCGCCGCGGCAATGCGAACGCACATGCTCTCGCTGTTTGACAATCGAATCTGAATTGCCGGAACCGTCGTTGCGAGGGGCGCAAGCGACGAACCAATCCATCTTTCCCAATTGAGCATGGATTGCTTCGCTTCGCTCGCAATGACGGTTAGAATCGTAGGGCAGATTGTAAGCGTGATCCGCCATCTTTTCCGACCGGGATGGTGGGTTACGCCTGCGGCTAACCCACCCTACAACGCTACTTCAACGTAATCGCCAGCCCGCTCAGGTCCACATTGGCCATCAGCCCGACCTGCTGGCCGGACAGCTCCAGCACCGCGCCCTTCTGGTTGGTCAGCACGATCGCGCGGGCACCGCCGCCGACCGCAAGCCCCGCGCCCGCCGCACCATAGACACCGGCGACATCCGACGGCCGGTTGATGTTGCTCACCCGGCCGCGCAGCACCGTCTTCGATCCGCCAAACACGAGGCCGTAGTCCAGTCCGCCGGCGGAAAGCCCGTAGCTCCTGCCGCGGAAGTTCAGCGTACCGCCGCCGCCCGAGCCGCCGATGATCCATCCCGCTTTATAAATCGTCAGCGAAACGGTGCCGCTGTCGGCATAGGCGGAGGACAGAGCGGCGCCGGCGAAAGCCGTCAGCGCGACCAGCGCAACACGAATAGTGGATGCTATCTTCATCGGTCAGGTTCCCCGGGGAGTTTGTCAGCAGGTGAGTGTCGCGCAGGAGATCGAGTCGCGCTTACCGAGTGTAGCCTATGGTTCGCACAGGCAAAGCGTATTCGCACTCCATGCCGCTGGTCCGAACTCTGGCCTTACGGGGCGCCGGGATGTGTTGGAGGTCCGTAATCCGCCGTGGCTCATTGCCGTTATTCCCCTAGGCAGTCACGGCTTCCACCTTCCCTCATAGCGCAACAACGGAAATGTCGCCTAACCCACCCCACGTCCTATCTTCACGACCTGCTCGCCTTTGCGCTACACTTGCCTGCCTCAGACGAGAGATGACCCATGGCTCCCATAAAACACTTCGCCGCTCCCGCCGGAATGACGACGCCACCGCTTTCGTTCGCGACGCGGACGGGGGATCTGCTATTCGTCTCGGGCATGCCCGGATTTGACGCCGACGGCGCGATTCCGGACGGCTTCGAGGCGCAGTTCGGTTTTGTGGTTCGCAACATCAAGCGCGTTCTCGACGAAGCGGGCGCGAGCTTTCGCGATCTGGTCAAGGTCAACGTGCTGCTGACGCGCGCCTCCGACGTCGCGCCGATGAACGCGCTGTATGCTTCGGCCTTCGGGCCGCCGCCCTACCCCGCCCGCACGACCTGCGTCGTCCAGGCGCTTCCCAACCCCGCGATGCTGATCGAAATCGAATGCGTCGCGTCTCTGGCAGGGCGCTGATTCACCCCTCCTCAAGCCGCAGGGCATCGCTTATGTTAGCCCGGCCGGTTGGCGTTGCCTGCCTCTGACTTCAACGGGCCCCGGATGCTCACGCTTTACTCCTACCCAACGCTGTTTGGCGTCGCCGACAATAACGGCTACGGCCTCAAGGTATTTGCATTCCTCCGGCTGGCAGGCGTGCCGTTCCGGCACGAGCACATTTTCGACGCTTCGAAGGCGCCGCGCGGCCAGCTTCCCTACATCGTTGATGGCAACGATACGGTCGGCGACAGCGAGACCATCCTGGCCTATGTCGGCCAAAAATACCGGCTGGCGATCGACGCCGCGCTGACCCCGGCGCAGCGAACCACGAACCTGCTGATCACCCGCATGCTCGACGACCTCTATTGGGTGATGTCGTATTCGCGGTGGAAGGACGAGCGCTACTGGCATTCGTTCCGCGATGCGCTGCTGCGCGAGCATCCGAATCTAACGGAAGAGGGCCTCGCCAAGGCGCAGGCGTACAATTCCCAACGCTACTACTACCAGGGCATCGGCCGCTATGATCCCGATGCCGCAATGGCGCGCGGGCTCGCCGATCTCGGCGCGCTCGCCGGTCTCATCCCCCCGCGAGGCTATATGCACGGCGAAAACCCTACCAGCATCGATGCCGGCATCTATGGCTTCATCGCCAACATCTATTTCTACGACATCGACACGCCGCTCAGGCAATTTGTGGCCGCGCACGACAACGTCGTGCGGCACTGTTGCGCCGTTCATGAGTCGGTCGGCAAGACGACATGATCCGGTATCGTCTCTTGTGCGAGGACGCGGTTCATCTCGCCTTCATCAGCGCGTCCAGGGCATCGAAACGCCGCTGAACGCACAGGTGCGCGCCAATAGTCCCGATCCCGCAAAAATATCACACCCCGCTCGGCCGCGCCGGATCGATCGTGATGGCGGATGGCGGCTATCGGGCGATTTGAGCGGGAGGTTTGACGGAAATACCGGCTGTCATGGCCCGGCTCGATGTATGGAAGATGTGCACTTTCGCCGCGCGTTAAGGATTTGTTAACCGACTCCGCCCACGGTCCCGCATGCTGGGGGTTGTTCGTTCTCGATGTTACCGCTCCACGATTGGAGCGTGCGTTGATCGGGAGGTGTCATGACCCATGAATCCGCTGTACCCGCGCCGGAACTTCCGAGGCTTTCGCTGGCCCTGAACCAGGTCGTGCCGTTGCTGATCGGGTCGACCGTCGGCGAGATCGAGCGGGAGCTGGTGCTGCAAACGCTGGCGCGTTGCGACGGCAATCGCACCCGCGCCGCGCGCGTGCTCGGGGTATCCGTACGAACCTTGCGCAACAAGATTCGGCTATATTCGGCCGACGGAATCGACGTGCCCGCGCCTGGTGAATAGCGTAGCGCCAGCCGGGCGGAAATCCCGGATGGAGCCATTCCCATGTCTATCTCCCATGTCTATCGACATGGCTGCAGCCCTCGGCCTTTCGAAACCTCACCCGAATCTCAGCCGCGAGCGCTCCTTGGCCTTCTCCGCTTCGATCTCTCGATCGCGCGCCGGCGCATGCGTGTGAAGCGATGCCAGCAGCCGCCGCGCTGACGCCGAGACTTCCGCGACCGCGCGGTCGAACGCCTCGGCGTTGGACTGCGACGGCTTGTTGAAGCCCGAGAGTTTTCGCACGAACTGCAGCGCGGAGGCGTGGATTTCATCCTCGGTCGCGGGCGGTTCGAAATTGAACAGTGTCTTGATATTGCGGCACATTGTCTTCTCCTTTGCCCTACTCCGGCGGCCTCAGCTTAAGGACGATCCACTGAAAGCAAGACCTACATCGCGGGCTGATTTTGGCATAGAATGGGCCTGGCGTTCACCCCCCTCGGTGCCGCGTTCCGGCAAACCAGCGAGTGCTGCATGTCCCGTGTCACCTACAAAATCGTTCAGCATGACGGCGGTTGGGCCTACACCGTCGATGGCGTATTTTCGGAAGCCTTCGCGACCCGCGCCGCAGCACTCGCTACCGCCAGGCGCGCCGCCGCCGAGCAGCGCGTGCCGGGGCGTACCGAGGCGATCGAATATGAGACGGCCGACGGCAAATGGCACATCGAGACCGCCGCCGGTGGCGACCGACCCGAGACAGATGTCGAGGACAAATCGTAGTATTCCCCTCGCACGACGCACATTCAACGAAAAATCTTTGTGGGTCTCCGCAACGCTGCCATCTCCGATCGTCTTCCAGGCGTGATAGGCTGGCGCCCAAGCGGCCCTGCCAACAGCGGCCGCGCTCCGGGGAGAAGCATCATGAGATTTTTACGCGCGGCGCTATCGGCCGCTTTTGCGGTGACATCATTCGCCGCTGTGGCGGCGGACTATCCCGCGCCGAAGCAGGGCGACTGGATCGCAAAAGATTTCAAATTTCACACCGGCGAAACCATGCCGGAACTGCACCTTCATTATACCACCGTCGGTGAGCCGACCGGCCAGCCGGTGCTGGTGCTGCACGGTTCGGGCGGCTCGGCGGCGAGCATGCTGACGCCGGCCTTCGCGGGCGAGCTATTCGGCCCCGGCCAGCCGCTGGATGCGTCGAAATACTACATCATCATTCCCGACGGTATCGGCCATGGAAAATCATCGAAACCCTCCGACGGCATGAAGACGACATTTCCGAAATACGATTACGAAGACATGGTCGATGCGCAGTACCGCCTGATCAAGGAAGGCCTCGGCATCAAGCACCTGCGGCTGGTAATCGGCAATTCGATGGGCGGCATGCACACCTGGATCTGGGGCGTGAAGTATCCGCAAGCCATGGATGCGCTGGTGCCGATGGCGTCGCAGCCGACCGAAATGGCGGCGCGCAACTGGATGCTGCGGCGGGCGATGCTCGAGACCATCCGCAACGATCCGGACTACAATGGCGGCAACTACACCGCGCAGCCACGCATGATGAAATACGCCATCAACGCCTATGGCATTGCTTCGGCCGGCGGCACCCTCGCCTATCAGGCGCTGGCGCCGACGGCGGCGAAAGCCGACAAGATGGTGGACAACCGGCTGGCGACGCCGGTGACGGCTGACGCCAACGACTTTATCTACCAATGGGAAGCATCGCACGATTACAATCCCTCCGCCGGGCTGGAGCGGATCGAGGCCGCGCTGCTCGCGATCAATGCCGCCGACGACGAACGCAATCCGCCGGAAACGGGTATCACCGACGCCGCGCTGAAGCGCGTCAAGAACGGCCGGCTCTATCTGATCCCGGCCTCCACCGAGACGCGCGGACATCTCACGACCGGAGCCGCGACCCTCTACAAGCGGCAACTGCAGGAGCTGCTGCAGACCGCGCCGCAGCGGACGATGTGATACGAAGCGCAACGCCGTGGAGGATCGCACGCGAAGGTTCGGCCCACGCCATCATCCGCGACCGCGGCAAAGTTGATTGTCATACCCCGCGGAAAAGCGGGGTATCCAGTACGCCGCGGCCTCGCAGCTAGTCGCAAACGCTCTGGAATACTGGATCACCCGCTTTTCGGGGGTGATGACGACTGCTGGCGTTGCAACACGAACCTTCTACTCGCTCTCGAGCCCGCCAACATGCTTCTGGGTGTAAAGCTCAAGCCCGAGCCGCCCGATCAAATCAAGCTGGGTTTCGAGGAAGTCGATGTGATGTTCCTCGTCCTTCATCAGGCTTTCGAACAGATCGCGCGAGACGTAGTCCTTGACGCTGTGGCAGTGGGTCGAGGCTTCCTGGTAAAGGTTACGGGCGCTAACCTCGGTGGCAAGATCGCACTCGATGATTTCCTTGACATTCTGCCCGATGCGCAAGGGATCGAGCACCTGCATGTTGGGAAACCCGTCAAGGAACAGGATGCGATCGGTGAAGCGGTCGGCGTGGTTCATCTCCTCGATGGATTCCTTGCGCCACTGCTTGGCCAACTCCAGCAAACCCCAGTTGTTGAGCACCCGGAAATGCAGCCAGTACTGGTTGATGGCGGTGAGCTCGTGCCGCAGACCCTTGTTGAGATATTCGATGACTTTTGCATCGCCCTGCATGATGCACTCCGCTGCCAGGGCCCATCAAGTTGGCCCTCGAAAAGTAATCTGGAACACTACCAAGTCACACTACAGGCGGGAATAACCTTATGCCGAAAGGACCAGCTCGGGAAGCGAACCAGATTCAGGATTTCAGACGACAACTTCGAGGGGAAATTCGCCGTCGACGCGCGAGTCCGTCTCCGTCCGGCTGTGCGGGCACCCGGAATGGCAGGCCTTGGCGCAAGCACCGAGAGCCTCGTCAATGATGGTTTTGATAGTGCGGGCGCACCGGCCGCATTCGGCGCTGCAACCGAGGCAGCCATAGACCTGCTTGGCATTGCGCGGAAGGTCTTCGGAGACGTTGACGGCACTACGGACATCGTGGTCGCTGATGACGTTGCAGGAACAAACAATCATAAAGAGGGGAGCTCATCGGTGATGCCAAGCTTAGCAGATATTTATCACCGCGACCGGATGCAAAAGGAAAAAGCGTCTTTTCAAGTGATTCCAAACTGATGATGCCCAATTACGAACTAGAATGAGTCTAAGGGCTTCTCTTGCGGCAGATCAAAATACTACTCCTTGTTCAGCCGCGCGCAGCGTTAATCGCGTCCGTCACCTCCGTCAGCGCCTCCTCCGCCTTGCGTCGCTCGGATTGCGCGAACTATTTGACGCGGAGTTGTCGCCGCCGAACCAATTGGAGATGCACCAGCCGCCGCCGGTATCATTACCGCCATCGCACTCGTCATCGTTTCCTCTCGCGCTGAACCGCCGGAGGGCGCAGGAGGGTGCGTTGCAAAAAGGCAACGGCCTGGCCAATATTCGTCGCGAAATGTGGCGATCCCGTTCATTGATCATTCAAGCGAAATGTGGAACTTTCGCCTTGACGGACCGCTTTGACCGCTGTCCTTGCTCGATGAGAAAGGTACCCAATGAAGAAAACGTTGATGGCACTCGTTGCCGTCGCCACCCTCGCTGTTTCGGCCGTGGCGGCGCCCGCCCCGGCCCATGCGCAACGTGGCGTTGCCGCTGGCGTCGCTGCCGGACTGCTCGGCGGCGCCATTGTGGGCGGCGCGATTGCGGCCGGCAACGGTTACTATGGCCCCGGCTATTATGGTGGACCCCGCTATTACGGACCCGGTTACGGTTATGGCGGTCCGGCCTACGTCGCCGGTGACTACTATGGCGGCTGCGTCTGGCAGCGGCAGCGTTTCTGGGACGGCTACGGCTGGCGGGTTCGCCGCGTGCGGGTTTGCGGCTGAAGTCCATTCATCTTCGTTACAAACAGGTTCGGCGTCCCCGGAATTAGCGTGTTTTCGGGGACGTCTTTCGCTCTTGGCCTGAAAAAACCTTTTTTTCAGCCCACCAGCCTGCGGACGTTTACTTTCGATTGACTGTTGTGCGCTTTCTTAGCGAGACGGGCAGTTTCGAACACGGCGTGTGAGTCATCTTAAACCCGGCGCTGACTGAAGGCGCCATCTCCAGGAGCCCAAGACATGAAGAAGACTTTTGCTGCCTTCGTCGCGGTCGCAACGATCGCTGCTTCGCTGGTGTCGGTCGCGCCGACCGCCAAGGCCGGGGATGGCCAAATTGCGGCGGGTGTTGCCGGCGGTCTGATCGGCGGCGCGCTGCTCGGCGGCGCGATCGCGGCAAGCCGCCCGGCTCCGGTATATGCTGCCCCCGCCCCGGTCTATGTCGAAGAGGCCCCCTGCCGTCTGGTTCGCGAGCGGTTCTGGGACGGATACGGCTGGCGTATGCGACGCGTTCAGGTTTGCGATTGATCGGATTGGCGCGCGGAACTTCCGGCGCGCGTTTCAAGTTCGAAACCCGGCCGAACCTTCGGCCGGGTTTTTTCTTTCATTTGCGCGTATTCTGATCGCAAAGCCGGCATTCGCCCTCGGATCAAGTCCGACGGCGTGCTTCTGCGGGATACGCGTTACCGCGCCGCGCCGATCGAGCGCAGCACCGCTTCGCTCGGCCAGCAATCCACCTTCAGCCCGGCCGATTTCTGGTACGCCCCGAGCGCCGCGCGCGTCTTCATTCCGGCCTTGCCGTCCACCTTGTCGGCATAGAGACCGATGCGGGTAAGGTGACGTTGCATGGCTTCGACATCGGCGGTGCGCAGCTGGGACGAGGCCGACCACGGCGTCGCGAACGGTTGCGGGCTCAACATGCGATCGCTGAGGTGCCCGACGAACAGCACATACAGGTCCGAGAAATTGTATTCCTTGATGACGAAGTAATTCTTCGTGATCAGGAACGCCGGGCCATAGATACCCTCGGGCTGCAGCAGCGAGGCCGGCTGCGACTGCTCGGTTGCGCTGAGTTTTTGCCCGCGCACCGGCACGAAGCCTTCGCGCAGCCATTCGCCGATCGGTTTTGTCACTTCCGGCACGCCGGATGTGCAGTCGACACTGGCCGGCGCGCGCACCTCATAGCCCCAGCGCAGGCCGCTCTGCCAACCCTTGTTGACGAGCTGCTGCGCAGCGGAGGCGAGCGCATCCGGCACCGAATGCCAAATGTCCTTATGCCCGTCGCCGTCGAAATCGACGCCGTGCTTGTAAAATTCCGACGGCAGGAATTGCGTAAGGCCGGTGGCCCCAGCCCAGGACGCGCGCATATCCTTGCGCGCCACCTCGCCGTCGCCAATGATCTTCAACGCCAGGATTAACTCGCTGCGGTATTGATCCTTGCGGCGGCCGACATAGGCCTGCGTCGCCAGCACGCGCAACTCATCGTAAGGCAGCGTATAGCGGCCATAGTCGGTTTCGCGGCCCCAGATTGCCAGCACGATCGTCGCGGGAACGCCGAAGCGCGCTTCGATCGCGGCGAGCGCTGTGCGATGCTTCTGCATCAGCCGCTGCCCTTCGGTGGCCAGCCGCGCAATGCTGGCTTCCTTCAGATAATCCGCCGGCACCTGCACGAACTCGGCCTGCGAGGGCGCACCAGTCGCGGGACGCCCGGGCAATATCAGATCGGGCAATTTGTAGTCCGGCTCGAGACCGCGGGTCTCGGCATCAAACGTCGCCCGGGATACGCCGGCCGCTTGCGCTTCCGGCGACAGCGACGCGATGAACTGCGTGAAGCCGGCGTCGGCGGCATGGGCGGGAGACAATCCACAGATGACGGCGATCACCGCGACCATAAATGCCGGCCGGTTCATATCAGATCACCGCGTCAGCTTCTTGTACTTCACCCGATGCGGGATGATGGAATCCTGCCCCAGCCTTCGCATCTTGTCCTTTTCATAGTCCTGGAAATTGCCCTCGAACCATTCGACATGGCTGTCGCCTTCGAAGGAAAGAATGTGGGTGGCGATGCGGTCGAGGAACCAGCGGTCATGGCTGATGATTACGGCGCAGCCAGCGAAATCCTCCAGCGCCTCTTCCAGCGCGCGCAGCGTGTCGACGTCGAGATCGTTGGTGGGTTCGTCGAGCAGCAGCACATTGGCGCCGGATTTGAGCATCTTCGCCAGATGCACGCGGTTGCGCTCGCCGCCCGACAGCGAGCCGACCTTCTTCTGCTGGTCGGCGCCCTTGAAATTGAACGACGAGCAATAGCCGCGCGAGTTTACCTCGCGCTTGCCGAGCAGGATCAGCTCGTTGCCGCCTGAAATTTCCTCCCACACGCTTTTCTTGCCGTCGAGACTGTCGCGGGACTGGTCGACATAACCGAGATGAACGCTCTCGCCGATCGTGATGGTGCCTTTGTCCGGCGTCTCCTGCTTGGTAATCATCCGGAACAGTGTGGTCTTGCCGGCGCCGTTGGCGCCGATCACGCCGACGATGCCGCCCGGCGGCAGCTTGAATGTGAGGTTGTCGATCAAAAGCCGATCGCCAAATCCCTTGGTCAGACCCTCGAAATCGACCACGTTCTGACCCAGCCGCTCGGCCACGGGAATCGTGATCTGCGCGGTTTGGGTCTGCTTTTCGCTGGCCTGTTTCAACAGTTCTTCATAGCGCTGATAGCGCGCCTTGGATTTGGCCTGACGTGCTTTCGGCGAAGCCGCGATCCATTCCTTCTCGCGCTCCAGCGTGCGCTGATGCGCGGCTTCCTCGCGGCCTTCCTGCGCGAGCCGCTTTTGCTTCTGCGACAGCCAGGCGGTGTAATTGCCCTCGTAGGGAATGCCCTTGCCGCGGTC
>DASXJV010000312.1:0-3613 GCA_036497205.1 Bradyrhizobium sp.
GCGATAGCAATGGCTTGAGCGATCTCGTCGCTCGCATCGCGCCGTCCGAAGCCGCCGCCGACAAAGGCATTATGGACGTAGATCTGTTCCGGCTTGAGACCCGTGAACTTGGCACATGCTTGGGTCGTCCAATCGGCAGCCTGCGTGCCGACCCACACATCGAGACGGTCAGCCTGTAGATTCACCGTGGCGTTGAGCGGCTCCATCGGCGAATGCGCGAGGTAGGGCGTCTCGTAAATCGCTTCGAAAGTCTTCGTCGCGCCGGCGATCGCCTGATCGACGTTGCCATCGTCGCGTACAGTCGGCATCTTTTTGTTGAGCAACGCACGGAAGCCAACCGAAAGCTTTTCGCTGTCAACGGAGCCTGCCTCGCCCGTTTCCCATTCCGGCTGCAGCCGTGCAAGCGCCTGCTTCGCGCGCCAAAAGCTTCCTTCGGCAACGACGGCCACCGCATTGTCGAGCCGCACAACCTGAAGGACGCCCGGCGCACCGGCGACCACGGACTCGTCGACAATCTTCAGCCTGCCGCCCGGAACGGGGCAAGCGGTGATCGCGGCGAAAACCATCCCCGGTACGTTTGCGTCGATGCCGAATTTGGCCGATCCATCGATCTTGTGAACCACATCGATGCGCGGCATCGGCTTGCCGATGAAGGTGAACTTATCGGGGGTTTTGATCGCAGGTTCCTGCGCTAGCTTCACCTTCGCCGCATCGACCGTCAGTTCGCCGTAGCGCAGGGTTTGCCCCGTCGGTCCATGGGTCACGACACTCGACGCGGCCGTGCATTCCGAGGCGGGGACGTTCCACCGCGCCGCCGCCGCCGCGATGAGGCGCTCGCGGGCGCTGGCGCCGACCTGCTGCATCTTCTTTTGCGAACCGCGGACAGAGCGGCTCCCGTTCGAGAACATGTCGCCGTAGACCTTATTCTCGCGCACGTTTCGGTTGGGCGACGCGTACTCGACCCGCACCTTCGACCAGTCGCAGTGCAGTTCTTCGGTGATGATCATCGGAAGCGCGGTCATGCTTCCCTGACCCATTTCCGAGCGCTGATAGCGAATCAAAATTGAATCATCGGGATCGATCGCGATCCACGCATCGACTTCGTTCGCGGTATAGGCGTTGTCTTCGTCCCATGGCTGAGCGACGACAGTTGCGGCTTCGGCAATCATGGGCGCAGCGCCGACACCGAGCATCAGTCCGCCGGCGGCGGTTGTTGCGGTGAGGATGAAGTGGCGACGGGTGAGGTTGGTGTTCATGGCGTCACCTCACGCTTTCAAAAGGTCAGCGGCGCGATGGATCGCGCGGCGGAGCCGTTCGTAAGTGCCACACCGACAGATATTGGTGATGTTCGCGTCGATTTCTGCATCCGTCGGATTGGGATTTTGCTTGAGGAATGCCGCCGCCGCCATGATCTGTCCGGATTGGCAGTAGCCGCATTGCGGCACATCCTCGGCCAGCCAGGCTTGTTGCACCGGATGTTTGCCGTCGGACGAAAGCCCCTCGATAGTGGTGATGCTTGCGCCGGTCAGAGTGCCGATGGGCACCGAGCAGGACCGCATCGCCCGACCATTAATGTGGACTGTGCAGGCGCCGCATTGCGCGATCCCACAGCCGAACTTTGTGCCGGTCAGTCCGACAGCATCGCGCAATGCCCATAGCAGAGGCGTGTCGGGCTCCAACTCAACGCTGTGCTGCGTTCCATTGATAGTGAGCGTAATCATAGGGGTTCATTCTCGGTTGGTGGCTTGACCTACAGGGCCAATAGCTTCGAACCAATCTAAGGAAGTCTCGATCAGTGGGCAAGCTAAGGCGCACCGCGGGAAATGGCTCGATCACAAATTAACAATTTGTAATGTAGCGGAATAAACCTCTATTGGTCGGCGCAAACACCTCGCCATTGCTTTCAGAGTAATGTCGGCCGCGTGGCGCGATCTGGCCGGTTTCCAGCAAGAACTTCAGCGCGGCCTGATCGAAAACACCACGCGGAAATTGCGAAGATTGGGGCCAAGGCTGATTTATAAGTATACAGCCTAATATGTTCTGAGCCTACTTGGTGGGAGCGAACGTCTCTCTTGGATTGTTCGCGTCACCCGCTTTGATCCAGGCCCGAGCCCGGCGCTGTGCCTCCGCCAATTGAGCCGAGGTCATTTGCGCCGCCGTCGCCTCGCATTCGTGGATGGCCGTCGCGCGATTCTCATCCGACGGCTCACGCGACGCGGCCAGGCTCAGCCACTTGTAGGCTTCGACGAGATCCTGCGGCATGTCCCTGCCCGAGCGGCATGAGATGCCCATGATCAGTTGCGCGGTCGCGTGTCCGCCGTCGGCGGCGCGGCGAAACCAGTCGAGTTTCTCGCGCGTGTCCTGATCGGTCTCTTGCCGATCCGCGCTGCACATCAAACCCAGCCGGAATTGCGATTCGAGATCGCCTTGCGCGGCGGCGTATTCGAACCATCGCCGCGCCTCGGCGGCGTTCGCCGGGGTATCGGTGCCCTCCATGGACATGATGCCGAGTAGCGCCTGCGCGCGGACGTGCCCCTGTTCGCCCGCGAGGCGAAAGAAAATCCGCGCCCGCTTCATGTCGGGCGTCACGCCGAGGCCCGCATAAGACATCACGCCGAGGTAGAACTGGGCCGAGGCGAGTCCTTGCTCCGCAGCGCGCCAGAACCAAGTGGCCGCCTCGGCATCGCTCTCAGGTACGCCGCGGCCGCTGAAATAGGACAGTCCGAGGCAATACTGCCCGTACGGCTCTCCCTGCTCGGCCGCTCGGCCGAACCACCGCGCAGCCTCCCGGTCGTCCTGGGCGACGGTCTGACCATGATGGTACAGCAGGCCAAGAATGACCTCGGCCAGCGGCGCCCCGTCCCGTGCCCGGTCGTGCAGCGTCTGCAGAGTCTCGGGGGAGGACTCTGCCGATATTTGGCCGGCGCCGTCGCAAACCGCGACGCCAACGGCGGCCGCTTCCCCGTCTCCTTCGAAGGATTGCACCAGCGGGAACGTCGCCAGGACGCCGCCCTCGCCGATCAACAAAGCCGAATCAAACGTGGCCGACGATCCGATCCGCTTGGAAGACGCCGTAGCCATCGATGGGAGCTCCCTTAAGGGGGCTGTTTTTCTGATCGCGATACCCGCCCGCCCGGTCCGCTAAGAGGGCATTGTAATCATGGCGGCGGGGATAAGTGCAGCGCGACAGCATGGGTACTCGAAGTTTTGTCCCAATGCGCCAAGGCCGGCGTGCCGAAGCGTGGCCCCGTCGTGCTGGACGCGAGAATCGCCTTGCGGCGGCGCGGGACGCCGCCGCTCCGGCGGTTAATAGATTGAAATATAAGATAAATTAGGTTGGTGCGGTCGAGAGGACTCGAACCTCCACATCTTGCGATGCTAGCACCTCAAGCTAGTGCGTCTACCAATTCCGCCACGACCGCATGGGGATGTGGACGTAAGGGTCGAAACCCCGGCGCCCAAAACGCCGCACGATGTAACAAATAGAATCTGGGGGTACAAGGGCCGAAAAGCCCTCGCCGCCGCGGCCTGCGTGGAAATTTTTGCGCTCGATCAAACCTTTGGACGGCGGACCAAAACTGCCTCGGCAACCCGACAAAGGCTCCCTAGATAG
>DASXJV010000313.1:0-2143 GCA_036497205.1 Bradyrhizobium sp.
CGAGAGCGCCGATCATTCCGAAGCCTGGCTGAAGAAGTTTGCAGACGCGGTCAGCGCCATGCCCGAGGTGATGGAATTCTACCGGATGGCCGGCGATGTCGATTACATGCTGCGCGTCGTGGTCGCGGACATGCAGAGCTACGACGTGTTCTACAAGAAGCTGATCGCCGGCGTGCCGTTGAAGAATGTCACCTCGCGCTTTGCGATGGAGAAGATCAAGTCGGTCACCGCGCTGCCGGTGCCCGCGGCGGCGTAACGATATCTGGTTCGGCGCGCGGAAGCATTTTAAGGTAGCTGCTTTTCCGCAGCCCGACCGAAATCCGCAATGTCCAGCCACCTCGTCATCCTGATCGTCGGCGGCTATGGCACGTTCGGCGGCCGTCTGGTCGAGTTGCTGGAAAATGAGCCGCGCCTGACCTTGATCGTGGCCGGGCGTTCGCTGCAGAAAGCGAATGCGTTTTGCAAGACGCACGGCAATGCGAAGGCCCGGCTTGTTGCCGTGGCGTTCGATCGCAACGCTGATATCACCGCGCAACTCACTGCACTCAAGCCGGACATCCTGGTCGACGCCAGCGGCCCGTTCCAGGCCTATGGTAGCGAATGCTACCGCCTGATCGAAGCCTGCATCGCGCAGAGGATTAATTATCTCGATCTCGCCGACGGATCGGATTTCGTCGCCGGAGTGCGCACGTTCGACGAAGCAGCGTGTGCAGCCGATCGCTATATCCTCTCGGGGGTCTCCAGCTTTCCCGTGCTCACAGCCGCGGTCGTGCGTCATCTGTCGCCCGGCATGGTGCAGGTGGCGGTGATTCGCGGCGGCATCGCACCGTCGCCCTATGCCGGCGTCGGCGAAAACGTGATTCGCGCCATTGCCGGTTATTCGGGACAGCCCGTCGCGCTGCGGCGGAACGGGGCGGTCGCGACGGGCTATCCTTTTACCGAGCATCTGCGTTTCACAATCGCGCCGCCGGGCTATCTGCCCTTGCACAATACGCTGTTCTCGCTGGTCGATGTCCCCGACCTCCGCGCACTCGCGGAACTTTGGCCCGACGCCAAAAACATCTGGATGGGCGCGGGTCCGGTCCCGGAAATCCTGCACCGCGCCTTGGCCGCGCTCGCATGGCTGGTGCGCCTGAAACTGCTGCCGGCGCTGTCGATGCTGGCACCCCTGATGTATTTTACCACCAACCATCTGCGCTGGGGCGAACACCGTGGCGGCATGTTCGTCGAGGTCGAAGGTACAAACGAGGCGGGCGCGCCGATCAAACGCTCGTGGCACTTGCTGGCCGAAGGTAGCGACGGTCCGCTGATTCCATCGATGGCGGTGGAAGCGCTGGTGCGAAGGACGCTCGAAGGACGTCTGCCGTCGCCGGGCGCCCGCGCTGCCGTCCGGGAACTGGAACTCGACGATTACCAAACCCTGTTCGCCAACCGGACGATCCATACGGGCACGCGCGATGACGCGCCTGATCGCGCCATGCCGCTCTATGCGCGGATTCTGGGAACGGCGTGGGAAACGCTGCCCGCCGCGATTCGTCAGTTGCACAATTGCAGCGGCGCGCACACGGCGCGCGGGCGCGCCAGCGTGGAGCGTGGCGTCAGCACGCTGGCGCGGTTGGCTGCCGCCATCATGGGTTTTCCCAAAGCGACTGCGGATACTCCCGTCAGCGTTCAATTCACCGCCGCGGGCGGCGATGAGACCTGGGCCCGGACGTTCGGAGACGAATCTTTTTCGAGTATTCAATATGCCGGCCGCGGGCGATCGCAGGGACTGCTGTGCGAACGTTTCGGCCCACTGACCTTCGCCATGGCGCTGGTCGCGAACAACGGACGCCTGTCGTTGGTGTTGCGCCGTTGGAGCGCCTTCGGCATCCCGCTGCCGATGTGGCTATGCCCGCGCTCGAATTCCTGGGAGGAAACACAGGCCGGCCGCTTCCATTTCCATGTCGAGATCCGGCATCCGCTCACGGGCTTGATCGTGCGGTACAAGGGTTGGCTGGAGCCGACGTAGGGGCTGCTCGGTCACCGCGCTAAGGTGCCTGCCCCGTGATTTTTGTACCTCTGATTGAGAAAATATCCTGTCTCGCTTTCAGCGGGACAAATGCGCGTCATCAGCGCGCTAACCGAACGTTTACCGCACATT
>DASXJV010000314.1:0-5613 GCA_036497205.1 Bradyrhizobium sp.
GCGGCCAAGGGCGTCACCGTGGTTGATGACGGCACCATCGCATCGCGGCGCGGTTCGTTATCGATCGATGACGAGGGGACGCCGACCAACCGCACCGTGCTGATCGAGGATGGCATCCTCGTCGGCTACATGCAGGATCGCCAGAACGCCCGGCTGATGAACATGAAGCCGACCGGCAACGGCCGCCGCCAGGGCTATGCGCATGTGCCGATGCCGCGCATGACCAACACCTACATGCTGGCAGGTAGCCGCGACCCCGCGGAAATTCTGGCTTCCGTCAAAAACGGAATCTACGCCGCGAATTTCGGCGGCGGCCAGGTCGACATCACCTCGGGCAAATACGTGTTCCAGTGCACCGAAGCTTATAAAATCGAAAACGGCAAGGTCGGTACGCCGCTGAAGGGGGCGATGCTGATCGGAAACGGGCCAACCGACCTGCACCGCATCACTATGATCGGCAACGATCTCGCGCTGGATTCCGGCATCGGCACTTGCGGCAAGAACGGCCAGGGCGTGCCGGTCGGAGTCGGCCAGCCGACGCTGCGGATGGAGCGCATTACGGTCGGAGGAACGGGCCGATGAGCGTCGACAATCAAGCTGTGGCCGCGAAGAAGCATGGCTGGCGCGGCCAATTCGTCCAGCTGGCGGCGATCGTGCTTGCCGTTTTCGTTGCCAAGGGTGCCCTCGCCGAACCGTTCTACGTGCCGTCGGGCTCCATGGAGCCCACGCTTCTGATCGGCGACGCGCTGCTGGCGTCGAAATATCCCTATGGCTACGGCACCGCCTCGCTGCCGATTCAGATCAACCTGCCCGAGACTGGACGGGTGTTCGGCGAAACACCGAAGCTCGGCGATGTCGTGGTGTTCCGCTGGCCCGGCGACCGCTCGCAGGCCTGGGTCAAGCGGGTCGTCGGCCTGCCTGGCGATCGCATCCAGATGCGGCAGGGCCAGCTCTTCATCAACGACCATGCTGCGTCGCTGAAGCCGGATGGGAGAGGCGAAGCCGAAGACGGCAACGGCGGAGTAGAGCCAGCCTATCGCTATATCGAGACTTTGCCCAATGGCGTTGCGCATGCGATTTTCAAGCTTCGCGACAATGGCCGTCTCGACAACACGCCTGAAGTGACCGTGCCGCCGGGCCATTTGTTCGTGATGGGCGACAACCGCGACAACTCCGCCGACAGCCGCGTGCCGGTGCGCGACGGCGGTGTCGGGCTGTTGCCGATCGATAATCTGGTCGGCCGCGCCGACGCCGTGGTCGGATCGTGGGACCTCGGCATCCGCAGCCAGCCGGTGTGGACGTGGCTGTCCGGTTTCCGCATGGCGCGGTTCTTCACCGCGGTGCATTGAACGCGGCGCCGTGACGGCATTGCACGCCGATGGACACCGGCGCGTTTCTCGCCGCCAGCTTCGCAGCCCGGTCAATGAGCAATTGCCGACGAATTGTTCCCGCTGGCGCTGCCGGACGCCTGGATCGTCTCGGGATACTTCGTGCAGACCGCATGGAATGTGCAGACAAGGCGCGCGGTCGATTTACGGCATCAACGACTACGTCCGGCCCAACCGCGGGCCGAATTTCTCGGCGGCAAATTACAAGGCGAAGGCAAGGGTGTGGAAAATGCTGCGGCCGGAGCTCACGGTGCTGCCCGCTGACGCCATATGACGCCGCGGGCAGCCGCCCTATCTCACCACGCCCGAGATGAACCCGGCCTTGCGCCGCGGGGGCTTGATCTCTTTTTTCAAAAAGCAGTGTGCGTCTTTTCCGACATATCCCGGCCGCGCATAGGTCCAGGCCCGGCATTTGTTGTCGCCGGCGCAGGCCACCTTGCAGGCATCGTCGCCTTCGCCGCGTTTGAGTTCGAAATTGCGGTAGTCGCCGCCGAACCGGTCGATTGAATTTTCTTCAGCGCCACCGCGCGGTTCGACCACGCCGGCGCCGCGCACGCCCGAGACGCAGCAATTGTCCTGAGTGCGCGCAGGCACGTTGCTCTTCAACCAGCACAGCGCGCCGCCGGCGGTGTCGGTCGGGTAGTTAAAGCTCCACGCCCGGCAGCGCCGGTCGCGTTCGCACACCAACGCACAATCCGCCGGATCGCCGGAAGCGACCGGCGAACTCTGATAGTCGCCACCCGGACGATCGAAATTGGCCTGAGCTTGTGCCGGTCGCGTGGCCGTGACGATCACCAAAAAAGCTGACGTCACCAAACACGCCCTGAGTAGGCGGCCTCTCCACATACGCGATTGCTTTCGAGCAGCGCATGATCCGCCAAAGCATGCCCTCGGGCTTGACCCAAGGGTGAAGCGGTTTGGCGATAAGATCATGCGCTCTTTCAATAATATAGAGCGCGATCGGACGCAAAACCGGATTCAATTTTTGCTGACCGCGCTTCAGTTGGACGCGCCGCATTTCGCGGAATGTCATTTGATCGCCATCAACCTGTACGCTGGATGAACGGCGCAAAGCTGCTTCAATGGGCTGATCTAAAACGCGTATTCCTCATAGGCTGGCTCCACCGAGCCCTTCCAGGGGCCATGGAATTTCTCCAGCATCTCCTCCGCCGGGGTGCGCCCGGAGTCGATAATCCGTTGCAGCGGCTCGAGATGACGGCTCTCGTCACGGCCAAGGTGATCGACACGACCGCGCCGCCGTAGCCCCGAATGCGACAGCGTCAGGCATTCCTTGGCGATTTCGAACAGATAGCGGTCCCTGATCCTGGCCTTGAAGCCGAGGCGCGGCACGTCGTCGCGCAACGCCTGCCGCTCCCGCGCATTCCATTGCTTGGCGATGTCCCATGCGGCATTCAGGCTGGCGTCGTCGTAGAGCAATCCGACCCAGAACGCCGACAACGCCGGCAGCCGTCCCCAGGGCACGCCGTCGGCGCCGCGCATTTCCAGATAGCGCTTCAATCGCACCTCGGGAAAGATCGTCGAAAGGTGGTTGGCCCAGTCCGACAGCGTCGGGCGCTGGCCCGGCAGCGCGGGATTCTTTCCCTCGAAGAAATCGCGGAACGAGGATCCCGCGACGTCGATATAGGCGTCGCCCCGCTTGACGAAATACATCGGCACATCCAGCGCATAGTCGACCCAGCGCTCGAACCCCATGCCGTCCTCGAACGCCCACGGAATCATGCCGGCGCGCGCATTGTCGGTATCGCGCCAGATCTCGGAGCGGAACGACAGAAAACCGTTGGGCCTGCCTTCAGTGAACGGCGAGTTGGCGAACAGCGCCGTGGCCACCGGCTGCAGCGCAACCGACACCCGCAGCTTCTTGACCATGTCGGCTTCCGAGGAGAAGTCGAGATTGGTCTGTACCGTGCAGGTCCGGTACATCATGTCGAGACCGTACCGGCCGACCTTCGGCATATAGTCGGTCATGATCTTGTAGCGGCCCTTGGGCATGACAGGAATCTGCGCCCGCGACCATGATGGCGTCATGCCGAGCCCGAGAAATCCGATGCCGAGGGGGGCCGCGACCTCGCGCACCTGCGCCAGATGCGCCATCAGTTCGGATTGGGTTTGATGCACTGTCTCGACCGGCGCGCCCGACAGTTCGAATTGTCCGCCGGGCTCCAGCGAAATCGCGCCGCCGCCGGTAACGTCATACAAGCCGATGATGTTGCCGCGCTCCATGATCGGCTCCCAGCCGAGCAAGAGCTTCATGCCTTCCAGCAGCGCGCCGATCCCGCGCGCGCCTTCGTAAGCGACGGGATGATGGCCTTGAAGCGTGAATGGCGTTTTTTCGTGTTCGGTGCCGATCCAGAATTCGGAAGGTGGCTTCGCGCCCGCTTCCAGCCACGCCACCAACTCGTCGCGCGATTGCAGGGGGGTCATATCTATCTGGTCACGCGCCATACAAATTCCGGATGAAAGGCGCTTCGACCGAACGCGCGCGGTGTCGGGGGCATCCGCGAACCGACCGGTCCGGGCATGCTGGAGGCGAAAACAATATCATCGTGCGGGCGCGCCGTCTCTTTCGGCGGGCGATTGAAGCTCATCGCACGAGCAGCCCAACCGGTCGAGCAGACCGCAGAGCCTCGCGGCATCTGCATCCGACAACTTCGAGCCGACATGCTTTTCGATCGCGGCGGAATACGCGCTCCACATTTTCCTATGCAGCTCGCGCCCGGCCTCGGTAATCTCGACGAACTGGCCGCGCTTGTCGATCTTGCACTCCCGGCGCGCGGCCAGTCCCTCGTCCACCAGCCGGTCGATCAGCCGCGACGTCGAGTATTGCGGGATCAGCATGTGCTTCTCCAGCTCGACCGGGCGCATTTCACCTGATGGGGCGCGCGACAGTGCGAGCAACGCGTCATACCAGGCCAGCGGCGGAAATCCGGCCTTCTTCAAATCCTGCTCGACGGCGTCGAGCACCCGGCTCTGGACCCGCATCAGGCGAATCCAGGCGGCGGTCGCCTCGGTCGATGGTTTGCGTTTCATGGCCCGGCTCATAGATGACGGCAGAGTGTAGCGCACTAAATGCAGCTGCATCAATCTTGACTATTTCATGCAAATGCATTTAGTCGTCGGGCCGCACATGACCAATAATCCAGAGGAAGGAAAAGTCCGATGAAACTATATTATTCGCCCGGAGCCTGCTCGCTCTCCCCTCATATCGCCCTGCATGAAGCCGGTCTCCCCCACGAACTGGTCAGGGTCGACCTCAAGGCCAAGAAGACCGAGAACGGCGACGACTTCACCAGCATCAATCCGAAGGGCCAGGTCCCGGCGCTGCTGCTGGACAATGGCGAGATGCTGACCGAGGGTCCGGTGATCGTCCAGGCGATCGCGGACAAGGCTTCGGGTAAGAACCTCGCGCCCGCCGCCGGCACGCCCGAGCGCTACCGCCTGCAGGAATGGCTGAACTTCATCACCACCGAGCTGCACAAGAATTTCAGCCCGCTATTCCAGCCGGTGATCCCCGATGACGTGAAGGCGTTTTTCAAGGACCGCATCATGGGCAAGTTCAAATACGCCGACAGCAAGCTCGCCGGCCAGGACTATTTGATGGGCAAGCAGTTCACCGTGGCCGACGGCTATCTGTTCGTGATGCTGAAATGGGCCGAGCGCACGGGTATGGATTTGTCCGCGTTCAAGAATCTGATGGCCTTCAAGGACCGCGTTGCGGCGCGGCCGAATGTGCAAGCCGCGCTGAAGATGGAAGGCCTGCTCAAGGCAGCGTGAGCCTGCTGCGGATAGCGACGAAGAAAGGGGCCGTATCGATCGATGCGGCCTTTTTTGTTATGCGAGCGAAGTGCTCCTATAACGTCGCCCCCGCGAGAGCAGGGACCCATGATCGCCGGCGTTCGTGGTGGAAGAAGGCCTCCCGCAGTGCCTTTTCACCGAACAGGCCGTGGGTCCCGGCTCGCGCGGAGCCTGCCATCGGCTCGGCCGGAGGCCGGACCCGGTGGAGAGTATTTTTACGCGGCGGCCAGCTTCTTTGGCGGGAAGCGGCCATAGAACGTCTCGCCCTTGCCCGCCATCTCGATCAGCAGTTTCGGCGGGGTGAAGCGCGAGCCGTATTTGGCCTCCAGCTTGTGGCAAAGCTCGACGAATTTTTTGGTGCCCATGAAGTCGATGTAGGACAGCGTGCCGCCGGTGAACGGCGCGAAGCCGA
>DASXJV010000315.1:0-3545 GCA_036497205.1 Bradyrhizobium sp.
TGGCCTAGGATCTCGGCATAACTGCTGGCACTCGATAGCTGGTTCGAGCGTTCAGTACGTCGGAATTAAAGTTGTGAGATTTACCCCCGCGTTTCCGTGCCCCTTTCGGTTAATTATTTTGCCGTTGAAAGCGGGACGACACTCAATCAACTGAGACCATCAATCAGGGCGGGCCTATCGAATGCATAATGTCGTCGACTTACTCTGCGAGATGATTGCCATTGACTCGCGAAGCTCGGTCTCCAACGTGCCGCTTGCGAATTTTATGCAATCGCAACTCGAATACTGGGAGATCGAGCGTATCGACTATGTAGACGCCGACGGCATCGCGAAGACGAACATAGTCGCCGCTGATCCCGAAAGCGCGTCGCCTCTCGCTTTTGCCGGTCATCTCGATACGGTCTCATCGGCCGGTTGGGACACGGACCCGTTTCGGGCGGCGATTGCGGGAGACCGGCTGACCGGACTTGGCGCGGCCGACATGAAAGGCCCGATCGCTGCCTTCCTTTCGTCGGCTCGACAAATGGATCCCCGGATCCGGCCGAAAATCGTGCTCACCGCCGATGAAGAAGTAACCAAGCAGGGCGTCCGCGAGGTGGTTGCAAAAAGCCGTCTGCTGCGCGAGGAGACGCCGAAATGTTTCATTGTCTGCGAGCCCACATGTCTCGACGTCCTGCGCGGCCACCGCGTCGACGTTCAGTTCGTGGTACATTCGCACGGCCGCCAGGCTCATTCCTCGACCGGCCGGGGCTTGAATGCAAACCTGCAGCTGGTGCCCTTTCTCGTAGATATCCGCGACCTGCACCTTCGCTTGAGGCGCGACGTCACGCTTCACGACGCTCAGTACGATCCGCCATTCTGCGACCTCAACTTCGTCGTCGATAATTACGGCACCTTCCCCAACGTGACCGTCGGGCTCGCCACCTGCCGCATCAAATTCCGGTACTCGAAGTCGATCGATCCGCGGCCTGTCGTCGAGGAAATCCGTCGCTCTGCGGCCACTCACGGGCTCGACATCGACGTGCGGCCGGAAGCGCCGCCGCCCGAGCTACCAGCCGACGCGCCGCTGGTACGCGCTATGGAAAAGATCATCGGCCGCAAAGCCCGCGTCATGGGAATAGGGACTGAAGCCTCCGAGTATAGCCACATGGCGCCGTCATTGATCCTGGGTCCCGGCAATATCGACGTTGCTCATAAGCCCGCGGAGAGTATTAGCATCCGGGAACTCCAGGAGGCTGTTGGTATCTATGGACGGATTGCCAACGAGCTTCCCGCATTGCTTTAGGCACAGGCTGGCTCTGGCCATCGCCCAAGCGAAACGCGGCGGCGGGTTCAGCCCTGTTCACGTCAAAGG
Source organism: Bradyrhizobium sp. (assembly GCA_036497205.1). Lineage (GTDB taxonomy): Bacteria > Pseudomonadota > Alphaproteobacteria > Rhizobiales > Xanthobacteraceae > Bradyrhizobium. Next base: position 1,355 of record DASXJV010000315.1, read on the forward strand.
CGAGGAAAGCAGGAGCTTCGCATGCTGCTCACTGCCAGGAAGACGCTGCTTACCAAGCTAATCGATATCGAGAATGACTCGCCGCGAACATGCTCACCACGCTGCCCGTGGGGGCGCGCTTCCGCCGACATAGCCGCGACAATCGAGACGACGGCGACGGCCAGCCCGATGAATCTCATCATTCGTTCCTCTGATTGGCCGACGGCGACGGCCACCAACTCTTTTGGCAGCGACGGCCCCCAGAGCTTACGGATCGGCGATCGTTGTCCGCTTTGGGGCACAAAGACCTGACCGCCCAAGCTTGGGATGATGAAAGTGTGCGGAAACAATCGGCGCTGACCCCATGGCGTAGCGGAGACGCCGCGCGCTTGCTGGCGCGCTTTGAATTCAGCGAGCGGGATCGGTGCACCGCTGGCGCTGATATTGTATTCCGGATTAGTGGCCTGTGCCTATTGGGTTTTGACCTCATCTGCTGTGCGCCGATAGCCGAGGCCGGCCTACTTGGCGAACTCACGGATCGCTGCGGTGCGGGCCTTGTTGCCGGTCCAATTGCGGGCGCGCGCAATCGCAGCGGCATCTTCTCGGCAATGTTCGCAAAGACCTGTCCGAAATGTTTAAAGCTGGCACGTGTCGACCGTGACGGTGACCATGGCTATCTTTCGCATACGCGAACACCCTGGGCTCTTGCGAGACCAGGGTGCGCGCTATGGAGACTGATACGGAAGGAGTGTCCCGCGCATGAGGAGCAGGAGAATGCGTGCGCGGACCTCACCCATCGGGCGTGCGCGCGTAGCCGACTGAAAATTGCGGCGCGTCAAGCATTTTTGCAAGCGCGCGATCAGACCTTAGAAGATCATGCGCTAGGTGACCTTGCCCGCGCGCCCGGTATAAACTTCCGTGCAGGCCTTCCCGGCAGAGGAAGGCGGCAAATGGGAGAGGACGATATGGACAAGCCAATTTCGCGTCGCGTTGTGCTCAAGGCCGGCGTGGCGCTCGGCGCGACGACCGTTTTCGCGCAACCGCTCAGGGCTGCCGCCCCGCCGCCGAGCACTGTAACGCCGGCGCTGATCGAGGCGGCGCGCAAGGAGGGCAAGGCCACGTTCTACAGCGCCCTCGAGCTCGCTACCTCGGAGCGCCTAGCCCGCGTCTTCGAGACGAAATATCCCGGCATTGCCATTCGGGTCGAGCGCTCGGGCGCCGAGCGTATCTTCCAGCGCATCGCGCAGGAGCAGTCGAGCCGGATTTACGCTGTCGACGTCGTCTGCAGCACCGATCCGTCGCATTTCATCGACTGGGCCGGCAAAGACTGGGTCGAGCCCTATGTGACCGAGGACATGGTCAAGCACTTTCCGCCCGAGCAGGTCGATCCGAACGGGACGCACGCGACGCTCTGCGCTTGGCTCGAAGCGATCGGCTACAACAGCGATCTCGTGAAGCGCGAAGATGCGCCCAAAAGCTATGCCGATCTGCTCGATCCGAAATGGCGCGGCAAACTCGTCAAGGCCCATCCGGGCTATAGCGGGGCGATCCTGACCACGACCTATCTGCTGGCGCGCGAGCTCGGCTGGCCTTACCTGGAAAAATTGGCGCAACAAAAGGTCATGCAGGTGCAATCGGCCGCCGAACCGCCGAAGAAAGTCGCCATCGGCGAACGCGCTGTGATGGTCGATGGCAACGACTACAACCTCGATCTTCTGAAAGCGAAAAACAGCCCAGTCGAGACCGTGCATCCAGCGGAAGGGTCGCCGGTCATTCCGGTGCCGGCGGGAATTTTCCGAAGCGCGCCCAATCCGAATGCCGCGCGGTTGTTTCAGAGTTACCTGTTCAGCGTGGAAGCGCAGCAAATCTTTGTCGACGTCTTCGCGCACCGCTCGTTCCATGCGCTCGCCAAGGAGAAGCCGGGACGCGCGCCGTTGTCGAGCTTCAAGCTGCTGCAAGCCGATCCCAAACTGGTGCTGACGCAGAGCGCGGAGATCAAGGAACGCTACAGCAAGATCTTCGGGGTGTGACGGGGCTCAGTGCTTAGCGCCAGACGATCTCATCAAAGATGACCGCCGGGCCGGCGATCCAGAGACTGCTCGGAAAAGGATCAAAGCCGAGCGGCTCAAGGCCGCCGTCGCCAAGCTGCTCAATGCTACGTGGCAAAGGTGCCGGGTTCATTTTATGAGGAATGTCTTGGCCCACGCCGGCA
>DASXJV010000316.1:0-11826 GCA_036497205.1 Bradyrhizobium sp.
CTTGACGCCCGACGAGGCGGCCATCGCAGCCGCGATGCCAAAGGCGCACGCGGTGTTCGAGGAACTGGCGCGGCTTTTGGGCGAGCAACCCTATTTCGCCGGCGACGCAGTATCGCTCGCGGACCTCCTGGTCGCGCCGCAGATCGGTTTCTTCACCCAGACGCCGGAATGGTCGGTACTGGGCGCGCCGCACGCAAACCTCGTCGCATGGCTGGCGCGGATGGAAGCCCGGCCAAGCATGAAGGCGACGACGTGGGAGCGCGTGTCGGAGATGGCCCAAGCGGCTTGAACGAAACAAGCGAAGAAAATTGCCAAAGACGCGCTCCGCGCGCGATATCAGCTCAGCGCTGCTTCCATCGCTGCCGCAATGAGCTGCGCGTGTCAGATGCGAATCCGGTTGGGCCACCTCTGGTGCGGGCGGTGGGACTCGAACCCACACGACGTTGCCATCGAGGGATTTTAAGTCCCTTGCGTCTACCAGTTCCGCCACGTCCGCTTTGGTCGCCAGATCAGATACTTAGCGCGTTTTTTGGCCAGGTGGAATTAACTTCGTCCACCGAAGCGCGCCTATTCCATAATGGAGCGCGGGAGCCAAAGCAAAGCCTCAATGCCGACATCTGCGCCTGCTTTACGCAACCTCAATGTTGTCCATTTATGAAGGCCGCATGATTGTTCGGCTTCCCCACCGCCAACCCTCGCCGCGCTCTGCCGCTGTCATGGCGCTGTTCGCGCTGGGCATCGGGCTTGGTGGCTGCGCCGATATGAGCGAAAGCATGAGCGCAGGTTTCGCCGATCCTGCCAAATACGAACTTTACGAGTGCAAGCAGTTGGAGGCCGAACGCAAAAGCCTCGCCACCCGGACTGCGGACGTGCAGGGCCTGATGGCGAAGGCCGAAAGCGGCGTCGCCGGTCCGGTCGTGGCCGAGCTCGCTTATCGCAATGACTATATCGCGCTGCGTGGGCAAGCGAAATTTGCCGAAGAAGCCTGGCGCCGCAACAAATGCCATGAGTCTCCGCCGGCCGCGGCCGGTGCGCCGGCAGCATCACCTGCGCCGCCCGCAAATGCCAAGGGCGCGCGGTCGCGCAACGCGGTGCATTGAGCGCAAACCGCCAACGATTGCGCAGTCTCGCAAGGCCGTCTCACGGCCGCCAGTCGTAAATCCAGTTCTGTTGCGCAAGCATGCGCTGTGGCCCCATCGACTTGATAAACAAGTCACGGGCAAACGCCGCCGCGCCGCTCAAATGATAGATCATCCCGTTCCGCCGCGCGGCGCGCTGAACACGTGCCACGCGCGAGCGGCGCAGCCGCGCGTAGCGTTTCAGCGCGGCCGTGACGCTCGCAGCGGTTTCCCCAACACTTTCAGCGAGGCATTTGGCCAGCACCGCCGCGTCCTCGATGGCCATTCCCGCGCCTTGCGCGGCAAACGGCAGCATGGCGTGGGCGGCGTCCCCCAACAGCGTGATCGCGCCAGCGCTCCATTCGCCGCCATCGGGCACCGTGAACAGCGCCCATTTGCGCCAATCATCGACGGCGCCGATCAACATCCGGGTGGGGCCCGGCCACGTCGATGAGCCGAATGCGTTCTTGATTTCGTTTGGCTCGCCGGGCGCGCTCCAGCCCGGCCTGTTCCACGTCCCCGGCACGACGGCGACGACGTTGATCTGGCGCCCGCCCGATACCGGATAGGCGACCAGATGCGCGTTCGGTCCCATCCAGAGCTGCACCCGGCGCGAGGTATATTCGCGCGGCAACTGCGTGGCATCGAGCGTTCCGCGCCAGGCGATCAGCCCCGAGAACTGCGGCTGCACCTGCGGAAACAAGTGATGCCGGACCGTGGACCAGATTCCGTCGGCGCCGATCAGCGCCAGTGCCGGCTCCTGCTGGCGCGTCATGCCGCTGCGCTGGACGATGGTCAGTCCCTTGGCATGGGGCGCGGCGTTTTCGAACTGGCAGCCGAGCCGCAACTCGATATCGGGATTTTCGTTGACGTGGGCTTGCAGCGCCGCCTGCAGGTCGGCGCGATGCACTACCCAATAGGGTGCGCCGGCGCGAAAGGTGGCGGCTTCGCCGAGCGGCAGGCGAGCGACTTCACCGCCGCTTCGCGCGCTCATGATGCTGATGCCGTCGGGGATGACGGCGCGAGCGGCGAGTCGCGGCTGCAATCCCAGTTCGACCAGCACGCGGCTGGCGTTGGGGGAAAGCTGCAGGCCGGCGCCGGCTTCCTCGAGGCGTTCGGCCCTTTCGAGAACGACAACGCGAAAACCTTGTCCCGCGAGCGCAAGCGATGCCGTCAATCCTCCGATCCCGGCACCAGCGACGAAGATGGTGCGTGAAGCGGCCACCGGTCGATCAGGCGACCTTATCTCTCACCACGCACTCAGACGGCCGGGCCTCGCCGGCGGCGAGGTCAGGGGCGTAACGAAACAGGGTCGAGCAATAGGGGCAGATGATTTCGTTGTCGTTGCCCAGATCGAGAAAAACATGCGGGTGATCGAAAGGCGGATTTGCGCCCACACACATGAACTCCTGCGAACCGATCTCAATGAGCGGAACGCCGGCATCATTGTGAAAGTGCGGAACGACATGATCGGACATAGTATTCACCTTGGACGGCAATGGAGACGGACGCAATCAACGCGGCGCAGCACGTTGAAAATGCCGCGCACCATACTGGCGGGTGCAGTTGATTCCCAGAGCCCCGCTAGAGCCCCGACCGCTCATTTTGCTCATGCAAATTCGACACAATCTTGTCGTTCGAGAAAAGCCCTTCTTTCGTCGGGGCTGTTGTGTCTTAAAAGCGGCATACCATTTTGAGGGGAGCGAAAGCACTGGGTTTTTCGGGATGAAATGGTCACGGATCGGTTCGGCACTAGCTGTCATGACGGTAAGCGGGATTGCGCTCACAGTGCTATGGCCGTATGCGCGCAACGCTGGCCCCATTCTGGCGGCGCAGGAGGATCCGGCGGAACTCTCTGACATCCAGCTCGATTCGGCTCTGCGGAACAACCAGGGCGTCATCGAGCAGAACATCGAGGCGGCACTTGCCGCAAACGACGCCGATCTCGCCAACAGCTTTGTCGATCTCGCCAGGGAAAAGAACATTTCCCTTAACGACGAACTATCGCGGCGGGTGAGCGATGCCATCGTGAGAGAAAATTCGACGTCCCATTTAGCAAAACGCTTCGCTAGCGGCCTTGTCACCGGAAACGCCGACGATGTCGCGAGCCTCTCCGGCACGGTCGCCGGCGACTTGTTCGTGTTCGGCGACATCAGGGATGTGGTGCGCGAAGGCAAGCACCTCGCTATGGGCGAGGACACCGACCGGCTGGTGCTTGGCCTCGCCACCCTCGGCCTCGCGGTGACGGCGGCGACCTACGTCTCTGTCGGCGGCGTGGCGCCGGTGCGCGCCGGTCTCACGCTGGTCAAGGATGCCCGCAAGATCGGGCGGCTGGGCGAGGGGCTTACGCAATGGGCCGGCCGCTCGGCGCGCGACATGGTTGACGCGCCGATGCTGCAAAATGCGGTCGCGTCCGGCTCGGTCATGCGGCCGGGGCAGACCATGACCGCGATCAAGGCGGCGTTTCGAGCCGAGAAAGCCGGCGCGCTGGTCCGTCTCGTCAAGGACGTCGGACGCGTCGGTGAGAAAGCCGGCACGCGCGGCGCGCTCGATACGCTGAAAATAGCCGAAGGCCCAAAAGATGTCGCTCGCGCCGTCCGGCTCGCGGAGTCCAAGGGCGGCCAGACCCGCGCTATCCTCAAACTGCTGGGCCGCGGCGCATTGCTGCTGGCGGCCGGTGCGTTCGATCTCACGCTGTGGCTATTCGGTGCGCTGCTGGCGCTGTTCGGCTTTTTGTCGTCGATCAAGGCCATCACCGAACGCCTGACCATGTCGTGGCTGCTTCGCAAGAAAGCCCGGGGGTTGCAAAAGCAGATGGCGGCTGCGGCTCAGCCGGCTATGGCGATCGCGGGCTGACACGGCTAGTTTTACGGCCAGCTTTCGATCACTGATCCTTTCCCAACATACGGAATCACCGATGCCGAGTTTTCACAACGGCGCTGTTGAAATTGCCTACCTCGATGAAGGCGAGGGGGACCCGATCTTTCTCGTGCATGGCTTTGCGTCAACCAAGAACGTGAACTGGGTGTATCCGACCTGGGTTTCCGAGCTGAAGAAAAACGGCCGCCGCGTCATCGCGCTCGACAATCGCGGCCATGGCGATTCCGTGAAGCTCTACGATCCGGAAGCGTATCACATCGGCACCATGGCCGGCGATGTCAGCGCGCTGATGGATCATTTGAGCATCGAGCGCGCCGATATCATGGGCTATTCGCTGGGATCGCGGATGACGGCCTTGCTCGCGCGGAGCCAGCCGCAGCGGCTGCGTTCGGCGATTCTCGGCGGCATCGGGATTGGCTTGATCGAGGGCGGCGGGCCCGGCGAAAACGTCGCGGAAGCGCTGGAGGCGTCGTCGCTGGATGATGTGGCTGATCCAGTGGGACGGACGTTCCGGGCCTTCGCGGATCAGACCCGCTCCGATCGCCGGGCGCTGGCGGCCTGCCTGCGCGGCTCGCGGCAGTTGATGACCAAAGAGGAAGCAGCCGGCATCACCGTGCCCGTGCTGATCGCGGTCGGCACCTCGGACGAAATCGCGGGCTCGGCGGAAGCGCTTGGAAACATCATCCCGGGGGCAAAGGTCCTCGACATTCCCAACCGCGACCACATGCGGGCGGTTGGCGATAAAGTTTACAAGACGGGCGTGCTGGATTTTCTCTCACAACGGAGGTGAGTTGTCGCGCGGCTCATCATCGGCGAAATGCCTCACTACTGATATCAGCACCGCAAAGGTTGCGACCCATGTCATGCGCGCGCCGTAGCGATCATGTGGCCCCGATATCACGCCGCAAACAAAGGCGTTGCCGAGCATGGCGAAAGAGACCGTCGCGGCGAGCAGCGTGAGATCGTCGAGCCGCCGCCGCCAGATCGCGCGCCCGAACATAGCGATGACCAGCAGCATCGAGACAAGCGCGACCGGGACGTGGAGCCAGTTGATCGCGCCGAAATTGATGTCCCAATGCTGTTGGTGTGCGGCGCGCATCGGCGCGAGCTGCGCCGGCAAGTAGCGCTCGATAATACCGTAGGTATGGGGGATCCAGCCGTTGGTGCCTTCGCCGGTTGCAACGTGGACCAATTGCTGCGCGGTGGCGACGATGGCGGCCTCGGTCTGCCAGAGCGGATATTCGGCAAGCGAATGCAGAACAATGAAGCCCATCTCGTCATTCATGCCCTGAAAGCGGCCGAGCGTATTGAACATGCTCTTGCCCCACAGGAATTGATCGGCGGTGGCCGGCAATGCGTCGCGATAGGGGCAGAGCTTCAGGTTTTGCTGCGGACAGTGATCCCGGAGATAGCGCGTGACGATGCCATCCTGCAGCATCCGACCGAATGCGACGCCGTAGCCTCCGGGCGTCCATGCGAATTGTCCGGACAGTGCGAAATTCGCTGACAAAAGCATGGCGGCGCCGGCGAGGATTGTCAGGCTGCCCCGAACAAGCCCCGAAACAGCGATCCGCGGGCCCAGCAGCGGTCGCGCGATGCAGCCGGCGCAGCACAGCCCGAGAAGCACGGCAAGGGTTGCGCTATGGGTCGCCGCGGCGAAGGCGGTAAACGCGAACAGCGAACATTTTTCGATCGTAGAAATCTTGTCGCCGTGCAGCACCAGGATAAAGAGCGACAGCACCGACAGACCGGCAAAGATGTCGGTCAGCAGCGTGCTGGCGAGCCAGGGCAGCGCCGTGGTCAGGATCAGGGCGAAACTCACCGCCGCCAACCGCAATGGCCGCGTCGTGCCGAACACGCGCAGCGTCAGTTGTAGGATCCACAGTGTCGCCAGCGCCTGAATCCCGAGATTGATCCAGAAGCTCGAATCCTCGCCGAAATGGAGGTAGAGACCGAACACGGTGGAACGGCTGGGGACCAGATAGCCTTCGTACCACCGGGCCAGATAGCCGCCGGTGTCCCACTGGAGCAGCGGATAGCCGTTCCACAGCGCTGGCGCGATCAACATCAGGGGAATGGCGATGGCTGACATCCAGACCCAGGACGGGTCGGTCACGCGCGCGCGTAAAATCTGCGTATTGATGCTGCTTCCCCCATTTTTCCGGGTCACCATGCCCGGATTGGTTGGCCGGCGGAAATCCGCAAATAGTTCGATGCTCGGCCGCTTGATTTCCTGGAATTCCCGACCACTTTGAGCCAACGCGTTCGAGGGAGGCGGATTTCGGCCGGTGTAAAGAAAATGTACTGCTTCAATATTTTAGAGCGCATTTCAAGCTAAAGCTGACGTTCACCTTTGCCGATTTTTGCGAGCGCGCGCCAGGACAGCAGTCCGCTAGTCGTGCTATAATGCATGACGGACAATCGAACTTGCGGGAGCAGCACATGGCAATGCATCAGATCAATCCGCAGGGTGCGAAGTTGGCGGCGCTCGATCCAATCTGGGGTCGCGTGCGCAACGAGGCCGAAGACATCGTTCGCCGCGAGCCCGAGCTAGCCTCCTTTATCTATTCGACCGTGCTGCATCATGAACGCCTTGAGGATTCGGTGGTGCATCGCCTCGCCGGGCGTCTCGACCATTCGGCGCTGTCGGGCGATTTGATCCGCCAGACTTATGATGAGGCCTTGCGCGACGATCCGGATCTCGGCAATGCCTTCCGCGCCGATATGGTGGCGGTGTACGACCGCGATCCCGCGACCTCGCGTTTCATCGATCCGCTGCTCTACTTCAAGGGCTTCCATGCGCTCCAGACTCATCGTTTAGCGCACTGGCTCTATCAAAAAGGCCGCAAGGATTTTGCGTATTATCTGCAGAGCCGCTCGTCCGCGGTATTCCAGACCGACATCAATCCCGCAGCAAGGATTGGCCGGGGTATCTTCCTCGATCACGCCACCGGATTCGTCGTCGGCGAGACCGCTGTGATCGAAGACGACGTCTCGATCCTGCACGGCGTCACGCTTGGCGGCACCGGCAAGGAGAACGAGGACCGCCATCCCAAAATCCGGCATGGCGTACTGATCGGGGCAGGCGCGAAGATTCTCGGTAATATCGAGGTCGGCCATTGTGCCCGCATCGCCGCTGGCTCCGTGGTGGTGAAGCCCGTGCCTCACAATGTGACGGTAGCAGGGGTTCCCGCCAAGATCGTCGGCGAGGCTGGCTGCGCCGAGCCGTCACGCACCATGGATCAAATGATCAACGCGATCGGACTTTGATTTCCAGCGCGAATTCCGCAAAAGCACGCCCTCGAACTTGATTCCGGGGGTACCGGTTTGCGATCAGAATACGCGCAAGTAATAAAAGCCCTTTGAATCGCATGTACGATTTCTGCAAGTTGGGCTAGCAGTTCGCCTCGTCTCGTCCTAAAACTTTGCGAAACCTAAAATCGTATTGGAGACTGCCGTGGACGTTGTGGAAGTCAGGAAACTCGACGCCTATCTCAAGCGCCTGTTCGGCAATCAGAAGATTCGCGTGGTACCGCGGCCGAAAAAGGACGATTCGGCCGAGGTTTATATCGGCGAGGAATTCATCGGCGTGCTGTTCGTCGACGATGAAGACGACGACCGCTCATTCCAGTTCCAGATGGCGATCCTCGAGGACGATCTGGTCGAGCAGGGCTGAGCGATACTTGGTTTCCGCACATTCCGCCGTTATCCCGCGATGAACGCAACTTGCGTTCACTCGTGAGGTGCGTTCGGCGGCGTAATCGCGCCGCTGACTTGGGCGCCTCGAAGGCTAGGCCGCGTGCACAGAACCTCGTTCCTTGAGGCTCACCGAATTTGGCTCGCACCTCCAGCGATGACGGCGAAGCCGTTACGCAGGGATGAAGATCATCCCTTCGGCCCATGCAATTGCACCGTCAGGCGGTCCATCGCATTGGCCACGTCGCGCCATTGCGCGAGCCATCTCCGCGGAAAGCGAAACGTCAGATCGGCGCCGTCGATGCGGCGCTCGCTCAGACACATCCCGGGCGTCGAAACGTCGCGCGTGCAGCGTGCGTTGAGGTCCGGCGTACTTGCAAAAAACAGGTCTTCGTTGCTGTAAGGCGTGCCGTCCCGAAATACGCGCATGGTCAATCCGTCTTGCCCGGGCATCGAGGCCCGTTCAAGGTAGCGCGGATAAATGTTGCGAACGCGGGTATCCGGCGCCAGTGTGTCGTGGTGCGCCGCTATCGACAGGAAAATCCGGTCGATCGGCTGCAACGCTTCCTCCACAGTATCGGCGTTGACGTGCTTCGGCGCGTCGGGAGCCTCCAGCGAAGGAAAGGCGAAGCTGAGATCGACGCGTTCCTGCGGCCCGGAGTGACGCTGAATTTTCATCCGGATCGCCATGGTCGGCACGTTGAAGAGGGTCGCTCCGATGCTCACCGGCAAGCGTGCCGGACTGCTTGAAGCGTCCGGCCCCCAGGTCGGCCACAGCAAATAGGCGACCAGAGCAATCGCGCCCGCCGTGACTGCGCATCCCAGCATGATCGGAATCATGTGGCCGCGGGAATGCCGGCGCGAACCGCGTGCGATGTTCTGTGCCGTCGAGAATAATGTCATGAACGGGGCGTTGTGAGGGATGTTAGGGCTAATGCCCGAATCACCTCGGAATATGCCATGCGCCATCGAATTTCCGCACGATTTCGTGCAGTCGATGTCGCGCGAGCCATGTACGAACCGCGGTCCCCGCCCGCTGCGTTAACCGTTCCTTAAGGATGATGTGGCGGCAGGCCGCTAATTTTGCGAAGCAGGGGAGATCGTTTGTGTAGCGGAAGACCTCAGATGTCGCCTGATGCGTTGAATTCCCTGTTCTCCCTTTGCATCGGCTTTGCACTGGCCGGGGCCTTGGCCAGCGGATATCAGGCACTGGTGCAGCGCCCCCCGGGTTTTGGATTGCTACAGGAGGGCGTGGCGCCAAAGACGTTCGCAGCAGTGCCGTTCCTGGTCTTTGCCGCACCCTTCATCATCATGCGCAACACGCTGCGCGGCGCGCGGATCGAACGCCGCCGTTTCGAATTCGTAGTGATGGCAACCGTCCTGGCGGGGTTCTGGAGCCTGATGTCCGGTACGTTTTTTGTCATGACGCTGCGCGCCTCCGGACTACTGGCCTGAACGGTGCGGCTGTGCCAAAGTCTCCGCGAGCAGGAGATTTACTAAGCATGGCGATCTACGAACTTGACGGGCAGGCGCCCGAACTTCCCGCCGACGGTAACTACTTTATCGCCGATACCGCCACGGTAATCGGCAAGGTCCGTTTGCTGAATTCAGCGAGCGTGTGGTTCGGCGCGGTGTTGCGCGGCGACAACGAATGGATCGAAATCGGTGAAAACTCCAATGTGCAGGACAACTCAACCTGCCACACTGATATGGGTTTTCCACTGACGATCGGAAAGAATTGCACCGTGGGTCACAACGTCATCCTGCACGGCTGCACGGTTGAGGATGGCGCGCTGGTCGGGATGGGCTCGATCGTCATGAACGGCGCACGGATCGGCCGCGGCAGCATCGTCGGCGCGGGCTCGGTAATCACCGAAGGAAAACAATTTCCCGAGCATTCGCTGATCATCGGCGCGCCGGCCCGGGTGATCCGTACCCTTGAACCCGCGCAAGTCGCGGCGATGGGAAGTGCCGCGAGATTCTACGTCGGCAACGGATCGCGATTCAAAGAAGGCCTGAAGAAGATCGGCTGAGGCCGCGAACACTCGATCGCTATGATTTCGTTTTCCTTGAAGGACTCGATCTTGCGTTCATTTGCGCCGGTGTTTTCGTGAGCGATGCGCTCTTGCGAAGCGCGTCCTTCAGGTCGACGGGAATGCCGTGTTTCCTGAGCACATCGGCGAATGCTTCGTCCGCCAGTTCCTGAATGGTCGCCATCCGGTCGCGCGCCAACTGCTTCAGTTTGTCGAAGGTGTCGTCGTCGAAGGCGATCAACTTGCGCACGTGCGTTGCCTGTTCCTGCGCCAGCATCGTTATCGGGACTCAAGCGCGCCGAACGAAAATAGTTCCTTAAGTAGTCAGCCGGATCGCTCCTGTATCGTTACGGTGCGAATTCGCTGATGTTGCAGCAGAGGGAAAGGAGTTTAGCTCGCTTCGACCATGCGGCGCGACAAATTGTGCAATCAGGCCGATGTCGCGGATGTTGCCGCGTAAACACCCCGCCGAGTAGTTTCCGTTTTTCGTGAACAAGCGTGCATCCCCAGCTCTAAGCGCTGCTAGATTAAACAAGAATTTAGAGACGCTATCGACGCTCGCCTATTAACTTCTCCTGAAGCCGAAACTACCTGTTGCTGCACGAGTCTAGTCGCTGGGAGCGATCTATCCTACGGAGCACAATCATGTTGCGCAAAACGATCATAGCCGTCGTCGCAGCTGCCTCGGTTGGCATGCTTGCGCCGAACGTTGCCTTGGCCCGCGGAGGCGGTGGTGGCGGCGGAGGCGGAGGCCACGCTGGTGGTGGCTTTGGCGGCGGCGGTGGCGGCGGTTTCCACGGCGGAGGCGGTTTTGGCGGAGGCGGCTTCCACGGCGGCGGTTCTGGTGGAGGCGGTTTCCGCGCCGGTGGTTTTGGCGGCGGAGGATTCCGCAGTGGAACCATGGCAAGTGGTGGATTCCGTGACGGCAGTTTCCGTGGCGGATTCCGTGAAGGTGGTTTCCATCGCGGGTTTGACCACGACCGCGGATTTCGCCGATTTGGGGGCGGCGGCTTCTACCCCTATGATTATGGCTACTACGACTACGGCTATCCGGACTACGGCTACTACGGCTATCCGGACTACGCCTACGGCGATTCCTATTACGGCAATGGCGGCGACTGCTACGTGGTGCAGCGGCGCGTGCACTCGCGCTCCGGCTGGCACTATCGGCCGGTCCAGGTCTGCGGCTGATACCGCTGCCGCCTTCGATCGCCGGACTCCATGCGGTCCGGTCAAATAAGGTTGAGGAGCGGGACAGCCAGGATGATTGAAGCGGCCTTGGTGTATTTTGCACCGTGGCCGCTTTTTTGGACGCCGCTCGGCGGTACGCCGCCTGCATCGTTTCGTGGATGTTCACCATGCTCACAGCCCCGGGCCTGACGCTGCTGTTTTTGGGCGTCGTCATCGGTTTGGGCACTGCCTTTGTATGGATGCTCTGGGAAATCGAGCAAATGTCCAAACCGCGTCGCAAGAGCGATCGCTTCGGATAGGCTGACGGGCATTTTCTCCAGAGGCCGTCCGGTCAAGCGCCGTGCCGCGCGGTTGCGCCGCGTGCCATTAGTGTGCTGCCAGTCGAGCACTTTGTATTTCTTGAACCAGGCTTGCATCTGGCTCCATGCATCCTCGGCGGCTTCCTTGCGGTAGCTTGCACGATAGTCGGCGTGGAAGCCGTGCGGTGCGCCCGGATAAATCTTGAATCGGCAGTTTTCCCGGCCCTGCGCCAATGCGGCCTTCAGCGCCTCGACTTGCGCAACGGGAATCCCGGTATCGGCCTCCCCGTACAAGCCCAGCACCGGCGCTTTCATCTCGGGGGCAAGTTGGGTCGGGCTCTTCGGCCAAAGCGGGTTCGGCGGATCGACCGGCGCGCCATAAAACGCAACGACCGCTTTGAGGGCGCTATTGTGGGCGGCATATTCCAAGACCGTCCGTCCGCCGCGGCAGAATCCGACGATGCCGAGCCGGGCGGTGTCGCCGCCTTGCGACTTGGCCCAGGCGACCGTGCTGTCGAGATCGGACAGCAACTCAGCATCCGGTTTGGAACTCACGATCGGCACCAGTTGTTGAATGTCGGTAATCTTGGTGAGATCGACGCCCTTACT
>DASXJV010000317.1:0-9889 GCA_036497205.1 Bradyrhizobium sp.
CAACGCGCGGCAGCTCGCAGAAAGCGCCGATGACAGCGCCACGCCCGGCGCGCGTTACATTGACGGGCATCTGTGCCGCCCGGCTCCGCGCGTAGGCGCATTTGCCACACAGCCCTGGGATAACGGTCCCCCTTGCGAACCCGTGTCGGGTTATTGATCGGTCCGAGTGGCGAACCGGTTTCATCGCGCCGGTGGGCTGGATTCGCCACTCGCTCGGCTTTTCAGACAAGAGTAAATGACGGAGCCGATCAGCAAGCTGATGTACAGCCTGTTCGCGGTCACTTGCCGTCATCATCCGGCTTGACGTGTCTTAAGGTAGGTAACTTGACCTGTCGGGCGGATCGTCCTTGCGAGACGCAAACCGCAACACCAGCAAGGCAAGCGACAACACCAGAATTGCTCCTGACACAATGACAAGATCATTCCCTGTCCGGTGTTCCGCGCCCACAATCTCGATCAGGACCCGACCCAGCGCCGTGATCGCGATATACATCAGATAGCGAACTGGAAGTTCCGTCGTTTTGAAATAGATGCCGACCATTGCGCCAATTTCGAGATAGATAAACAAAAGAAGGATGTCCGAAAGTTCAGCGCGTCCCTTACCTAACATGCTGAAGAAAGCTGCACCTGCTGACCAGACGGTTGTTGCGCCTATCGCGAACAGCGCCAGATAATGAAATGCATCTACCAGCAGCGTCCCAAAAGCGTCCGCAATTGCTCGCATCCCTCGATGAATATTCTCTGCAGCTCTGGTCAACCCAGTCGGCGATTTCCGCATTTGAAGATTTCCTGCCGCCTCCCACCACGCTGCGCGAGGAGATGATGGTTTCAGCGGATGAGCGGATCATGGTCAGGAAAGATATGTAGTATCGGGGTGCTCCCAACGGCCTCACGCCACGCATCAAGATCAAGTGAATGCCTTGGTCTATTTGGCCTTCGGCAAAGCGCAGGAAGATGTGCGGCCTTTGGCTTTCGGTGTGTTGAGACTTCAAGAGCGCAGGGCTTTGCGCACCGCGTGAAAACGGATCCCCGCATCACCGGGACAACGACGATGCGGATTGAGCTGCGCGCTATCTCATTCGCTTGAACCGCACGCTTTTCCCGTCCGCCTGCCTTGTCGCGATGTAGCCGCCGGCAAGACAGGCCTCGCGCTGCGGCATCTTTTCCTGCGGGCTTCGCAATGTCTCCCACCACGACGCGCGATGCGCCGCGCGCGGCAGCGATGCGTCGATGATCTCCTCGATCTGCTCGAAGCTCAGCACGAATTCCGGGAGTTTCTGTTTTTTCAGATAATCGCGCAGCGCATCGTAGTCGTTCACGGGTGTTCCCTGTGGCGGAGTTGCTAGAAGCCGTCATGCTGTTTGCGCGGTATTTCGCCCGGCAACCAATCGTTAACTCATTACCGGATCGTTGTCGTCACTTAAGCCGAAAGCAACGATTCGGGGCGCACCAGAAGGTTCGGGAGCGAACTATGCGATTCGGACGGCACGAGAACGTGGCCAACCGGCCCTGGCGGCTGTCGGCGAAGTTGCTGATCGCATCGTCTGTGGTGACGGTGATCGGCTTCTCCGCGATCTGCGCCAACGTCATGCTCGATATGCGCCACGGCGAGGAAGAACTGGCGCGCCAGACGCTTGAGAACCTTGCATCCAGTATCGACGCCGACATCAACCGCAACGTCGAGCTTTACGACCTGTCGCTGCGCGCCGTCGTCAACAGCATGGTGATGCCGGAGATCAAAAACGTCAGCAAGCCGATCCGGCACTTGATCCTGTTCGATCATGCCGCGACTGCGAAACATTTCGGCGCGATCCAGGTGTTCGACGCCGCAGGGCGACTGACCATCGACGCCTCGACGCTGGATCCGGTACCCGACAATCGCGGCGACGAGGAGTTCTTCCGGGTTCATCGCGACCAACCCGACGCGGGTCTGTTCATCAGCCGTCCGACGCTGCATCGCGGCGCTTATGCCATCGTGCTCAGCCGGCGCATCACCGGCGACGACGGAGGCTTTCTCGGCGTGGTCGCGGGCTCGATCCGCTTCAGTTATTTTCACGACCTGTTCGGCCGCCTGCAGCTCGGCCCGGACGAAACCATCACCGTCCTGAGCCGCGACGCCACCGTGATCATGCGGACGCCGTTCGACCTCGACGTGATCGGCAAGAATCTCGGTCACGTGTCCGGCGTGATCCGGGTGCTGTCGGAACCGAGCGGATCATATTCAGGGCTGGGCGCGCTGGATGGCGTGCCGCGGTTGCTCGTCTGGCGCGACGGCACCCGGCCCCTCGTCGTTCTGGTTGGAAAACCCTGGAGCAGCATTTTCAGCCTCTGGCGCACGGAGGCGACCCGCATCGGCGCGATCATGATGGGGATGATCTCCTTCGTGCTCGGCGTGACGCTGTTCCTCGCGCGCGAAATTGGCCGCCGCGCGCTAGCCGAGGACAAGCTCGAGGAGCTTGCGACAACCGACGCGCTCACCGGGTTGAAAAACCGACGCAAGTTCGATGCCGAGATCGATGCCGAATGGCGGCGTGCAACGCGCCAGAAAATGCCGATCGCACTACTGATGATCGATGCCGACCATTTCAAATCCTACAACGACACTTTCGGACATCAGGCAGGCGATCAGATGCTGGTCGGAATCGCCATCTGCATTTCAGATTCGGTACGGCGGGCCGGCGATTGCACCGCGCGTTACGGCGGCGAGGAATTTGCCGTGCTGTTGCCGGGGCTTTCGGCTGTGGAAGCGCTGGGAGTGGCCGAAACCATCCGGCTGAAAGTTCAGCAGTGGTCCGACGGCCCAACGGTTACAACCGTCAGCATCGGCATCGCGAGCCTGACGCCTGCCGCAGCCATGGAATGGTCCGTACTCGTGAAAGCCGCTGACAAGGCGCTTTACGCGGCCAAGGCCGACGGCCGCAACCGGTCCGTGCTGGCCAGCATCCCGAAGCTATCGCTGGTGGCCTAAGCCAAAGTGGCGCCGCTCCGTCATGCCCGCGAAAGCGGGCATCCAGTACGCCGTGACGTTTCAGATCAATCACCGGCGCCGCGGAGGGTCATCCGCCTTTCGCGGATGATGACGGACGTGAAAACGCGCCGTCGATCTCACTTCTCCAGATACTTCTTCATCTCTGCGCGCAGACTGTCGCGTAAATCGGCGCGCGCCATGCCGAAGGCGATGTTGGCGCGGAGGAAACCCGCCTTCGAGCCGCAATCGTGCCGCTCGCCGTCGAACTCGACGCCGTAGAAGCTTTGCGTTTTCGAAAGGCCTATCATCGCATCGGTGAGCTGGATCTCGCCGCCCGCGCCGCGCTCCTGCGTCTCCAGGATTTTGAAGATTTCCGGCTGCAGGATGTAGCGTCCCGTGATCGAAAGATTTGATGGCGCGGTGCCCTTGGCCGGCTTTTCCACCATGCCGTTGACCTCGAACATGTTGCCATGTTGGTGGCGCTTGCCGACGCCGCAGATGCCATACTGATGGGTGAGATGCGCGGGCACTTCTTCCACCGCAATCAAGTTGGATTTGTCGCCGAGCTTACCCGCGGCCTCGATCATCTGCGCGAGGCAGCCCGGCGTATTGAGCACCAGTTCGTCCGGCAGCACGACCGCGAACGGCTCGTTGCCGACGATGTCGCGGGCGCACCACACCGCGTGTCCCAGGCCGAGCGGCGCCTGCTGCCGTGTGAAACTCATGGCGCCGGCTTCGGGCTGGTCGTGCGCCAGAATTTCCATTTCGGCCTTCTTGCCGCGCGCGGCGAGCGTGGCGTCGAGTTCGAACACCCTGTCGAAATGGTCCTCGATCACGCCCTTGTTGCGGCCAGTGACGAAGATGAAATGCTCGATGCCGGCCTCTTTGGCCTCGTCAACCACATACTGGATCAGCGGCTTGTCGACGATGGTCAGCATTTCCTTCGGCATCGCCTTGGTGGCGGGCAGGACCCGGGTGCCGAGGCCAGCGATCGGGAAAACGGCTTTGCGAATTTTCATGGGGATGTCGGAGCGCCTTTAAGAGAGCCTGCGGGGAGTGCGTTTGACCTCACGTTGCTAGCCGGTTTGCAGGCGGGAACAAAGGCGGATGTGTGGAGGCTTTATCCTCTTTCCCAAGGGAAGGTAAGATTACCGACAACAAAATATAGCCTTTGTTAATCTATTGGAAACCGTAAGGGAGACCTCCTGAAACCGGATATTTCAGGGATTGCGGGTGGAACATGACGCGACGGATGGAACTATTGGCGAAAAGGCGAAACAGTGCGGTCATCATTGCGACCGTGCTGGTGCTGTGCGGCGCGGCACGGGCGCAGTCGTCCAGCGGCGGCGGACCCTTGAATTTCTTCGACAACATCTTCGCCGGCTCCGCTCCGTCAGCACAGCGGCCCGGCGCCTCGGCGCAGGCGCAAGGCGCGCCCGCCGCCAGCAACGCGCCACTGCCATGGAGCGGCGAGGACGGCGCCTCCGGTCATCCACTGATGAGCGCGAACGCGATCCGCGAGGCGGCAGCGAATTTCGATCATTGTGTCGCCTCGATGTGGCCCGACGCCGCACGCCGCAACATCTCGCAAGCTAACTTCCAGCGCTTTACCGCGGGACTTACTCCCGATCTGCGCATCATGGACTTGATGGATTCACAGCCGGAATTCACCAAGTCGATCTGGGATTATCTCGACATTTTGGTGAACGATGCCAGACTCGCGAAGGGCCGCGAGATCCTGGCAAAATACAAACCACAGTTTGATGCTGCGGAAACAGCCTACGGCGTCGACCGCTATGTCATCGCGGCGATCTGGGGCATCGAATCGAATTACTCCAGCCAGATCGGCGACCGCAGCGTGCTGCAATCCACCGCAACACTCGCATGCATCGGCCGTCGCCAGAAATACTTCAAGGACGAATTCCTCTCGGCGCTGGAAATCCTGCATCACGGCGATTTGCAACCCGAGCAGATGCGCGGCTCCTGGGCTGGCGCGTTCGGGCCCACGCAATTCATGCCGACCGCTTTCAAGCGCTACGCGGTCGATGCTGACGGCGATGGCCGCCGCGACGTTGTCGACGACCCAGCCGATCTGATCGCCTCCACCGCCAACAACCTGAAAAAGGATGGCTGGCAGACCGGCCAGACCTGGGGCTATGAGGTCGTGGTCCCCGCCGGCTTCAACTACATGCTGGCGGACCGCGCCCAGGCGATGACGATGGCGCAGTGGGAGCATCTCGGCCTCAAGCGCGCCGGCCAGGCCTTCCCGCATCCCTCCGACAAGGCCTATCTGCTGGCGCCCGCCGGCGCCGAGGGGCCGAGCTTCCTGATGCTGCAGAATTTCCGGGTGATCATGAAATACAATCCGGCGGAAGCCTATGCGCTGGCGATTGGCCACTTCGCCGACCGTTTGCGCGGTGGCGCGCCGTTCGTGCAACCATGGCCTCGGCAGGAACGGGAATTGTCGCGGGCCGAGCGGCTGGAACTGCAGCAGCTTCTGGCGCAGCGCGGCTTTTATCGCGGCACCCCGGACGGCCAACTCGGCGGCATGACACGGGAGGCCCTGCGCGGCTTCCAGGCCTCGATCGGGGCCCCCGCGGACGGATTTGCCTCCTCCGACGTGCTGGAGCGGCTCAGGGGGCGCTGAAACGCCGGTTCTAGTCCGGCGCTGGCCCCGAAAACGAGATTTTCGCGGTACCCTTGACGGCAGTGGCAGATGCCCGGTTTAAGGTGGGAAATCTGCCCGCTTGCGGCCCGACTCCGCTATTATAGCGATTGCCGAACCATCCATTGCGACCGAGCCGCATGCCAAAGACAAAATCCTTTTTGCGCGTGTTCACCGAGACCGGTCCGCTGATCGCGCTGGCCGTCGCGGTCGCGCTATTGGTCGGAATCGTCGGACCGGCTTCCGCGCAGTTTTTCAATTTCGGTGGACCGCCGCGGCCGCAGCCGCCGCGCAGCAGCGGCGGCGGATTCGGGGGCGGTGGCTGGTTCGGCGGCGATCTATTCGCACCATTCCAGCAGCAGGCCCCGAAGCGGATCATCGAGAATTTTTCCAAGGCGCCGCCGCCGGAAAAGCGCGAGACCGTGCCGGAGCGCAACGTGCTGGTGCTCGGTGACGGCATGGCGGACTGGCTCGCCTATGGTCTTGAGGACGCCTATGCCGAACAGCCCGACATGGGGGTGATCCGCAAGCACAAGACCGTCTCCGGCCTGATCAAGTATCAGCCCAAGGGTGATCCGGCCGACTGGCCCGCAGCCGCCAAGGGCATCCTCGCCACCGAGAAGCCGGACGTCATCGTCGTCATGCTCGGGCTCAACGATCGCGCAGCGATGCGCGAGCCGGCGGTCGACAAATCCGACGGCAAATCACCAGACAAAAAGAGCGACAAGAAAGACGCTCGCGTCAAACCGGATGCCAGGCCTGCAGACGCGAAATCCGGGGCGAAGCCGGATGGCGCAGCTGATGCCCCGAAGCCCGAGGACAAAGCCGTCGATACCGAATTGCCCCCGGATGACGCCGCCGACAACAGCGATGCACCGCCGATCATCGCGCCGGAGAAAAGCGCCCGCTCGCCGACCGGCCTCTATGAGTTTCGCGAAGAACGCTGGATCGAGCTCTACAACAAGAAAATCGAAGAGATGATCGGCGTCATGAAATCCAAGGGCGTGCCGGTGGTGTGGGTCGGACTTCCTGCCGTGCGCGGCGCCAAGGCGACGGCGGACATGCTGTTCCTGGATACACTGTATCGCGACGCCGCCGGCAAGGCCGGCATCACCTATGTCGACGTCTGGGACGGATTTGTCGACGAGGCCGGCCGGTTCCTGCAGCAGGGCCCGGACTTCGAAGGCCAGATCCGCCGGCTGCGCTCCTATGACGGCGTGTACTTCACCAGGGCCGGCGCGCGCAAGCTCGCGCATTACGTCGAGCGCGAGATCACGCGGCTGCTGGCTGCGCGATCCGCTCCGATTGAGCTGCCGAGCGAACCGGCGACGCCCGACGCCAACGCGGTGCCCGGTCAGCCGGCGCCGCGTCCGCTGGCCGGACCGATCCTGCCGCTAGTGGCATCCTCTGTCAGCACCGATCAGTTGCTCGGCGGTACCGGCTCGCGACCGGCCGCGGTCGATGCGCTTGCCGCGCGAACGCTAGTCAAGGGCGAGCCGCTGGCACCGCCAGCCGGCCGTGCGGATGATTTCGTCTGGCCACGCCGCGAGGTAGGGCGTGAACAGGCCAAGGGCGAGACGCCGGTGGCATCCGTTTCACCTGATGGAACAGCTGCCGCTGCGGGCACGCCGCCAAAGCCGAAAAAGCTGCGTCCGATTCAATCCGCCTTGCCGCCGCGGCGAGACTTCTTCTCGCCGCCGCCAGGGGACTTTTTCGGATTTGGAAATGCGCCGCGCCAGCCGCCGGTGCCGCGTGGTCCCGGCGTCCCGCGACCGCCGGGCAACGTCGGACCCTCGGCGTCGGTACCGGGCTTCTTCTCGCATTGGTAATTGCCATCTTCGGATGTGCAATTGCACATACGAAAGCCGCAAGCGCCAACATTACTCAACTCGGGCGAACCCGAGTTGAGCTGGCGCCTCCCGGAAATAACTCGTAGACCGCCTCAATACCGCCAGCGCGGGGGCGGCCGGCGCGGCGGACGCGTCATCAACAGCGCCAGCGCAAAGCCGATGCCGCCCGCGATCAGCAGCGCGCCGAGCGGATTGTCCTTCACGCTCTTCGCCACGGCCTGCGAGCCCTCGCGAAAGGTCTCGCCGCTGTTCTCGTAGGCGTCCTTCGCATAGCTGACCGCGGCATCAGTGGCGTCGCGCGCGGCGTCCTTGGCCTGGCCGTACAGGTTCTGCACCGTGCCTTCGGCCTCACGGGCGCGCCCCGCGGCCTGGGTTTGAGCATTGCCCGCGATATCGCCGACAGCGCCCTCGACTTTACCGGCGACATCCTTGGCGGAGCCGGCAATTCGATCCTTGTCCATCGCGCTCACTCCCTATGAGATGATTGTCGGTGAGCTAACCGATAGAGGCCGTTCCGGTTCCGGCGCCATAGAATCAACCCGCCATCGATCACCAGGCTTTGGCCGACGATGTGGGACGCCAGGGGCGACTTCCGACAGCGCGGCGCCCAGCTGGCAAGTCGGATGGATCGACTTGACGGCAGGCCAAAGTGTCAGGGATGTCTCCGAACATTTCCCCGGGGCATGACGGGCGAAGCTCAAGCGTGCCCGGCTTCGTTCGACAGCATGCCCGGATCGATCCCGATCTTGCGCAGCGCCCGCAGGTATTTTTCCTCGACGTCGCCGCCGAAGATCAGATCCGGGTCGGCATCGCAGTGCAGCCAGCCATTATCCTGGATTTCGGTTTCCAGCTGTCCCGGCGCCCAGCCGGCGTAACCGAGCGCGAGGATCGCGTGCTTCGGCCCGGCGCCCTTGGCGATCGCCTTGAGAATATCGACCGTCGCGGTCAGGCAAATTCCGTCGTCGATCTTCAGCGTTGCATCCTTGATGAAGAAATCGCTCGAATGCAGCACGAAGCCGCGGCCGGTCTCGACCGGGCCGCCTTTCAGCACTTTCATGGTTTCGGCGTTTTCCGGCAGCTTGATCTGGTCGGCCTTCTTGATGATGTCGAGCTGCACCAGCAATTCGGGGAAGTCGATACTGCCCGCCGGGCGATTGACGATGATGCCCATGGCGCCTTCGGATGAATGCGCGCAGAGATAAATCACCGAACGCTCGAAGCGCGGATCTCCCATCACCGGCATCGCGATCAACAACTGACCGTCGAGATAGCGGCGATCGGACGAATTGTCGCCAACGCCGGCGGCTTTGCGGCGAACAATCCTCGGTCTTTTGCCTTCAGGGTCCATCCGCAAAGGACTCTCATTTTGATGCACATCCTGATATTGGGTGAAGGTTCTGTCAATCAAGCTTCTTGCCGCGTTCAGATCACATCACAAGCAATTCAATGGTTTACGACCTCGCTAGGCTATAAAGGCGTCTCATGATCGTCACAGTTCCCATGCGTGCCGCGCTCGGCTTTGCCGCAACGATTTGTGCGTCCTCCCTGGTTGTCGAGGCGCGCGCCCAGGATGCGTCGCCGTGGCAACGGGACGGACACTCCGCGGTCCGGCTGCTGGCGGGATCGCGGAGCGGCGCGGTGCTGCTGGGCGGCATCGCCTTTCAGCTCCAGCCGGGGTGGAAAACCTATTGGCGGACCCCCGGTGATTCCGGCGTGCCGCCGCGCTTCGACTTCTCCAAATCGGAAAATATCGAAGCCGTCACCGTTCTATGGCCGGCCCCGACGAAGTTTGACGACGGCGCCGGCGGCCACTCGTTGGGTTATCGCAACCAGGTCGTGCTGCCGTTGCGGATTGTCGCGAAAAATGCCGACAAGCCGGTGACGCTTCGCGCCGACATCAACTACGCGGTCTGCGAGAAACTCTGCATTCCCGTCGAGGCAAATGCCGAGCTCGCCATCACCAGCGTGGCGAGCACCGAAGACAGTGCGCTGTTCGCAGCCCTCGACACGGTGCCCAAGCCGGCCAATGTCGGCGATCCCAATCCGCTGACCATCCGCGACGTCAAGCGCGACGGCAAAACTACGGTACTGGTTGACGTGGTCAGCCCCGACGCCCGGGAAGTCAGCCTCTATGTTGAAGGGCCAAGCCCGGACTGGGCGCTGCCGGTTCCGAAACTGCTCGAACATGGCCCGCCCGGGGTCAAGCGCTTCGCCTTTGAGCTTGACGGCCTGCCTCCGGGCACGAATCCCGATGGCGCGGCGCTCAAACTGACGCTGGTCGGCGGCGACCGCTCCTACGAATTCAATATCAATCTAGATTAGGATCTGCGTCCTTGCGGGATGCGCCAACCGCACTCGCGTTCACCCAAGCTCGGCACCGGCTTCGCCCCCAACCGAATCTTAACG
>DASXJV010000318.1:0-5083 GCA_036497205.1 Bradyrhizobium sp.
GATTGTCGTCACAAGCCGCAGAACCTTTTTCAGCGGGATGCTTTCGCCGCCGAGAATGTAGCGATGTCCAACGCGCCCGCGTTCCATCGTAAGGACCAGGCCCGCCGCGACATCGCGCACATCCACAAGGTTTACGATGAAATCAAGATACAACTGAAGACGCCCGCTAAGAAAGTGTCGGAGCATCGCCGACGGTGGCGTGAGGTTATGATCATGAGATCCCGTTGGCATTGTCGGACAGGCAATCACCACCGGAAAACCAGATGCCGCAGCTTGCCTTGCGAGCTGTTCCGCGAGCATCTTTGAGCGAGTATACGGACCCGGCATGTCGCCGCCCGTCAGCAGGATATCTTCCGCAGCGGCATCTTCCGAAGCCGAAGAGGGGAAAAGAATGGATTCGGTCGAGCAGTGCAGGAACCGTGCAACGCCGCGCTTGCGCGCGGCCGCAATGACAACCTCTGTGCCGCCGCAATTGACGGCGTGAAAATCGCTTTTGTTCGGCATCCACATACCGGGAAGACCGGCAAGGTGATAAACCTCATCGACGCCATTCAGGGCCTCATCCACCACGTCCGCATCAAGCACCGACCCTTCGACATACTGCACTTCTGGCAGGGCGCGGGTTGGAGGGCGGAGATCGAGAACTCGCACCTGTCGACCCCGCGCGACGAGCGTCGATACCAAATGCTGCCCGATGTAACCGCTGCCGCCGGTGACAAGTGCCCGGGTCATGCGTGTGGGTGCGGCTCGGCCTGGCGTTTCTCAGCGTAAAGCGAGGAGCTGCGCGGCGCTGTTTGTGGAACTTGTTGGATAACAACCGCAAGATCGTGCCGAAAGCCAAACGCGATCAACAGCTTCGCCATGACAAACATCGGTCCGAGCAGCAGGTGGGTAGGATTGTCCATCAGCGCCGGCTGTCGACGCTCGAACACCCGGTGGCCGACGACTTGCGAGGCGACGCCGATGACGATCAACACGGCCGTGATCGACCACATGCCGGCAGAAGTCGCATAATTCACGATCATCGCTGCGGCTGAAAGCAACAAGACAGCGGCGGCAAGGATTGCGGTTCCAAGCGCAGCGTCGAGCAGGAACCAGTAGATCAGCACGGGCACAACCGCGATGGTTGCCGCGCTGGTCTGGACACCAAATGCGGTGATGGACCACGAACTGAGGGGGAGAACCGCGGCGAGGAACAAAAATACGATGCCAAATACGTGCATCGCGCAATTCCAGGGATCACGGTGATATTCGACGTAATCCGTAAGCTGCCGCCGGAAATATGAGTTCATGCGGCGCTCGCTGCCCTTTTCGCGTACGGAAGCGCACCAGCGTCGACAGTCACAAAACCCAGATGCCGCCGCTTCACTAGCCAGCCCCCCGTCAGACGCACGGTGCTACTTAAACTTGGGAGGCGGCCCAAGTCAAAGGGCGGCTACGGTATTGTTTTTTGCAGATCGGGTGCAGAGCGATATCGCCAGCATACAGGAATCATTAGAGGAATTAAGCTGGCTTATCGGCTATAGAGCAGCGTCATGAAACCGGCGACCCGAATGGCAGCGTGTTGCGACGAATTTTTCGCGCTGGTGTTGCCGTTCAGCCTCATGTTTTTAGCCGGAGCGACTCCAGCGCTTGCGGCGGGATGTTCCTTCGAGTCCCAGGGTGAAGGTCGCGTCGCCGAGATTCTCGATGCGCGTAGCTTTCGCCTGCAGGATGGCCGCGAGGTCCGCCTCGCCGGCATCGAGCCGGTCGTGGCCGAAAAGGCCAACCGCACATCGGCGCTATCAGCGATCATTGCGGCCCGCGAGGTGACACTGCGTGGCGAAGACGACACACCCGACCGCTACGGCCGCCAGCCCGCCTTCGTATTTCTCGCTGGCTCCGATACTTCGGTGCAGGGTCTGCTGCTGGCGCAGGGCGAGGCGCTGGTCTCGGCCACCGTGACAGACAAGGATTGTGCATTGCTCCTGACCGCGGCGGAGGCTGCGGCGCGCCAGGCAAAACAGGGAACCTGGGCCGATCCCGCTGCCATAAAAAACGCGGAAAGTTCGGGCGATATTTTGGCAGGGATCGGGCGCTTTACGCTGGTCGAGGGCAGGGTTTTGTCCGTCCGGCAGGCCGGGGCAACGACTTACCTGAATTTCGGGCGGAACTGGACACGGGACTTTGCTGTGACTATTTCAAGGCGCATGATCCGGGCTGTCGAGGCTGCCGGAATTGTTCTTAAGTCCTTGGAGAATCGGCGTATTCGCGTCCGCGGCTGGGTCGAGGCGCGTGGCGGGCCGCGCATCGAAGTGCTTCAGGTCGGGCAGATTGAGTTGCTGGGCGGAAATTAGCACGCTGGAAAAATACGAGTGGCTGCTGTGGCAGAATTTGCGGGACGGCGCGAGATTTGGATGAGCCGCCGCCTTTGGGCTGCGCCCCTCCTGCTGTGGGCGGCTTTTGCCCTTTCCGGCTGCGGCGATATCAGCCGGTTCCAAACCGCGTCCCCGGCGGCGAGCCCGGCAAAGCCGGTTCGCACCCTCGCGCAGACGCCTGCCGCCGAGCGCGAGCATGAACGAATCCTATCCTCCTATGGCGGCGCCTATGACGATCCGAAGCTGGAGGCCCTGATCGGCAAAACGGTCGATCGGCTGGTCGCGGCATCCGATCGTCCCGATCAGGCCTATAAGGTGACGATCCTCAATTCGGGCGCGGTGAACGCGTTCGCGCTTCCGACCGGCCAGCTTTACGTGACGCGCGGCCTGGTCGCGCTGGCGAGCGACACCTCGGAATTGTCCTCGGTGCTGTCGCATGAGATGGCGCATGTGCTGGCAAAACACGCATCGATCCGCGAGGACCAGGCGCGGCAGGCCGCCGTCGTAACCCGCGTCGTTACCGACATGAGCAACGATCCCGACCTCACGGCGCTTGCGCTGGCCAAGACCAAGCTGACGATGGCAAGCTTTTCACGCGCCCAGGAGTTCGAGGCCGACGGTATCGGCGTCGGCATTTCGGCGCGTGCCCATTTCGACCCCTACGGCGCGGCGCGCTTCCTGACTTCGATGGAGCGCAATGCCGGGCTGAAGGCAGCAAAGACCTCGCTCGATCCGCGCGCGCAGGACTTTCTATCGTCGCATCCGGCAACGCCGGAGCGCGTACAGAACGCGCAGAACAGCGCAAGGCAGTACACCTCACCGGAGGGCGGCGAACGCGATCGCGAAACCTATCTCGCCGCCATCGACAACATCGTCTATGGCGAGGATCCGAGCGAGGGATTCGTTCGGGGCCGGCGCTTCCTGCATCCCAAGCTCGGCTTCACCTTCGCAGCACCCGAAACCTTTACGCTGGACAATACCGCACAGGCCGTGATTGGCGTGCGCGAAGGCGGGACCCAAGCGATGCGCTTCGACGTCGTGCGGGTGCCGGCGGAGCAGACGCTCGGCGATTATCTCAATTCCGGCTGGATGGAAAATGTCGACAAGGCCTCGATTGAGGATCTGACGATCAACGGCTTCCCGGCGGCATCCGCGAACGCCCACGGCGATCAATGGCAATTCCGGGTCTATGCGCTGCGTTTCGGCAGCGACGTCTACCGCTTCATTTTCGCCGCCAGGCAGAAGACCACCGAGAGCGATCGCAACGCGCGGGAAACGGTGAATTCTTTCCGCCGGTTGACGCTGGAGGAGATTCAGGCCGCGCGACCGCTGCGTATCAAGGTTATTACCGTGCAGCCTGGCGATACCGTAGAATCGCTGTCACACCGCATGTCCGGGGTCGACCGCCCTGCCGAGCGCTTTCGTATCCTGAACGGTCTCGATACCCATGCCCAGGTCAAGGTGCGCGATCGCGTGAAGATCGTGGTGGACTGACGTTCCGCGGGTCGTCCCACCGAGCCGAAGCGCGCCCACATCGTCGTTCCCTTCGAACGCACTAGCGCATGCATCCATCTGGCGCGACGGATTGACCCGGGTCTAGCTAGGGGGATTCCAGAATCGGGAATTTGTGTGATTTGTATTGCGACACTTCGGTTTTGGCAGATGTGTCGACATGCTGGTGCAAATCGACTGGTCATTGGGCCGGTGTTCTGATTTCGCTGAGAGCCGCGCGCGATTGTCGGATCAGACTGCCAGCGGCGTGGAAAATCCGGCAACCAGTTTGACCAGATCAGCCTGGCGGCCGGCACCGGTTTTTTCAAACAGGCGACTGACATGCGTCTTGATCGTAGTCTCCGCGACGCCGAGAGCGGTCGCGACCTCAGGAACCCCGCCAACCTCAACAACAGCAATCAGCACGCGCCAACCGCGCGATTCAGAATCCATTGCTGGATCAGCGTCCCCCGAGAGTCCTCCGCATGAGACGGAGCTTTGGCTTTGTTGGTCCGAGATCGGACCGGTGTCCCGCCGGGCAACCTGCCGAGTCTTCGGTCACGCGCAGCCGCTAAGGCGGAAGCGGCTTGTCAAGACAAGCCGGCGGGCAAGCGCGGCCAGAGCCGCAGCCTTCGCCACGCCCGACTAGTTCACGAGCTGAGCCTTGGAATAGCAGCGCATCCCATAATCGGAGGACGGCCGGTGCGGGCGGAGCCGATTGCGGCGTCTCCGCTCAAGTCGCGGCCGAGCTGCACTTGGCGGTCGACTGCAATCCACGTCGCTCGAGCCACGGCCAGCAACGTTCCAGCTTCGTCATAGGCCGCGGCCTCGGCAACGCGTTTGCGGCCGTCGCGGCCGGCCTCCCAGGCAGTGATGACGCAGCGTTCTCCCGGGCGCGGCCGTGTCTTTATCCGTGCCGACATCCGGCCCAACAGGATCGGGGTCCGGTCGAAGCTGCCGCTCTCCGGGTCGTGAGAGGATGCATAGCCCGTGGGACAATCGAGCGCCGACCAGAGAAATTCGGACGCGACCAAGCCGTCCTCCGCCGTCAGGGTCGGATCCGGTGTCCAGGTCGCCGCGAGCACAACCGGAGCATTCCGGGATTGACGACCGAGCGGTCCGGCAAAAATGCGCAGGCCATCTCCCTGCGCCCTTGCAGGACCGCACACGAAACACGTCGGCAGCGGATGCTCGTGTGGCTTGACCGGCGTCAGCAACTCGGCTGCACATGCCTC
>DASXJV010000319.1:0-2914 GCA_036497205.1 Bradyrhizobium sp.
AAGGTGCGCTTCTTGCGCTTGCGGTCACGGAAGGCGTACTGGGCGGCCTTTTCGACGGCCGGCTTGGCGGCGCGGATGGTGTTCTTGCGGCGGCCGTAAAAACCCTTGGCGGCCTTGTAGACTTTCTTGTGCTTGGCGTGAGAGGTCACACCGCGTTTGACGCGAGACATGACGGGTCTCCTTTAGATGAAAATGGGTGACGGATCGCCGTGCGGACGCGGCTCGGCTGTGATGGCGTGAACGCGATCAGGCGTTCGGCAAGAAATACTTCTTGATGTTGTCGCCGTCGGTCTTGAACAGCACGCGGGTGCCGCGGAGCTGACGGATCTGCTTCTTGGTCCGCTTGATCATGCCGTGGCGCTTGCCGCGCTGGGCGTGCATCACTTTGCCGGTGGCAGTCACCTTGAAGCGCTTTTTAGCGCCTGACTTGGTCTTCAGCTTGGGCATTTGGCTCTCCTGTTGCCGCAACACGAAAGCGCCCGTGAAGGCGTTCGGCCGGCTAAATGCTCGTTAGAGCGTTGAAAATGCTCGGTTATTTCCTAAATGAAACAACCAGCAGGGGCACCGCCACGGCAGCCCTTGATCAGCCGGGCGATGAGGTTGCGCTTATGGCAGAGCCGGGCCAGATTGGCAACGATGAACAGTAGAACCGCAATGCACTAACGTATCACCTCACGCCCCAGCGGCGCAGCCGAAATGGAAAAAATGACCATATCAGCCCGGTCGCTTGCCTTTTTTGCCGATTTCAAAAGCGCGCGCGCCTTGCGATGGATATTTGTCGCATCCGTTCTCGCCGCGATTGTTGCCATGCCCGGAGATGCCGAGGCCCGGCGGGCCAGGATCTACAGGGCGGAGGGAGCCTATGACGGCATCTGGAATGTGGTCTTCGCCACCCAGGCGGGTAACTGCAGCGCGACCAACAGCGCCCCTTTTGCCGTGTCCGGTCGTCGCGTTTCGTCTGCCGGAGGAGGTAAGGTTACGGGGGGCGTCGGCCGCGGCGGCGCAGTCTCTGTCAGAATATCGGTCGGCCTGTCGGTGGCCTATGGTAGCGGTCGGCTCGTCGGCAACTCGGGGGCAGGCCGATGGAGCGGGGTCATTTCCGGCGATCGGTGCAGCGGCACCTGGCGGGCCGTACGAGGTAATTTCTATGCGGGTCGTCCCGGCGAACGCCGGGACGACGAGATGGAACCTAATTTAAACCAACAAACGCGAATAGTTTTTGCCGATCAGCGCGGCGCCAGGACCATCACCACCTGACGGCCTTCGAAACGCGCGTCCTGTTCGACCTTCGCGATTTCCGCGACGTCGCTCTTGACCTTGTCCAGGAGCTTGGTGCCGATTTCCTGATGCGCCATTTCGCGGCCGCGATAGCGCAAGGTGACCTTGACCTTGTCGCCCTCCTCGAAGAACCGCTGCATCGCCCGCATCTTCACGTCGTAATCGTGATCGTCGATCATCGGCCGCAGCTTGATCTCCTTGATCTCGACGACCTTTTGTTTCTTGCGGGCTTCGGCGGCTTTCTTCTGCGCCGAATATTTGAACTTCCCGTAGTCCATGATCTTGCAAACGGGAGGATTGGTGTTCGGCGAAATCTCGACCAGGTCCATGCCCGCTTCGAGAGCCATCTTTACGGCGGCCGCTGTTTCGACCGTGCCGTGGTTCGTGCCGTTCTGATCGATCAGCTGAACCTGTGCGTTGCGGATTTCATCGTTGGTGCGCGGCCCGTCTTTGGTGGCAGCGGGCGGGGCTCTGTTGGGACGGCGAATGGGTGACTCTCCAAAGTTGTGAACGAAGGCGATAGTTTGAAGGAATACGGCTCAGCGGGCAAGCAAACTCGCACACCTGCGCGCGAAAACCGTAAAATGCGAGGTATTTTGATCACGCCGGCTAATGCTGGCGGGAATCGTTCAGATCAAGCCCACATAGAGTGCAAGCTTCTGTTCCGCAATCCCCAAGACCGGTATTGGCGTCCGTTGACGGATCGTGTGTGCTCAATCAAACAGCAGCGAACCAGAGTAACGATCCATGATCAATCCCGCGGCATCAGGGCAGCAACCGGCCTTCATCGTGGTCGGGAAGGAGGGCGAGGCGCGCAGCATCGCCGTGCGCGCCCGCGCCGGCGGCGGGCCCGGGCTGTTCTGGCTGGGCGGTTTCAACTCGGACATGCAGGGCACCAAGGCGCTGGCGCTGGAAGCATGGGCTGCCGAGCACAATCGCGGCTGCGTTCGGTTCGATTATTCCGGTCATGGGGAATCCGGCGGCGCGTTCATCGACGGCACCATCGGGCGCTGGCTGGAAGAGAGCGTCACGGTGTTCGAGCAGTTCTGTGCCGGGCCGCAGGTCGTGATCGGCTCATCGATGGGTGGCTGGATGGCGCTGTTGCTGGCGCGTGAAATGGCGAGACGCGCGGGAAGCCGCGCGTCGCTGGCCGGACTGGTGCTGATCGCCCCGGCGCCGGATTTCACCGAACAGCTGATGTGGAACGGCTTTTCGCCCGAGGTCCGCCAGGAGATCGAGACCAGAGGCGTGTGGCTGCGGCCCTCGCAATATGGCGAGCCCTATCCGATCACGCGCACTTTCATCGAGGAGGGCCGCAACCATCTGTTGCTCGGCAGTGCCATCGATGTGGGGTGCCCGGTCCGCATCCTGCAGGGCGCCCAGGATCCGGACGTGCCGTGGCAACATGCGTTCGCGCTGGCGCATCGGCTGCCCAGCGACGATGTGGTGCTGACCGTGATCCAGGACGGCGATCACCGCCTGTCACGGCCGCAGGACATCGCGCGGATGATCGCGGCGGTGGCGGAGATTTCTACGTCTTAAAACAGAAATTGATCACGCAGGAAGTGCGGCTGGAGATGACGTCTCCATTCATTCGAGATGCGCTGGAATACTGGCCCTGCTTTCACGGGGCATG
>DASXJV010000320.1:0-11569 GCA_036497205.1 Bradyrhizobium sp.
CGGCCGATCCGTGGGCGATTGTGGCGGGCGTCGAACGTATACCACTGGCCGGACAGATAGGCCTCGAACCAGCCGGAAAAATCCATCGGCGCGGGATCTCGGGGAACGCCGATGTCGCCCATATAGCCGGTGCAATAGCGCGCCGGGATGCCCATGCAGCGGCAGAACGTCAACGCCAGATGCGCGAAGTCGCGGCACACGCCGGCGCCCTGCTGGTAAACGTCATGGGCGGATTTCATGTGATCCGCATGTTGATAGCCGAAGGTGACGTGGTTGTGCACGAAGGTGCAGATCGCGGCCACCCGCTCCCAGCCCGGCGGGATATTACCGAACAGTGACCACGCAACATCGGTCAACTTGTCGGTTTCGCAATAGCGGCTCGCCATCAGATACTGCAGCACATGGTCCGGCAACTGGTCGATCGGGATCTGCTGCGCGCTCGGCGCCACGGCATCAGGCAATCCGGAATCGCGCACCAGCGCGCTGCCGCGCAGCGTCACGCCGCCGGCCGGCGCCACCAGCCGGCCGCAGACATTGCCAAAGCCGTCGCGGTAAAATCCGATCGGAACATTCGGTTCGGCGACGATGGTTTCGGTGCCGATGATGTCGGAATAACGCGACGGATGAATGTTGAGCATGATCACCATCGGCGTCGGCTGCACCGCCGCGCAAGCAATCTCGAAGCCTACCTTAATTTCCATGGTCAGACCTTTGCCTCCTCACCGACGGAGACGACATTAATGCTGACCTCCATGCCGACGAACGCCTCGGCCGAACCGAGATAGGTGCCGTGCAGCGGTATGGCCTGACGCGGATCGCGCGCCACCGCGACACGAACGAGGTCGCGGGTGCCGACGATGCCGTTGGTGGGATCGAACTCGATCCAGCCGGCGCTCGGCAAATAGACCTGAACCCATGCATGGGTCGAGCCGCCGCCGACATAGCCGTGCGCGCGATCGCCGGGGACGAAAAGATATCCCGACACAAAGCGTGCGGCAATGCCGAGCCGCCGCAGCGCCTCGATCATCAGCAGCGCAAAGTCGCGACAGGTGCCGGATCCGGTCTGCACAGTGTCGAGCGGATGCTGAGTGCCTTGCTCATGCCGTTTGCGGTAGCTGAATGCCTTGCGGATGCCGTAGGTCATGCCGCTCAGAATCTTGAAGGTCGGGGTTGGTCCTTCCTCATCGAGGAAATTCCGTGCCCACGCGGAAAGTTCGCCGTCGGGATCGCTGTATTGCGGCGTGATGACTTGAATGAGGTCGGGAAATTCCTCGTCATCGTAGCGAAACGGATAGAAATACGCCGGATCGTCCGGAGTCAGTGCAAACTCCTCGACGGCATGATGGTCGACGGTTGCGGTGCTGCTGAACGACAAGGTTTCAGCGCGCTCGTCGAAGGTCGCAATTGCGACACTGTTGCCGAACACATCGTGGATCCAGCGCAGCGACATCGGCTCCGGCGCGATCTCGAGCCTGCCCGAAAGCACGCGCAGATCGTGGCCGTCGCGCGGACGCAGCATGATGCGATGTTCGCCGAACGCCACCGGGTGCGCATAGCGATATTCGGTCTTGTGATGGATCGTCAGCAGGGGCATCGTCGACGCAATCATCGTGGTTTGGTGCAATCTAGTCTATGCCGATCCCTGCTTATTTCTAAGTCGGCGTGCTGCTTCGATAGGCAACGAGAAATGGATTTGGAAAACGCCGGCGCTACATCACGACTTCTTGAAGGCGAGGATGTTCCACCGGTTGTCGAAGATAATGCGGGAGGCAGCTCGCCGTTCCTGCTGACCTGCGATCATTACGGCCGGACGATCCCGCACATCCTCGGCGATCTCGGACTGCCGGCCAGCGAGTTCACGCGGCACATCGCCTGGGATCCCGGCATTGCCGGCGTCGCCGACGCGCTATCCAAGCATCTGGACGCGCATCTGATCGCGCAGCGTTACTCGCGGCTGGTGATCGACTGCAATCGCCCGCCAACGGCCGCAAGCTCAATCCCGCGCATCAGCGAAGCGACTGTCATCCCCGGTAACGAAGGCCTTAGCCGCGAGGCGACCGAAGCGCGGCGCCAAGGGATATTCGATCCCTATCATCGTCGCATCGCCGAGGTGATCGACCGGCGCCTGCGCAATAGCATCCCGACGGTGCTGGTGTCGCTGCACAGCTTTACGCCGGTTTACGCGGGGATCGCCAGGCCATGGCATATCGGCACGCTCTATCATCGCGATACGAAACTGCCGCCGCTGCTGCTCAAGCTGTTGCGCCACGAGCCCGATCTGGTGGTCGGCGACAACGAACCCTACGCGGTGAGTGACGAGACCGACTACACCATTCCGGTTCATGGCGAGGCCCGCGGGTTGATGAACATCGGCATCGAAATTCGTCAGGACCTGATCGCCGATCAGGCCGGCGAGAGGCTATGGGCGGATCGGCTCGCGCGGATTTTTGCCGAGGTCGAAACGACCTTGCGCGCGCAGCGGCTGTTGCCCGTCTAGCCCGCGGTCGCAATCCAATACGCTCCCACCCACAGCCCCACTGCGACCAGCCATAACAGCCACACCAGGCGAGCGCTTGGATCAAGCGATGCGTCCGATGGATTGTCCGGATTGACCCAGACCTTGACGCCGGCGCCGTCCTGATAGTCCATCCCGAACAGCCGCAGCACCCATGACGACGTCGCCTTGGAGTTACTGCTGAAGCTGGCGTGCACGCTGGTATAGGCGACGTCCTTGAATCGGTAGGTGTAGGACACTTTCCTCTCGTACATGATCGGGCCGCGTCGGCCGCTGTCGCTGGGCGCGGGGCGGTATTCTTCAAGGCCGGACAGTTTGATGATGCCTGACACCACCGGCCAGTTTTTTGCCAGCGCCGATTGCCGACGCAGGACCAGCGCGAACAATGCCGCGGCCAAGCCGAAGGCCGCCAGCGCCACCACCGGAACCGACATTTGCGGATCTGCAAGCCGCGCGCTGACAACTTCGGAGATACGACGCAGGCCGATGGCCGCGCCGAACGCAATCACCAGCACGATCGTTGCGCCAATCCCGAGGCAGCCCCACAAGCCCTTCGGCAGATCGCGCTCCAGCACCGCCTCGCGCGGATGCAGGGAATTGTAGTAGACGGTGACCGCGGTACCGGCCGGATAGCGCGCGATGGTCTCGGCGACCTGGAAATTGCCGCGGTCTTCGCCGATGCTGACGCGGTTGTTGCGCAACGTCTGGCCGCTGACGGAATATTCGTAAACGATATTGGCGAAGTTGCGCTGCTCGAAGCGATAGCGGTCCTCCCGGCTGTCGTCGAGCACCTTGACCTCACGCAGTTCGGAATTCGAGATCACCACCTTGCCCGGCGTCGATGGCCAGTCGCTGGCGGCGCGCACTTGCAGTGATTTGTAGATGACAGCGAACAGAATAAGGCCGA
The DNA here is from genome assembly GCA_036497205.1 of Bradyrhizobium sp. Taxonomy (GTDB): domain Bacteria; phylum Pseudomonadota; class Alphaproteobacteria; order Rhizobiales; family Xanthobacteraceae; genus Bradyrhizobium. The sequence continues at coordinate 3,423 of DASXJV010000320.1, forward strand.
GCGGTGCAAGCAGCATCGCGTAGACGAACCACGGCAAATTTGGCACGAGATTTCCCCCAAGAAACCGGGCGCCGAAAATCCGCCCATCCTCAGACGTGCTGAGGCGATGGATGGTTCAATCTGCCGGAATGGCGCGAAGGATTTACCGCGCCCGCGTCAATGCCAGCCAGACGCCGCCGCCGATCATGAAGCCGCCGGAAATGCGCGACAATAGCCGCGTCCGCCGCGCCGAGAAGAACAACCGCGCGCGGCCGGCCAGCAGCGCATAGATCGAATCGGTGATCGCACCCGTGATCATGAAGGTGATGCCGAGCAGCGCCACCTGCGAGAAATGGTCCTTGCTCATGTCCATGAACTGCGGAATGAACGCGCCGAAGAACACCAGCACTTTGGGATTGGAGAGCAGCACCAGAAAACCCTGCAGGAAAAACCCGCCGCGCGGCGGGGGCGGCGGCGCGTCAGCATTGACGACTATGACGGGAGCGCGGATCAGCTTGACCCCGAGCCAGACCAGATAGGCGGCGCCGGCAAAGCGCACCCAATCGAACCAGTAACCCATGGTCGCTATCAGCGTGGTCAACCCGATGGCAACGATGCCGATCATGATCGCAAGGCCAGCCTGGACGCCTGCGATGTTGGTCAGCGCCGCTCGGGTGCCATGCCGCAGCCCATTGGCGATCACCAGCGTGACCACCGGACCCGGCAGCAGCGCCAGCGCGATGCAGGCGGCGACAAAGGCCAGATAGAGTTGAAGCGACATGAAAGGACTCGGGGTATTACACGGCGTCATGGCCGGATTTATTCCGGCCATCCATGTCTTATCTGGAATCAATTCCAAGAAGAAGACGTGGAAGCTCGGGCATGACGGGAAACTCACCGCCCTTCCATCGCCGACACCATCCAGCGCACCATGTTGCCCGAGCCAAGAAATTCCAGCGCAACGCGCTGAACTTCGGGCGCAGTGCCTTTGCCTTGGGCAACCGCGACAAGCAGGTCGCAGCGCAGCGACACCGCGAATCCAACCGCTACATGCCGTGAGCCATCGGACATCCGGAGATCATAGCTCCTTAATCGTCCAGGCATCTCGGCAATTCGGATCACCTTGCCCGGCTCGAGCGGAAGGAACCGCTCGCTCATCAGATCAAGATCGGCGACGCGATCGACTTCGTCGTCATCGGCGACGCCGCCGTCGCAATTACAAAAGCCGATCTTCGGCCGCACATACAGTTCTATTTCTTCACCGCACAACTCAACGGCGCAACGGAACGCGCGCCCCGCGGGCCATCCGTCGCGCGGGAACGGCCAGGCAATCTCGCGCCAGCCCCCGGAATCCGAACGCGCAGGCTGGTAACCGGAAAAACCGGTCACCACGCCAATCGCGATTGCGAACGCGCTCGCTAGCCAGCGCATCTCGCCTCCCCTATCAGGGCAGCCCGGCCGCCTTGCGCGCGTCGCCGGTCAACTCCAGAACATGCAGGCCGGTGTTGGCGCGATCGACGATATAGATATAGCCGCGCTCGTCGGTTTCGACGTTGTTGGTCTGGATCGCGACCTTGCAACGCTCCCCACCTTCGATGGTGACGCAGCGCTTGTCGGTTGCCGCCGTGATCGACGGGATGAAATAGCCGACCTCGCGCGGATGATAGGGGTCGCGAATGTCGAGCGCCCGCACGCCGGCATTGAAGAACGAGATGAACGCCATTTTCTTGTAGTAGACCGGCGCCATGCTTTCATTGGAGGAATGCGAGCCGAACCGCCCTCCCCGTTGGCAGAACGAGCCGCTCGCTTCCGGAACGGTGTAGCTCGAAATCATCATCGGGCGGTTTTCGACCGTGACGTCGGCGAACCAGACCATCTGCCGCGGCTCGCCGCATTCGTTCTGGATCGCCTCGTCGACGATCATCACGATGTCGCGAGTCTGACCATCCTTGTCGTGCGCGAATTCGGCGATCGGCATTTTCAGCATCGGAAACGTGGTGTGGGCGCCGTTGAAGGCGGACATCGGCATCCGCGAGATTTCCGGGTATCGAAGGTTGTCGGGCGTCGGCTCTTTGGGTCCGTTGATCAGCTTGTCGCGGTCGACGATCTGCAGGAAGCCGCCCTTGTTGGTGCCGTATCCGAAATAGACCCGGTTGCCTTCGGGGCCGGTCGAGATCGGCCCGTGCAGTTCGGTCGGCACCGCGCCGGTTGAGCCCGGCTCCTGACCGGGAAGCCCGAAATCCCTGATCTTGAGCGGGTGCGCCGGATCGCTGAGGTCGTAGACCTGGGTCATGCGGCGGGTGCGCCAGTCCGGCGCGCCCGAGACCAGAAAGGCGATGCCGGTGTCGCATTCCCACCAGCTCTTGTGCGTATCCTTCAGCCCGCCAATCCGCGTGATGAGAACCGGATTGGCGGGATCTGTGACATTCCAGATTTCATGCGCTTCGCCACCGAAGGTGCGCAGCATGTAAACCGCGTTGCGATCGCCCTTGGGCAGCATCTTGCCGTCGCAGACCCGCACCATCTGCCCGCCGCCCCCCTCATACTTTCCTTCCTGTCCGGGAATGTGGCGCAGATATTTCGGATGCGCCGGATCGGTGACGTCGACGATCGATGTGCCGTTCGGCTCGGCCTTTCCAGTCATCGGATTGACGGGAGCGGGATTTTCGTCGCTGCCGCCGTGGTGGCCGATATAGGCGATCCAGCGGTCGCCCTGATGATGGATGGTCGGCTGATAGGCACTGCGCGCCTGCAGGTCGTTGGTGCCCACCAGTTTCATATTGGAGACTTCGGGCGGCGTCCCGATCACCTGCTGCTGGGCATATGCGCCGCTGCTGCACGCGGCAAATAATATCGTGAGATATGTGGCGAGTTTGACGTAACCGCTCATGCTTTTTCCACCCGGGTTGTAAAAGCCAATCTGAGTTGGCTGGTTTGACGGCAATATCATAACGAAGCGCGCCCGGATTGCACTCGCTTATTAAGCGACGATGGAATCGGAACAGCTGACAGTCTTGAAGAACTTTATAGAGAGGCGCTCGCTTCAAACGCCAAGAGTGGAGCAAGAAGCAGTACCAAGCCAGGATTGTCGAAAGTGACAGCAAAATAGAGGCAATCCGAATCCGACATTGACCGGAAGTTGAATAATTGTTTATCTACACTCCTTGCATCTATCGAGGGTTTTTATGAAAAAACTGATATTGGCCGTTGCATGCTCGACCGGCCTTTTGGGGAGTGCCGCTCACGCTGAGTGCCTGCAGTCGCTCGTTGAAATAGTCCGCTCTCCAGATGTCGATTATTATGTTCAGCCCACCTCGTACGACGATATCCTGGAGGTGTACGTCAATGAGATTTTGGTGAGAAGCTGGCGCCTTAATCAGGACGTTCTACCAATACCATTCAAGCTCACTTTTCTGCCAAAGCGCGTCAACAAAGTTCGATTTGTCGGCATAAACAGATACTATCAGAAAGCTATTGAGCACGACCCCAACCCTGGTGACGTTGGTTTTCGTGTTACCTCCACGGCCCTCGATTATAGGTGCACCTATCCGTACCACTGGGAGTGGCCGGAGAATCAAACCTTATTCAATCATACTTATAATTTTGTAGATCCAAATTATCCCAGCATCAGCGCGGCCCGGGTCGCAAAAAAGCAGAGAGCTAAACGCGAGCGTAAGTCAGGGAACAATACCTAAGGTCGGTTTGAAGAAAGCTCGGAGCCAGGAATGCTCCGAGCTTTCTTCGCGTTACCATTCAGCGAAACCGGCCGCGGAATGCGAACACGACCGCAACTAATGCGACCGCCAGAATGGCAGCCGAACCGAGCGCTGACGACGATAAGGACGCATTGGTAAGCGCTGACGCGCTCTGAGGCCTGTTACCAACACGCTTATCCTTGATCCCGAGCTCTACATGTCAGTGGATGTGGCGAGCAAGGGCGAAGACCGCACCGTGCGGCGAAAAACACACGCTTGACATGCAACCATTTGGTTGCCTATTATGCCGGCCATGGATGAAGTCTTCAAAGCGCTGGCCGATCCTTCGAGGCGGTCGTTGCTGGACAGACTTCACGCCAAGAACGGACAGACCCTGAACCATCTCTGCGATGGCCTTGCCATGTCCAGGCAGGCCGTGACCAAGCACCTTGCAATTCTCGAGGCCGCCAATCTCGTCACCACGTTCAGGGAGGGCCGCGAGAAGCTGCATTATCTCAACCCGGTGCCGATCCATCAGATCGGCGAGCGGTGGATCAAGAAATTCGAGCGCGACAAATTGACCGCGCTCAGCGAATTGAAACGGCAACTGGAGAACCGCGATGAGTAAACCAGAATTCGTCTACACCACCTATATCGAGACTTCGGCCGACAAACTTTGGCAGGCCCTGACCGAGGGCGATTTCACCGAGCGCTACTGGTTTGGCCATCGCGTCGCTTCCGACTGGAAGGTGGGATCGCCATACAGGTTCGCCAAGCAAGGCGCGCCGACCATCGAGGGCAAGGTCCTCGTCGCTGATCCGCCGAGGCGGCTTGCCTATTCCTGGGACTCCTGTTCGCCCGAAGCTAAGCGCGAACGCACGTCCCGCGTGACCTTCGATCTCGAGCCGCGCGGCAAGGTCGTCAAGTTGACGGTGACGCATGACGAGCTCGATGAACGCGGCGCGACTTTGCGCAACATCTCCGGCGGCTGGCCGATGGTTGTGGCGAGCCTGAAGAGCCTGCTTGAGACCGGACACGTCCTTGAGATCGATCCGCCAACAGTGGCGCAGAAGGAAGCAATCTGTGCGCAAGCCTGAATTCGTCTACGTCACCTATATCGAGACCACGCCGGAAAAGCTGTGGGAGGCGCTGACCAGCAGCGAATTCTCAAAACACTACTGGTTCGGCACCGAAGTAAGATCCGACTGGAAGGTGGGCGCGCCGTTCGCGCTGGTGATGAACGGCACAACCACCGATGTCGGCGAGGTTCTTGAGTTCGATCGGCCGCGACGGTTATCTTACACATTTCGCCACGTGCTGAGCGAAGCCGCCCGCAAGGAGCGACCCACCAGGGTCGTGTTCAATCTCGAGTCGCACGGCAAGCTCGTGAAGCTGACGTTGACGCATGAAGATTTCGAAACCGGCAGCGTGATCCTCGACGGTATCTCCAAGGGATGGCCCGCTATCCTGTCCAGCCTCAAGAGCATGCTGGAATCCGGCACTGCGCTGACCATTCCACCAACCTGTCTGGCCTGACGCGCCAACTCCGTGCTCGGTATCGAGGACTTGAAAGGTCGATCGATATGAACATCGATAATTTCAAACCGGCCATCGTCTACACGATCTACATCGGATCGACGCCGGAGAAGGTCTGGAAGGCGCTGACGACGGCGGAGTTCTCCCGGAAGTATTTTTCCGGTTTCGCGGTGGAGGCCGAGTTGAAGGTCGGCGGCGCGTTCGTTGCCCGCGCGCCCGACGGTTCGGTTCACATCAGCGGCGAGGTGATCGAATGCGTTTCCCCGCGCAAGCTGACCATCACCTGGAACGTGAACTGGCCCGCGCTGGTCGAAAAGCTCGGCCCTACCCTCGTTACCTACGAAATCGAGCGGGCCGGCGAAGCGGTGAAGCTCACGCTCATTCAGGCTCACGACCGGCCGATCGGCGATGACATTCTCTCGGGCGGCCGTCAGGGCTGGCCCGCTATCCTGTCGAGCCTGAAAAGCCTGCTCGAGACCGGCGAGGCGCTGGTCATCAAGATGGAGCCGCCGCTGCGGATGCTGGAGGCGCTTAAGAAATTGGGGATTGCGACGCCGTAACGGTTCAACCCGGGTCAACCCCGGCAACGACGGCGGTAAACGAACTCACCCCAACGCCCGCAGCTCCCGCCGCAACACCTTGCCGGTCGCGGTCATCGGCAGCGAGTCCGCGAATTGCACGTAGCGCGGATATTCGTGCGCGGCGAGCTGCACCTTGACGAAATCCTGGATCTCGCGCGCCAGCGCGTCGCTTGGCGGGAAACCCGGCCGCAGCACGATCCACGCCTTGATCGCTTCGGTGCGGATCGGATCGGGAATTCCGACCACCGCCGAGAGCGCCACCGCCGGATGTTTCAGCAACGTATGCTCGATCTCCGAAGGCCCGATGCGATAGCCCGCACTGGTGATCACGTCGTCCTCGCGGCTGACGTACCAGAAGTAGCCGTCCGCATCCTGCCGGCCGAGATCGCCGGTGAGCAGGAATTCACCGGCATATTTCTTCGCGGTCGCTTCCGGATTGCTCCAGTATTCGATCATGGTGCACGGATTCGGCTGACGCACGCCGATAATGCCGCATTCGCCCTGCGGCACTTCCTCGCCGCGCTCGTTGACGACGCGGACGTCGAAGCCCGGCGTTGCGCGTCCCATCGATCCCGGACGGATCGGAAACAGTTTTGCATTGTTGCCGATCACGAGATTGCATTCGGTCTGGCCGTAAACCTCATGGGCATCGATGCCGAACGTCATGCGCACCCAGTCCAACAGTTCGGCACCGAGCGATTCGCCGCCCGTGAGCATGCTGCGCAGTTTTACGCCCGGATGTTTGACCTCCGCCTGCCGCATCAGCTTCAGCGCGGTCGGCGGCAGGAACACGTTGCGCACGCGATGATCGGCCATCAACTGCATCGCCGCCTGCGGCTCGAATTTCCTGGCGCGATGCCCGACCACGGGCACGCCATGATACCAGGACGGAAACAGCGCATCGAACAATCCGCCGATCCAGGCCCAGTCGGCCGGCGTCCACATCACGTCATCAGGCTTTGGCAGGAAATCATGCACCATCTCGACGTTCGGCAGATGGCCGAGCAGCACGCGATGGGCGTGCAGGGCTCCTTTCGGATTTCCCGTCGTGCCGGAGGTGTAGATGATGATGGCGGGATCGTCAGCGGATGTATCGGCGGCCGGGAATTGCTCGGACGCCGTTTCGATCGACGACCAGAAAGATTTGGCGCCGGCGTGGACGGCTTCGCTGGTCACGTAGATATCCTGCAGATAAGGCAGCCGGTCGCGGATCTTCGACAGCTTTTCCCATCCGCTTTCGTCGGTCACCACGGCCTTTGCGCCGGAGTTGGCGAGACGAAACTCCAGCGCGTCCTCGCCGAACAACGTGAACAGCGGTACCGACACCAGGCCGGAGCGGAACGCCGCCAGATGCACGATCGGCAGCTCCAGCGATTGCGACAGAAACACCGCGACGCGGTCGCCGCGCGCAAGGCCGTCGGCCTTCAGGACATTGGCAAACGCGCTGGACAGCGCGCGCATTTCGTCGAACGAGGTGCGCTGCGCGCCGCCGTCCTCGTCGACATAGATCAGCGCCGGCCGGTCAGAGCCGTCGGCATGGCGATCACAGCACGCGGTCGCGATGTTGAACCGTGCCGGCACGTCCCAGCGGAAGTCGCGGTACAGTTTTGCGTAGTCGGTGGCTTCGATGAGCATCGCGATGAGCCCTTTTTCTTCACCTCTCCCCTTCTTCACCGGGAGAGGTCGCGAGCGTAGCGAGCGGGTGAGGGGCTTTCAGAACTCACCGGCGTCGCCTGATTGAACAGCGGCAGCCCCTCACCCGGATCGCACCGGACGATGCTTCGCATCCCTCGTAGCGATCCGACCTCTCCCCGCAAGCGCGGAGAGGCAAAAAAATCACCCCGATAGCGCCGCCTTCACCATAGCGCTGGCCTTGCCGAAATCCATCTGCCCGGCATATTTCGCCTTCAACGCCCCGATCACCTTGCCCATGTCCTTGATCCCGGCGGCATTGCTCTCAGCGATCGCAGCCGCGATCGCCGCCTTGACGTCGTCCTCCGACATCTGCTTCGGCAAATACGCGGAGATGATTGCGATCTCCTCGCGCTCCTGCGCCGCCAGCTCACTGCGGCCGCCCTTGTCGTACAACTCGACGGATTCCTGGCGCTGTTTTATCATTTTCTGCAACACACTGAGGAGATCGGCATCGCTCAGCGGCGGCTTTCCCTCTCCGCGCGCGGCGATGTCGGCGTTCTTGATGGTCGAATTGACCATCCGCAGCGTGGAAAGCTTGCGTTCGTCCTTGGCGCGCATCGCGTCCTTGACAGCATTGTTGATATCATCGCGCAGCATCATCATGTCCTCTCGCGAGCCCTCAAGGCCGCTTCCCTCGAAGCCCCTGATCTAGGCCGTTCGC
>DASXJV010000321.1:0-10318 GCA_036497205.1 Bradyrhizobium sp.
AGAAGTAGTCGCGCCCGACGCCGGAACCCGGACCCACATGATCCGTGGTCATCAGTTTGAACGCCTTGGGGCTTAGATAGGTCTTGCCCTCGAATTTGCCGCCATCGAGCAGCATCTGCGCAAAGCGCGCGAAGTCCGACAGGGTCGAAACCATGCCGCCGCTGGCCGATTCCCACTTCTTGGGAATATCGGGCCTATTCTCGCGGCCGACGCGGAAGTCGCTGTCGTTCGGCATTGGTTGGGCCAGCAGCTTCTGCTTCTCCGGATCGGTGACGAAGAAACGGGTGTCCTTCATGCCGAGCGGATCGAGCAGCTTTTCCCTCTCAACCTCTAACAGGGTTTTTCCAGATACGATCTCCATGATCCGAGCCAGGACATCGGTGGAATGGCCGTATTGCCAGAGCGAGCCCGGCTGGTCGTGCAGCGGCAGCTTTGCGATCCGCTCGGCGAATTCGGCAAGGTCGAAATCGCCCGCATAGAGATTTGCGGCTGCATAGGCCTTGCGGACCAGGCTATCGCCATAAAACCCATAGGTTATTCCAGAGGTGTGACGCATCAGGTCGAGAACGGTCGGCGGCCGGTTCGGCGGCACTAGCTTGAGCGTCTTGGTGCCGTCCTCGCTTTTCTCCTCAACGCCAACCTTCACATTCGCAAAGGAAGGAATGTACTTCGCGACGGGATCCTCGAGTGCGAGCTTGCCCTCATCGACCAACATCATTGCGGCCACGCTGGTGATGGCCTTGGTCATTGAGAACAGCCGGAAGATGGTTTGGTCCGTCATCGGCTGCTTGGAGACGACATCCTGCACGCCGAAAAATTCATGATAAACGGGCTTGCCGTGCTGCTGGATCAGCAGGATCGCGCCCGGGATTTTTCCATTCGCAATCTGGTCACGGAGATAATCGCCGACGCGACCGAGTTTTTGTAGGTTGAAATGCGCGCCCGCGGGAATATCGAAGGTACCTTCCGCGCTGGCCGACGACGCGGCCGCAATCGTCAACACCGCGCCGCAGAACAGCGCGCGCAACACATGACCTGAATTCATCGCCTCCTCCCGGAAATTCGTTCCACGGAGTGTAGCGGCCCGCTCAATCGGCACAAGGGCTGCCAAATTCCGCCACCGAGTGCGCATGCAGCCGGGCGCTGTCATTAGAAAAGCAGCAGAAAATAATGCGGCTGATTGCCGGAGCCGCGGGCAGCACCTCGACCGTGGTCGAAACCGCGATCCGCGCCGCGCGTTCGGCGGGGAAACCATAGATGCCGGTGGAAATGGCGGGAAAAGCAATCGAAGCAAGGCCGTGGGCCTGGCACAGTTCGATCGCGCGACCATAGCACGACGCCAGCGCTTCATCTTCGCCGCGATTTCCGCCGTTCCAGACCGGGCCGACGGCATGAATCACATGCCGCGCCGGCAGCCTGTATGCTTTGGTAATTTTGGCGCCGCCGGTCTCGCAACCATGGAGCGTGCGGCATTCGGCTAATAGCTCAGGGCCGGCCGCGCGATGGATCGCGCCATCGACGCCACCACCGCCGAGTAGCGAGGTGTTCGCGGCGTTGACGATGGCGTCAACGCTTAGCGTCGTGATGTCGGCGACGACGACTTCCAGCCGTGCCGTGCCGATCTGGCGCGCGGCCAAACTCAGGCGGAGGCACCTGCGCTGACGGTGACACCCTTGTCGGCAAGGAGCTGTTGCAACTCGCCGGCCTGGAACATCTCGCGGATGATGTCGCACCCGCCGACGAACTCGCCCTTGACGTAAAGTTGCGGGATGGTCGGCCAGTTGGAGTAGGTCTTGATGCCGTTGCGCAGTTCGGCCGATTCCAAGACATTCAGGCCCTTATAGCCGACCCCGACGTGATCGAGGATCTGCACCACCTGCCCGGAAAAACCGCACTGCGGAAATTGAGGTGTCCCCTTCATAAAAAGCACAACGTCGTTCGACTTCACTTCATTTTCGATAAATTGTTCGATGCTCATATTCGAGTCCTTTTGCGCCATAGCCTTTCGGGCCGCCATCAGCCCGTTAAACTCACACTGTCATATATGTACCCCAAACCGTTGTGCATCCAAAGTAAAATGGCTGGTGACTGGTATGCGCGGGCCTCAGCCACCCGCCAAAGGCCGGGCCATAGCCGGCAGGTATCATCCTGGCCTTGGTGATCGTCCTGAGAGGCTTTTATCCCGGACGGAAGCCCCTATCTAGGACAGACTATTCTTGGGGAACCCGTCCGCCAGAGCAACGTTCTCCCCCGAACGGAGATTATCGTGACGAAAACAGCATCCGCTGCGGCCACGCTCGCCGCCCCTTGCCCGTCATTGTTCTCCGATTCCGGCGCCCTCGCCCAGGATTTGGTGGAAGCCTTCCTTAGTGTCCGAAACGAGACCGAGCGCCGCGCCGCCCTCCTGACGCCAGAGGATCAATTGATCCAGTCGATGCCGGACGCGAGCCCGGCGAAATGGCACCGTGCCCATACGACCTGGTTCTTCGAGCAATTCCTGCTTGGCGAACATTGCGAAGGCTACAAGCCCTTTCACCCGGATTATGCGTATCTGTTCAATTCCTACTATGTCAGCGCCGGACCTCGGTACGCCCGCCACCAGCGGGGCCATCTGACCCGTCCCGGCGCCGACGAAATCTCGGCCTACCGCCGGCATGTCGATGCCGCCGTGGTGAAATTCTTTCACGAGGCCAAAGAGGACGCGCTCGCCGCGATCGCACCGGTCGTGGAAGTCGGTCTCAATCACGAACAGCAGCATCAGGAATTGATGCTGACTGACATCCTGCACGCCTTCGCCCAAAATCCGATCCCGCCGGCTTACGATCCGGCGTGGAAATTCCCCGCTTCAACGCGGACCGGTGACGAATGGGTCACCCTTAACGAGGGCATCCATACCGTCGGGCACACAGACGACACGTTTCATTTCGACAATGAGAAACCGGCGCACCGCGCGCTGGTGGGGCCGGTCAGGCTGGCGCGCAACCTCGTCACCAACGCCGAGTGGCTCGCGTTCATGAAAGACGGCGGCTACTCCACGCCGACGCTCTGGCTGATGGACGGCTTCGCGGCCGTTAGCGACGAACAATGGCAGGCGCCAGGCCACTGGCGCGAGATATCAGGCGAATGGCAGGTGATGACGCTTGGCGGACTGAAGCCCGTCGACCCTGCCGCCCCCGTCTGCCACGTCAGCTATTACGAAGCCGACGCGTTCGCGCGCTGGAGCGGCAAGCATTTGCCGACCGAAATGGAGTGGGAAGTCGCTGCGCGAGCCGGCCATCTCAATGACGCGTTCGGGATCGTGTGGCAGTGGACCCGCAGCGCCTACGCCCCCTACCCCGGCTACCGTGCCGTTGAGGGCGCGCTCGGCGAATACAACGGCAAGTTCATGATCAACCAGCTGGTGCTGCGCGGCTCCTCGCTTGCAACTCCAGACGGGCATAGCCGTCTTACCTATCGCAACTTCTTTTATCCACACCATCGTTGGCAATTCACGGGACTGCGCCTCGCCGATTACGCCGCCTGATTCGTTCCAATTCAACCGCGCCGGAAAGCGCGTTCTGGAGAGTATCATGAATGTGCACGCCGCCGCTTTGGCCAAAGCGCATCGTTTCGATGAAAAACCCACGGCGTTTGCCGGCGACGTGATTGACGACTTGTCGCAGCATCCGAAACGGCTGTCGCCAAAATATTTCTATGACGCCACAGGTTCGGAGCTATTCGAACAGATCACGTTGCTGCCGGAATATTACCCGACACGCACCGAACTCGGGATCTTAGGTGATCGCGGCCGCGAGATATCAGCGATAATCCCAAAAGGCTCAGCGCTGGTGGAATTCGGCGCGGGCGCGACCACAAAGGTCCGACTGTTATTGAACGAATGCGCGTTCGGCGCCTACGTTCCGGTGGATATTTCCGGCGACTTCCTGAAAGCGCAGGCCGACGCCTTGCGCCAGGATTTTCCCGGTCTGGGCGTCTATCCGGTCACGGCCGACATTACCACGCCATTCGCATTGCCCGAACAGATCGCCGGAATGCCGAAGGTCGGATTTTTTCCGGGGTCGACGCTCGGAAATTTCGAGCCGCATGAAGCTTGCGGTTTCCTGCGTAGCGCCCGCGACATTCTCGGCCAGGGCGCGCAGATGGTGATCGGCGTCGATCTCGAAAAGGACGAGCGCGTGCTGTATGAGGCCTACAACGATCGCGCCGGCGTTACCGCGCGCTTCAATCTCAATGTGCTCAACCGCATCAACCGCGAATTGGGCGGCAATTTCGACACCAGCGCGTTCACCCACCGCGCGATCTACAATCGCGAGCGTCACCGGATCGAAATGCACCTGATCAGCCGCAAAGCGCAGACCGTGCGCGTGCTTGGCCGGAGTTTCTCGTTCCGCGCCGGCGAAAGCATCCACACCGAGAGCAGCTACAAATACAGCCTCGAGCGCTTCACCGCGCTGGCGCGCGGCTCGGGCTGGACGCCGCGCGCATTGTGGACCGATGCGGCCGGCATGTTCTCGGTTCACGCGCTGGTGGCCTCGGACTGAGACTCTGTTTTTGCTTTGACGCGTTTTCTTAAAGAGAACCGGCGTCGACCCCGGATCGTGTCCGGGGCAGGCTTTCGCTCGAAAAAGCCTTGGCCGCGCTGGATTTCAGCGAGAGCGATTCCCAAGCTGCGACCATGATCATGATCGCAGTGGTCAGGATCGACAGCATCAACGGCGATAGCTCGCCGGCGAACCAGGCCAGTATCCCGAGGGCTACGATGCCGACGCCATGGGAGAGTTGAAGCCAACCCCGAATGGTGTGCTTGAAGAGAATAGTCCCAAGCAGAAACAGCAATGGTCCGCCGATCGCACTGAGGACCGTGTTTAGATCGGAATGGCCGGCTGGATGCTGCAGTACGAGTTCATCGGCGACCGCCGAGAGGATGATGCCGGCCACGATCGGCATATGCAGATAGGTATAGGCGAGCCTCGCCACCCGCCCCGGCTCGCTGGATTTTGAAATCAGTTCGGACCCTGCCTCGGCACCCCTATGGAAATAGATCCACCACATTGCGAGACTGCCGATGAAGGCCGACGCGAAAGCACTGACAATTTCGGCAGTCCAGGCCAGATCGGCAAATGTCGCACCGGTCACGACGATGGATTCACCGAGCGCGATGATGATGAATCCCGCGCAGCGCTCCGCCATGTGGCCGCCTTCGACGGCCCAGTCCTCGATCGAAGACGCGCCGTATTTCGGTATCCAGAACCGAACCGCCGCCGAGATATATTCGATTCCCAGCGCCACGGCCCAGAGCAGCAGCCGCAAATGTCCTTCCGCGATGCCGCCCGCGATCCAGAATAATGCCGATATCGATAGCCAGACCAGAATTCGGATCGCATTCATGCGGATCGAAAGCTGCGCTCGCGGGACCGATGCCAGGAGAAAGGTCGTCCGGCCGACCTGCATCGCGGCGTAGGCGATAGCGAACCAAAGTCCCCTCGATTCGAAGGCCTTTGGAATCGAGGTCGAGAGCACAAGCCCGCCGAGCATCATCAAGAATAGCAGGACTCGCACCGGCGTAAGTTCGGGATTGAGCCAGTTGGTAACCCACGAGGTGTAAACCCACACCCACCAGACAGCCAGGAACAACAGGGTCGTCTGCAACGCTCCGAGCGGGGTGAAGTGGCCGAGCAGCGTGTGCGATATCTGCGTGACCGCGAAAACGAATACCAGATCGAAAAACAGTTCGGCGTAGGTGACGCGGCTACGCTGATGCGGCACGTATTGACGAAACAGCGCGCCGCGTTGGTTGTCCCCCGCCATGGCTACCCCGCCCGCTTGCCCTCCGGTACCCCGGGTCCGCCAGGTACCCCAGGTCCGCCAGGCACCCCGGTCTGCAGCGCCAGCGCATGAAGCACGCCACCCATTTGGCCTTGCAGCGATTGATAGACGATCTGGTGCTGCTGGACGCGGGATTTGCCGCGGAAGGACTCCGAGATCACGGTCGCCGCATAGTGATCGCCATCACCGGCCAGATCGCGGATCGTCACCTCGGCGTCGGGTATAGCCGCCTTGATCATCGATTCGATATCGCGGGCGTCCATTGGCATCCCAGTATTTCTCCAATCCGGCGGTTCGAATCGCGGCCTAAGTTCGGCCCGCGGCTGTGCCCGAACTTAGCGCGGCTACCCTTCTACGTCACGCCTTGTGGCACTATATTCGCGATCCAATCAGTGCAAAGCCGGTGGATCGTCCCCGCGCGATCGCAACGGCTGACCGAAAGAGGGCTACCACCATGAAACTCCCCGGTCCCGACCACCCCATCACCATTACGGCGAACCCGAAGCGCGTCCGCGTCTCCGCGGGCGGCGTCGTCATTGCCGACACCACCCATGCCCTGACGCTGAAGGAAGCAAGCTACCCGGCCGTGCACTATGTACCGCGCAAGGACGCCAACCTGGCGCTGCTGGCGCGTACCGACCGGGTCACGCACTGCCCTTATAAGGGCGACGCAAATTACTTCAGCGTCGTTGCCGACGGCAAGACCATCGAAAACTCGATCTGGACCTATGAGACGCCATTTCCGGCGATGGCGGAAATCTCCGGCCATTTGGCGTTCTATCCGGACAAGGTCAAGATCGAGGAGGTTCCCTGAAGTCTTGCAAACCGGCTTTCCGCCTCACACCCTGAAGATGGTGAGGCCAAGGATAAGCAGGATCAGGAAGATCACGACGAAGACATAAAACAGGAAGCGGGCGATATCCGCTGATGCGGCCGATATGTCGGTGAAGCCGAGGATGCCGGCGACGACCGACACCAGAAAGAAGACCAGCGCCCATTTCAGAATTGTCATCGCCCATTCCTCCAGCAAGCGCGCCGCCGGATCGGCGGCGCCGTCGAAGTCGCTGATCTAACTACGGGCGATGGGACTGGTTCCGGCAACCGGTGAGAGATGGGCGGCGTTTTTGATCGCCCCCGTTGACCGATCTCGACTATTGGACGACTTTTCCGGAAAAACCGGATGGTTCGGATCATCGCCTGGCAGGCCGCTCGGGAAACCTCCGGTGTCCACCATACCCGCGGTAGAAGCCGAATCACATTGGCATCTCTCGCGTGATAATTGGCCCTTGCTGAATCGGGTTCCCGGCGGCAACATCTGAAACGACCACCCTGCCGGGGGCACATGACATCGATTTCCAACTCAGTGGCGTCCGCAGAGACGAGGGCAGCGCCAAAGGCCAAGGCGCGCAATGCCGCGCTCGATCGTGCCCGTACCTTCCTGACCCTGGTGGTCCTGCTCCACCATTCTGTCATTCCCTACACCTATTTCGGTCACACCGATCCCAAGTCGTGGATCGGCTTTGATGCCATCGTTCTCGCCACCGACAGCTTCTTCATGGCGATGTTTTTCTTTCTCTCCGGATTGTTCGTATGGCCAAGCCTTGCGCATAAAGCGCCGCAAATCTTTGTTCGCGATCGCTTGCTTCGGCTTGGCCTGCCCTTCGCGATAGCCGCGTTCACAATCATACCGATCGCCTATTACGCCGTCGCGCTTCGCTACCATCCCGATATCGGCTTTGCGGCATTCTGGTGGAAGACGATCACCGTCGGTCCCTGGCCAAGCGGTCCGATATGGTTCGTCTGGGTACTGCTGGTTTTCGATCTTTCGGCAAGCCTGTTGTATCGGCTCTCGCCCCGCCTTCTCGATCCGATCAATCGGATGTCGCTGCGCGGCTACGAGCACCCGGCCGAATTCTACGTGTTTCTCGTCGCGGTCACCGCCATCGTCTATGTTCCGGCGCGGCTCTACTTCGGACCGAGCCGCTGGTTCGAATTCGGACCGTTCGACGTGCAAGCCAGCCGGCTGCTGTTGTACGCGGCCTACTTCTTCATCGGGGCCGGGGTAGGTGCTGCGAATTTCGATCGCGGCCTGCTGAGTGCGAACGGACGGTTGGCGAAGAGCAGCTGGGGCTGGGTGATCGCGACCCTCGTTCCGTATTGCCTGCTGTGGGTACTGATCTACATCAAGCGCGAAATATTGGGGAATCCGCCCGTGCTGCCGCATTGGTATGAGGCGAGCTACGGCTTATTTTTTGTCGCCTTCAGCGCGGCCATTCTGTTCGCGATCCTGGCGTATTTCATGAGGTTCGAACGGTCGGGCTGGAGCGTCCTCGATCCGATGCAGAGTGACGCCTACGGCATCTTTCTGGTGCATTACCCGATCGTGCTCTGGCTGCAATACTGGCTGTTCGATTTCGATCTCCCTGCCATTGTCAAGGCCTCGATCGCGTTCGCGCTTACCGTCGCCTTCAGCTGGGCTGCGACCGTAGCGCTGCGCAAAATTCCGGGCGCGACGCGGGTGCTGTGAGAGGCTTCAGGACGCGCTGCCGCTCATATAGGCCGGAAACCAACCCTCGAAGCCGGTCTTAAGTGAGGTAACCGAAACCGGCGCCTCGCCTGAGATGACGATCGCGTCGCCGCCGGTGGTTCCGATGCGCGCACATGGCACGCCGCAGCCCTTCATCTTCGCCAGCACCAGACCGGCCTGCTCCGCGGGCACCGTCACGATGTAACGCGCCTGATCTTCGCCGAACCAATACGCGTGCGGCACAATCGATTGCGGCGCCGGTAGCAGCAGCGCACCGATTCCGCCCGCCATTGCCATCTCCGCCAGTGCGGTCAACAGGCCGCCGTCGGAAACATCGTGCGCCGCAGTCGCGGTGCCGGCGTGGATCATGCCGCGCACTACGTCGCCGTTGCGTTTTTCAGCCGCGAGATCGACCGGCGGCGGGGCGCCCTCTTCGCGGCCGCAGATGTCTCGCAAGTAAACCGACTGACCGAGCCAGCCATGGGTTTCCCCGATCAGCAGGATCGCCTCGTCCTCGGCCTTGAACGCCAGCGTCGCGGATTTGGTGAAATCGTCGAGCAGTCCGACGCCGCCGATCGAAGGCGTCGGCAGGATGCCGCTGCCGTTGGTCTCGTTGTAGAGCGAGACATTGCCGGACACGACGGGAAAGTCGAGCGCGCGGCAGGCTTCCGAGATGCCCTTCAGGCAGCCTACGAACTGACCCATGATCTCCGGACGTTCCGGATTGCCGAAATTGAGATTGTCGGTGATCGCGAGCGGCCGCCCGCCGACCGCCGTGATATTGCGCCAGGCCTCGGCCACCGCCTGCATGCCGCCCTGATAAGGATCGGCCTCACAATAACGCGGCGTGACGTCGACCGTCAGCGCCAGGCCCTTCGGTCCGTCCTGCACCCGCACAACGGCGGCGTCGCCGCCGGGACGTTGCACCGTATTGCCCAAAATGACGTGATCGTATTGTTCCCACACCCAGCGCCTCGAACAGAGCTCTGGTGTCCCGATCAGCTTTTCCAGTGCCGCCGCAATTCCGATCGGCGGCTTCACGTCGCGCGCATGAATGACCGGCAATACCGGCGACGGCACATGCGGCCGGTCGTACAGCGGCGCCTCGTCGCCTAATTCCTTGATCGGCAGATCGGCCATGACATCGCCGCCATGCTTCACCACGAAGCGTTTGCTCGGCGTGGTGTAGCCGACCACGGCGAAATCCAGTCCCCATTTCCGGAAGATCGCCTCGGCCTCTTTCTCCTTCTCGGGCTTGAGCACCATGAGCATACGCTCCTGGCTTTCAGAGAGCATCATCTCGTAAGCGCTCATGCCGGTTTCGCGGGTCGGTACCGCATCGAGATCGAGATCGACGCCGAGATCGCCCTTGGCGCCCATCTCGACCGCCGAGCAGGTCAGGCCCGCCGCGCCCATGTCCTGGATCGCGATCACGCAATCGGCTTCCATGATTTCGAGGCAGGCTTCCAGCAGCAGTTTTTCCGCGAAGGGATCGCCGACCTGCACGGTCGGACGCTTCTCGGCGGAGTCGTCGTCGAATTCCGCCGACGCCATCGAGGCGCCGTGGATACCGTCGCGGCCGGTCTTGGAACCGAGATAGACGATCGGCATGTTCACGCCCGAGGCCGCCGCGTAGAAGATTTTGTCGGTGTCCGCGAGGCCGACCGCCATCGCATTGACCAGAATGTTGCCGTCATAGCGGGTGTGGAAGCGCACCTGTCCGCCGACGGTCGGAACGCCGAATGAATTGCCGTAACCGCCGACGCCGGCGACGACGCCAGACACCAGATGCCGGGTCTTGGGATGCTCCGGCGCGCCGAAGCTCAGCGCATTGAGGCACGCGATCGGGCGGGCGCCCATGGTGAAGACGTCGCGCAGGATGCCGCCGACGCCGGTGGTCGCGCCCTGATAAGGCTCGATGTAGCTCGGATGGTTGTGGCTCTCCATCTTGAACACCACCGCCTG
>DASXJV010000322.1:0-22260 GCA_036497205.1 Bradyrhizobium sp.
CTGATGAATTTCCTGGAACCGCGCCGTAATGGTGTCGGTCAGGTACGCAGTGCGGCCATCGATGGTTTCGGTCACGCTCGAGATGCGCTGGTCGACGGCTCCGATCGCCTGGGCAGTGCCGTCCGTCAGCGAAGTGGTGAGGTGGCTGAGACGCGAGTCGATCGAGTGGATCGCCTGCGCAGCGCCATCGGTCAGCGACGACGCTAGCGTGCCAAGACGGCTATCGATGGTTTCGGTTACCGATTTCGCCCGCGTATCGAAGGCCTGTTCGAGCGATTTGAGGCGGCCCTCGACGGACTCGTCGAACGATTTGATCTTGCTGCCGAGCGAGGTATCGAGATGGGCTACGCGGGTTCCGAGCGTGGTCTCGAATTGCACCAGCCGCTGGTCCAGCGAAGCGGTGATTTCGCCGCCGTTCGAAGTCAAGCGGGTGTCAAACGTGTCGACGTAGGTTTTCAGGGTTTCCGCGATATCCTGCGTGCGCTGACCCATGCGATCAACGATCTCGCCGCCGAAGGTTTTGACGGTGCGATCGAATTCGGAGATTTGGCGGGTAATCACGGCGCCGAGCGTGCCGCTGTCGCGCGAGAATTTTTCCGCGAGCTCGCTGCCCTGGTTCTTCACCAATTCATCGAAGGCGCTCATCTGCAGGCTGAGCGTGTCGTGCGCGGTTTCGGCCTGGCTGACGACCTTCGCCACGAGCGAGTTCACGGTCACATCAAACGCATCGCTGGCCCTGTCGCCGCTGGTGAGGATCTGCGTCGCTAGGCGATTGCCGGCTTCATCGATCTTGCTCACCAGATCGCCGCTGCGCAGTTCGAGTTCCAGCAGCAAGGAGTCGCTGGAATTCTTCAGCGAGTCATGAACCTGTTCGGTTCGGTCGGAAATTCCGTCGACGATGGTGGAAGAGCGTTGCTCGAATTCGCTGGTGATGCGGTCGATCCGCTCGTTCAGCATCTCGTGGACGCGGTCGGCCAAGTCGACGAACTCGTCATGCACGTGACCAGTCTTGAAGTTAAGACTGGTGGTGAGGCGTTCGCTGGCGTCGAGCACGGCGCGCGTGGTCTCGGCGCTGGCTTCCTCAAGGCGATCGAGCAGGTCGCCGCCGCGCTCGCCGAGTGCGAGGATCATGTTGTCGCCGGCATTGCTGAGCGCACTGGTGATATGGGCGCCGCGTTCTTCCAGCGCGCCGGTGATGGTCTTGGCAACTTCATCGACCCGGGAGGCGATCGCGTCACTGATCAGCGCGATATCGTGGCGCAGGTCGATTTGCACGCCGGAGATGGCGCTGCGCACCTGTTCGGCCTGTCCGACGAGATTGTCGCGCTGATGGGCGATATCCTGCAGCAGAGCGCGAATTCGCACCTCGTTGTCGCTGTAAGCGCGTTCAAGCGCCGAGACCTCATTGGCAACAAGGGTTTCCAGTTCGCCGGCACGCGCGATCGCGCGTTCGACGCCGTCGCCCATTGCCGCGACTTCGCGGCGGATCGCCTGACCGACAGTTACCATGGAGTCGCTTGCCGCGCCCTCAGGTTCGGAAAAGCGGATCGCAACCTGCGCCATCGACTGCGCGATCATGCGCAACTCCTGGCCCCGCCAGGAAAGGCTCGCCAGGAAATAAAACAGCAATACCGGCGCAAAGAACAAAGCCGCCAGCCCGGCCAGCACCAGGGTGCCGCCGCTGCCCTGACCAATGGCAGCCTGCAACGAGGGGAGAAAGCTGACGGTCAGCAGTCCGGCGCCGAGAATCCAGACCCCGGCAAAAAGCGTGGCGAGCATATAAACGTTGCGCGCAGGACGGCCCTTCTGAATCGCCTGCAGAATCTGTCCGATGGTTTCGCGGTCGTCGTTGGCGGCGCGGCGGACCGGGCGCTGCTCCTCGAGGGGTTCGAAGATCGGCCGATCGGCGTTCGGCCGGGTGTCAAATGCGCTCTCGTCATAGGGCGACGTCGAAGATGAATTTGTCTGCGTCACATCGCTGCGGACTGAACTCCGCTTGTTGTCAGCCATAGGCACGTCGCTGATGTTCAAGGCTTCCTGAATGGCAGAAAGCGCGACTTCGGTGGGGTCTTTGACCTTCTTGGGATTGTTAGCCATGTTCAGTCTGAGCCCTCGTTTACTTTTTACGCATCCCGGAGAGCAGTGCGCGAACGCCCCTCGCAAGCTCGAAGCCGGTCTCATGCCCCACGCGGTGCGAAAGCGCGATGCTTCCGTTGGCTTGTCCGCTACATCCGGAAACATCCTATTGGCTAGGCGATGCGAATGAAATGGCCGCGATTAATACAATCTTAATCATCGTTAACAGCACGGCGCCGTAAGGCCTTACCGTTCCACAGAATTCGCGCTCAGGTGCGCGAATTGGGGCAAGTTTTCGCCAAAAACAAGGCGAACTTGCGGCAGTGACGCAGAACCTTCCATTAACCATTCCGTGATTGGCTGACGAAAACTTCGCTGCCGGATCGGCGGCGAGGAGATTTGGGTTATCGTCATGCCGCTTCATCTGGAACAGATTGACTGGATGCCATCGCCGCCGCTCGCTCCCGATGACGGCCCGATCGATACCGAACATCTCCAGCGCATGACGCTTGGCGATGCCAGCCTCGAGCGCGAGGTGCTGGCGATGTTCTCGGCCCAAGCGATCAGGCTGATCGGCACTCTCGCCAACTTGCCATCTGACGCGGTTGCGCTGGCGCACACCCTGAAAGGTTCGGCACGCGCGATCGGCGCATGCGGGGTTGCCGATGCCGCCGGACATCTGGAAGCCGCTATACAGAACGGCGACGATCCGTCCGAGGCGCTCACCGAGCTTAATGGTGCGGTCGCGCAGGCGCGCACGGCGATCGATACGATCCTGCGCCGGTCCTGATCCCGAGCATCAAAACGCACTTGCAAAACAGCGTCACAGGTTTTCGTCCCGCCCGCTGGCGCGGAGCGGATCGACCCGTTATAGGACTGCCCGAACCTCTCTCATCCGGCAGCACGAGCAATCATGGCCAAGATCAGCTTTGTCGACCATTCCGGCGAAACCCGCACCATCGACGTCGAAAACGGCGCGACCGTGATGGAAGCCGCGATCCGCAACGCCATTCCTGGCATCGAAGCCGAATGCGGCGGCGCCTGCGCCTGTGCGACGTGCCACGTGTATGTCGATGAGGCCTGGCGCGAGAAGGTCGGCGCTCCCTCCCCGATGGAGGAGGACATGCTGGATTTCGGCTTCGACGTGCGGCCGAATTCGCGGCTGTCGTGCCAGATCAAGGTGAGTGATGACCTCGACGGTCTCGTGGTGGCGACGCCGGAGCGGCAGGCCTGAACAATCGCGAGGCGAATTCAGCTATCGCCTGCACGATTGCAGCGCATTTCACACTCTATCCACATCCATTCCGCGGCGAAGCCAGCGCTGAAAATTCCCGATGATCTCGCCGGTCAGCGGCGTTGGTTTACGTGTGGTTTCGTCGATCAGCACCGTTACCGACTGCGCCGACGCCACGCATCTGCCCTCTGAAAACACCACTTGATCGAACGTCACGGACGTTCGCCCGAATTTTGCGACGCCGAGCCCCATTTCAATTGTGCCGGGCCAGCGCAGCTCGGCACGAAAATGGATGTCCAGGCGCACCAGCATCCAGCTCAGCCCCGGCGGCATCAGCCCGAAACTGCGGTCCTTCACGAGTGTAACGCGGCCGGTTTCGAAATAGGTCGCATAAACCGCGTTGTTGACGTGCTGATTGGGGTCGAGATCGGCAAAGCGCACATTGTCCGTCAGCCGGTAGGGAAAATCTTCCAGGCGCGGGATCGCGGCGAGACGGGCTGATGCATTCACGGGAAGATCTCCGAAAGCTTCATGTCCTTACAGCCCAGTTGTCGAACTCCGGCAACGGGTTGGCGTGGTGGCGGCGTCATATTATGGCTTTCCTCGCTCCTCCGCGTTGGCTAGACAGGCGCTGCCAAGGCACCAAACCTGCCGGCGTGGTTCAACCGAAAAGAAGCAATTATGAGCGAAGCGATCAAAACCGATGTGCTGATCATTGGCGCGGGCCCGTGCGGACTGTTTGCCGTTTTCGAATTAGGTCTGCTCGATATGAAAGCGCATCTTGTCGACATTCTCGACAAGATCGGCGGCCAGTGTGCCGAGCTCTATCCGGAGAAGCCGATCTACGACATTCCGGGCATTCCGTTCGTCACCGGTCAGGGTCTGACCGAGGCGCTGATGGAGCAGATCAAGCCGTTTCATCCGACCTTCCATCTCAACGAAATGGTGGAGACGATCGAGAAAATCGGCAATCCCGGCTTTCGCGTTACGACCGATGCCGGTCAGGTTTTCGAGTGCAAGGTGGTCGTCATCTCCGCTGGCGGCGGGTCATTCCAGCCGAAGCGCCCGCCGGTGCCGGGTATCCAGGCCTATGAAGGCACTTCGGTGTTTTATTCCGTGCGCAAGATGGAGCAGTTCCGCGGCAAGGATCTGCTGATCGTCGGCGGCGGCGACTCCGCACTGGACTGGACGCTCAACCTGCATCCGATCGCAAAGCGCGTGACGCTGTTGCACCGGCGTGACGATTTCCGAGCCGCGCCGCACAGCGTCGAACAGATGCGCGCGCTGGTCGCCTCCGGGAAGATGGATTTGAAGATCGGTCAGGTCACGGGCCTTGAAGGCGAGCGTGGTGTGCTCACAGGCGCCACGGTCAAAGGCAACGACAACGCCGTTTCGAAGGTCGCGTGCGATACGATGCTGCCGTTCTTCGGCCTGACCATGAAGCTGGGGCCGGTCGCGAACTGGGGCATTGCGCTTGAGAACAATCTAGTGCCTGTCGAGACCGCCGCGTTTGAGACCAGCGTGCCCGGCATTTTTGCGATCGGCGACATCAACACCTATCCCGGCAAGCTAAAGCTTATCCTGTGCGGCTTCCACGAAGGCGCGCTGATGGCGCAGAAGGCGCACCGTTATGTCTATCCGGACAAACGGCTAGTGTTCCAGTACACGACGTCATCGTCGAGCCTGCAGAAGAAGCTCGGGGTTAACTGACCCGACTCGGAAAACACCGCCTAAAAGGCTGTGGCGCGCTGGCGGCGACCGCCCTCTAAAGACCACGTCACCACCGAACACGGCACTAGAACGATCTGCGAAATGGCCGTAGTCTTGGGCGATCGCTCGAGGCTGGGTCAGGTGATGACGATGTGGACCGCTATATCCAGACTTCGACTGGCGCTGCCGATCATCAGCGGGCTTGTGATGTTGCTCACCGTCATGCTTCCGGGGCAGGCCGCCGAGCCGTCGGCCGCGGGGCTGTGGCAGAAGATCGAGGATGGCAAGCCCGTCGTGTGGGTTCTTGTGGTTGATCACGACGGCATCTTCGAAGGCGTGATCGCCAAGACGTTCCCGCTCCCGGGCGAAGATCCCAACGAGATCTGCGCGAAATGCACCGACGACCGCAAGAACGCGCCGCTGCTTGGAATTTCCTTTATCAGGAACATGAAACGCGATGGACTGAAATATGAGGACGGCAATGTTCTCGATCCGCGCGACGGCAAAATTTATAAAGCCAAGATGAGCGTCAGCCCTGACGGCCAGTCGCTCACGATGCGCGGCTATTGGGGGATTTCGCTGCTCGGCAAGGATGAGACCTGGTCCCGATTGCCGGATACCGCGATGGCCTCGCTCGATCCCGCGATCGTTGCAAAATACCTGCCGGCGTCGGCTGCGGCGATGAAGCCGCCCGTTGCCGCGAAGAAGGGCAACGCACCCGTAAGCACGCCCCGGCCCTGACCCAAGTCAGCCGCGCTGTTTTGTCAGCCTCCGCCCGGCGCAATCACGATGGGCGACGCCGGCTCCAGAGTCATCTCAGACTGAGGAGCATTGAGCTGGAGCACCGATGCGACGGCGGGCAATGCCGCGTCCGCCATCGCGGCGTGGCCCTCGGCGGAGGGGTGCACCGCGCCGCCATATACGGCAGAAAGAATACCCCAGGTCGCATCATGGATATCGGCGGGCTGGCTGGAAGATGGCAGCCCCTGCGGATAGGTCATGGCGGCAAAGTAACTGTCGTTGGCGTCGCGGATCCAGCGCGCGCGCGGAAGATAGGCGCGATATTCACCGGCGCTGCGGCCGCAGAGCATCGGCTGGTTAGCTGCAGTGACGATGTCCGGATCGAAGCTTTCGCCCTTGGGTGAAAAACACTCGCGATCGAATTCCGGATCGTTTTGCGCACGCGCGCAGAATCCGTGGTCTCCGAATGCCGCCTGATGCGCATCGACGAAGGTCATGCGATCGCCGCCGGGATCGCGGCACAGCACGCCCGACTGACATAATGCGAGCGCCTTCAACTGCGGAAGGAATTCGTTCTCGACATAATTGGACACATTGGCCAGCCGTTGCGTCCGCGCGTTGAACGAGGGATGAATATCGAAGCCGGCACGCCCGCCGGGGCAGGGCGCGCCGGCGCCCAGCGTCGGGTTGGCATAGGACACATAAACAACGCGCGACATATCGCCGACCAGCGGCTTCAGCGCCTCTCTTAGCTTGCTGAAGCTTTGCGGCAGGTCCCGCATCAGTGCCGCGCGCGAATCGTCTACCGATCCCATGACGCCGGTGCGCCTGAACAGCACGCGCTCGGTGGGGGTGTCCACGATCACATCAGCGACCAGCCCGGAAAAATTGATGTCATTAGCGCCGATCGACAGCAGGATCAGATCGAGCTTGCGCTCGGGCTGCCGGCGCTTCGCAGCGGTAACAGCTTCGCGCAATTCGGCCAATTGTGCGTTGACCGTGCCCCGGCAGGAGCTTGCGGATTTCGTCGGCGGGCATTCCCGCGCCCGTTGCGAGCCGAACAGCCCATCGGGGATGGTAGCGCCTGTGCAAGCGAGCGGCAGGTAGGTCACCGCGATGTGCGGATATTGCACGGCGAGCGCCAGCGCGGTGCGGGTCTGATAGCTGTACAGCGAGCGGTGACAGGCGGAATTGAACCAGAGCGCGCTCTGGCGCTGCCATGCCTGCAGCGTGTCAGGAGCTTCGCAGGCCCGTCCGCCTTTATAGCCGGCGCGGCTTGGACGATAGTATTGCGCACCCGCTGTCCCGAGATAGGAGCGGAAGCAAAAACCCTCGTCCGACAAGGCGATCGGCCGGTCCGGATTGCCTTCACCGGATGCGATGCTATCGCCGAGGCCGGCGATGAAAATATCGCGCACCATGATCTCGGTAGCGACACGTTGCGGCGCCTCGAGCCCACTGGAGACCTCCACGGTGGCGGCGGTGGGGCGGCCATAGCGCGCCCGGAGATTGACCGGCTCGGCGCAATCGAAGGTGGATTGCTGCGGACCTTCGCCATCATCGAACGACCAGGCGCAGGTGGCGCCAACTGGAATCTGGCCGGTCAGCTGAACCGTGACCGGATGATCCACCGGCGTCAGATAGCTTTCCTTGACGCTATCGCGGGTGCATGGCTCGCTGACGCGCCCCGCGAGATCGATACAGAGGCGGTTCACCGTATTGCGCGCCCAACCGCGGCCGTCACTCTGCAGTTCCAGCGCTTGCTCTGACGCGAGAATGCTGCGGCCTCGCGCGCTATCGGTATGCAGCAGGAAATCGCGTTCTTCGCGGAACAAACGGAAGCGGTTACGGACCTCCCACGAAATCTGCATCGGAGCGTCGGGGGCAGTTTGCGCTGCCGCCCACTGCGCCGGCAGTGCCGCCAGCGCTCCCATGAGCAGCGCGCATGCGATTATCAAACGGGGATGAATTCGGACCATGACGCGTTTGACGTTACTGTTGGGGCGGAAATAAGAAATAAGAGAGATGCCCAAAAAGGGTCCAGACTCATCCTAGCCGTGCGACCGTCGGCGTTTCACCGGCTGCGCTTGCCGGCCCTTCAGCTGTTGCGGGACCGCGGCCGGGGCCGGGAAACCACCGTTCAGTCTGCGGCGTTCCTGCCAGGGCACCACCACGTTGAGCCAAAGCTCGCGCGCTCCCATGATGGAGATCGCTGTGCCGAAGGGAATCAGGAAATACAGGATGCGAAACACCACCAGCGTCGCCAGCAACTGTTCCCTGCCGAATTCAGGAAGCGCGACCAGCATCGCGGCGTCGAACACGCCGATGCTGCCAGGAGCATGACTGGCGAAGCCGAGCAGGGTGGCAAGAATGAACACCACCGCCAGCGAAATAAAGTCGATACCCGGCTGCGCCGGCATCAGCAGATACATTGCCATCGCGCAGAATCCAAGATCGACCACGCCGATCAGGATTTGCACCAGTGTCAGCCGCGCCGAGGGCAGCACCACTTTCCAGCCGTTTTGCCCGAGCTCGCGCCGATTGTCGCCCAAAGTGAGCCAGACGAGGTAGGCGATAATGGCGGCGACGCCGCCGAGTGCGATCATGCGGTTGATGGCAGGCGGCAGCTGATCCATGGCCGATGCGGCCCACGGGTGCCAGGCCATTCCGATGCCGAGCACGAAGGTGTTGCCGAGCCAGAACGTCAGCCCGGAGAGGAAACAGATTTTAGCGACGTCGATCGCGCTCAAACCGTAGTCTGAATAAATCCGGAAGCGGATTGCGCCGCCGGTGAATACAGTCGCGCCGATATTATGTCCGATCGTGTAGCTGGTGAAGCTCGACAGCGCCGCGATACGGTAGGGCACGTGTTTCTTGCCGATGGTCCGCAGCGCGAAGAAATCATAGAATGTCAGCGTACAGAATGCCCCGATCACGCACAGCGCGGCGAGCGCGATGTGGCCAGGCGGTATTTCCGTCAGCGCAATCAAGATCACGCCGGTATCAACGCCCTTGAGGGTACGGACCAGCGTCGTTATCGCGAAGGCGATGATGAGGAGGCTCGCTGCGATCCCGAGCCGTTTCCAGCCGATCCGTTTCTTGAAGCCACGCCCAAGCGTGGTCAGTAGTCCGTGCATTCATCCTCCCGGCAGGGCGGCAAAAAGTCGGAAGCCCATCGAAGCGATTGATGGCAAGCGGCGGCCCAATCGCCCCATATGCGATGACCCATAAGGCAAAAACGTCTCGTTGTGCAATCCTTGACAACGCGAGCCTCGGCCTTCGATCGGCGCAGCTGTCACACGCCTTACATATGTCCTAACGGAGGAGATTCGAGTCTTGCATTTGACTTGGCCGTTTCCATCTCCGGCGATGTTCCAAGGTTCCCCCTCGCGAGGTTTTCGCGGATGGCAGGAACAACCTCGTGATCAGCCGGTTAGCGCTGACATCAGCAACCGAACATATCGGCGCGCCGGCCACCGAACGGGGCGCGCTGCTGTGTTCCCAAAAAAAGGAGGCGAGCAATGGGACTCTTTACCAAGGACATCAAGACCATGAACGACCTGTTTGTGCACCAGTTGCAGGACATTTATTATGCCGAGAAGCAGCTCGTGAAGGCGCTTCCGAAAATGGCCGAGAAGGCGACGGACCAGCAGCTCAAGCAGGGCTTTCTGACCCATCTTGATGAGACCAAGACGCACGTGCAGCGCCTCGAACAGGTGTTCCAGATGCATGGCGCGGAGGTGAAGGCGGTCGACTGTCCCGCGATCGACGGCATCATCCAGGAAGCGGACGAAGTCGCCGGCGAAGTCGCGGACAAATCGGTGCTCGACGCGGCATTGATCAACGCCGCACAAGCCGCTGAGCACTATGAGATCGCGCGCTATGGCAGCCTGATCGCGTGGGCAAAGCAGCTTGGCCGCAACGATTGCGCCAGTATTTTGCAGAAGACCCTCGATGAGGAAAAGGCGACCGACAAGAAGCTGACGACGCTGGCGGAGAGCAAGGTCAATCTTCGGGCCGCGAGCTGATTACCTCACGAGCCATAATTGAGACAAAACGTCGCGCGGATCGTCCGCGCGGCGTTTTGCGTTGGCGAGAGCCGTGCCTCGGCGCGCCCCGCGTGAATTCAGGCTTTGCGCAGCGCAAAATGCGCGCCGCAAAACGCCATCACTGCACCAAGGCACAGCGCCGCGAGACCGGCGAGCACGCCTGATACCGTAGGGATAGGACTCGGCGCAGAGGCCGCTTGACCTGCGCCCGCCAGTACGAGCACACCGACGGCGATCAGGAACTGCCGCATTCGGTGCGGAATTTGCCCCGACACCGCGCTGTGCATCAGCGTCGCGGTAAAATAGCCACCGGAGAAACCGACCGTCGCGATCAGCCACCACGCGACAGCCGCTCCCGCGGGCATGAATTCGCGCATATCGGATCGCCACAGGCCGCCGAGGTCGAGCCCGAACCGTGCGCCCAGCATGTGCACGGCAAGCGCCAGCAGCACTCCTGAAATCATTGCGCCGGCGAGGATCAGCCGGCGCGGAAAATAGGTCGTCTCGGGCATGGTCTGCTTGTAAGATAAAGCCGGCCGGCCGCGCAAGCCGACACGACGAATTCAATCGATGTTTCCAAAGCAGGCCTGAGTCATGGCTTTCGGACTTCTTGCGTTGATCGCTGCGGCGATATTCACCGGCGCAGCGCTTTACGTGAATGTCGCCGAGCAACCCGCACGGCTGTTGCTGGACGATCGCGCGCTGCTGACCGAGTGGAAGCCATCCTATAAGCGCGGCGCCGCGATGCAAGCGCCGCTCGCGCTAATGGGTTGCCTGCTGGGATTGATCGCGTGGTGGCAGATCTCACATCTCGGATTTTTGACCGGCGCCCTTGCGATGATCGCGCCGTGGCCATGGACGCTGATCGGCATCA
Organism: Bradyrhizobium sp.; assembly: GCA_036497205.1. Classification (GTDB taxonomy): domain Bacteria; phylum Pseudomonadota; class Alphaproteobacteria; order Rhizobiales; family Xanthobacteraceae; genus Bradyrhizobium. The sequence continues at coordinate 10,685 of DASXJV010000322.1, forward strand.
AGCCCATCAACGATGCACTATTGGCGACCGGGCCCGATGGAGCGGGGCCGCAAACGCGCGCGCTTGTCCTCAAATGGGGCGCACTCCACGGCGTGCGCACCGCATTGGGCGCGCTCGCCACGCTTGCTTTTTTGTGGGCATGTATGTCGCGTTAAATTCCGCCCTGGATTGCCTCGCGTCGATCCCCTGAGGTCAGCAACATTGTCCATGACCATTGACTTGTCGAACAAGGCTGCCGCGGGCGTCCGGTACGCCTACAAAGCGTCGCTGATCGGCGCGGCGCATCAATTCGAGCTGACGGATGCTGGGTTGTCATGGCGCATTGCCGGTAAGTCCGGGGTGTGGCCTTACGCCGATATTTCGGCGATCCGTCTTTCGTACCGGCCTGTATCGATGCAGTCGCGCCGGTTTCGTGCCGACATCGAAAATGCTGATGGTGCGCGCATGGCCATTCTTTCGACCACCTGGCAGACCGCCGCCCTGATGGCGCCGCAGGACCAGGACTACCGCGACTTCATCGCGCTGCTGCATGAGCACATGGAGAAGGCCGGAAGCAAGGCTGCGCTGATCGGTGGCCTTCGGCCACGCATCTATGCTGCCGCCATAGTTTTGCTCACGCTGGTTGAGATTGCGATCGCCGGACTTCTCGTTCGCGCCATCGCCACCGGCGAATGGACGGGTGCCTTATTTCTCGTCGGTTTCGCCGCCCTGTTTGCCTGGCAGATCGGCGGCTTTGTCAGGCGTAACCGGCCGCGGGCCTACACGTCGGATCATTTACCGGAGGCGTTGCTGCCCTAATCTACCCTCTGGGTAGAGCGAGGAAAAAGAAAAACCGCAATCAAGCGCAATGAAATGTGACTTCGCGATGCGGCCGACGCACGGCATCGTTGGGCCTGCCTGTTCCGGGCTGTGAAGCGAGGCGGACCGTGGAGGATCGACGCACCCGATTGCCAACCGAGCGAGAAATCGCGGACATCAACGCAAGTATGCGAATGCCGTCGTCATGCGGTCGCCGGGACAGACCTCCGCATTTCAATGGGTGAACTACTTTAATGGGTGAACTACTTTAGTGCCGCACCACCAGCACCGAGCATTTGGCATAGCGCACTACATGGCCGGCGTTGGAGCCGAGAAAATAGGTCCGCATCGCCGGCCGGTGCGATGTCATGACGATCAGGTCGGCCTTCATCGCCGCGGCTTCTTCGAGGATCTCGTGATAGATACCGCCCTGCCGCACCACGCTGGAGATGCGCGCGGCATCGATGCCGGATTCCCGCGCTACAATGGCGAGCGCTTCCTCCGAGGTCTGGCGCTGCTGGGTGTCGAAATCGGCCGGGACATATTCCGCCAGCATCACCGGCGTCATCGGCAATACGTTCAGAAGGCGCACCGCGCCGCTCCAGATCTGCGAGAGCATCGCCGCTGTGGCAATCGCAGGCTTTGCCAGATCGGTATCGGCAAGATCGATCGGCACGAGAATGGATTTGAACATCTGCGCCTCCCTGTCGACGTCAACCTAACAATAAATCGACGGCTTGGCGACGCGGCAGCGTCAGTCGTCTGAAGTTTGCTTCAGCAGCTTGGGGGTGACGAACAGCACCAGCCGCCCGCGACGGAATGCCACGTCGGCCCAGTCATCGACCGCAAAGTCGAATACGGCGAGACCCGATGTCGGCAGATTGTGGGCGAGTGCCTTGCGCCCGGCGTCGTCGCGCCTGTCGGCAAGCGCGAGCGCCAGTTCGTGCAATCCGGGATTGTGCCCGACCAGCATCAGCCGCTGCGGATCGGCGGCGGATGCTTCGCGTACGGTTTGCAAGAGATGCGATGGGTCGGCGCCATAGAGTTCCGGCATAAGCTCGACCTGCGGCTCCGGAACCAAGTCTTTCATCGCCTCCCAGGCGATTTCCCAAGTCTGGTGCGCCCGGATCGCGGGCGAAACCAGCACGGAATCGGGAAAAGGCGGATGCCGGCCGATCCAGGCGCCGATCTCCGCGGCGTCGTTGCGGCCACGTTTGTCCAGCCGGCGGTCCTGATCTCGGCCTGAGGGCGCGTCGTTTTCCGTCTTGGCGTGACGCAGCAGCATCAACCGGCGCATGGCAATCTCGATTCGTTTCAAGTCTGCGGATTAATGTACAAGGCGCTCTGCCAGACAAGGTGACAAGGACCAGATCGGTCCTTAAGAAAACGATATGAGCGAGACTTCCACAAGCGCCACCAACGGACCCGACGTCGCTGACATGCCGGCGCGCTCGCGACTTTCGTTCGATCTGGATGTTGATATCTGCGTGGTTGGGGCGGGGCTTGCCGGCCTCACGGTGGCGCTGGAGGCCGCGCGGCTGGGCGCCAGCGTCGCCGTTCTCGAAGGCCGGCACATTGGCTGGAACGCATCCGGCCATCAGCTCGGCACGGTGATGCCGGGCTATGGTGTTCCGATCGGCGACCTGATCGCACGCATCGGCTTCGAAGACGCCCGCGAACTCTGGGCGCTGTCGAAGGAAGGTGCCGAATATGTTCGGGCCACGGCAAACGAAGAATTGATTCCGGGCATTGCGCTGAGCGAAGGGGCGTTAGAGGTCTTCAATGTCGATGTCGGTGATCAGCTGATCAGCCGGCTGCAAATGCTCAGCGAAAATTTCGAAACTGAGGTGGAAGGCTGGCAGGTCGAGCGCGTGCGCGATCAGCTCAAGACCGATCATTATTTTCATGGTGTGTATTACCCCAAGGCGTTTCAGATTGACGGTCGCAAATACGTCCACGGCCTGGCCGCGCTGGCGAGACGGGCGGGGGCGCGGATTTTTGAGGACACGCCGGTCGTCGGCATCGATCCATCGGGCATTCGCAAGCGCATCGTCACGCCGTCGGCGCGTTTGCGCGCGTCGCACATCGTGCTCGCCGGCAATATCCATCTGGGCGCGCCGCTGCGGCGGTTGTCGGAAACACTGCTGCCGGTTTGGCGCTACGCCGCGGTAACCGCGCCGCTCGGCGAACGCCTTGCCGAGGCAATAGCGTTTCGGGGATCGGTGGCGGATAGCGATGGTATCGATCATTTCCGCATCGTGGAGGGCGACCGCTTGATGTGGGCGAGCCCGGAAACCACCTGGGCGGCGCGGCCGGAGCGCTTTGCCGGCGCCATTCAGCGCAGGATCCGCACGATTTTTCCCCGGCTCGGACGGGTGGAGATTGCTGAGGTCTGGGGCGGGGCCGTTGGACAGACCGTGCACGGCATGCCGCAGATCGGGCAGTTGCGTCGCGGGCTGTGGGTCACGAGCGGCTTCGGCCGTCAGGGTTTGAACACCTCGGCAATGGCAGGGCAGTTGATTGCACGCAGTATTCTGTGGGGCGATGAACGCTGGCGGCTGTTTTCGCCGTTCGAGCTGGTCTGGGCGGGCGGCCCGACCGGCCGGGTCGCCGGCTATGCCATTGGAATGTGGGGGCGGGGAAGCGCCGCTGCTGCCGGCGCCTTGGCCCGTTATCGGGAACGAGCGCGGACCCAGGAGCGCATTCGCGACGCGCGTTTGGCCGAGGCAAACCGCCAGGCCGGAACCAGGCCGCCACAGCGCCCCCTGCCGGGGCACCCGCGTCCTGAGCGTCCCCGGCCGCCCGCACCGGGAAAGTCAGGCGAGGGCGAAGGGGCGTAAAGGCATCTCGCAGGAAAGTGAGAGATTTCCGCCCAGACCAGTGTAACTTCAGCTGCCGCGCCCCGTATTTGGTAGCGAACAAATGATATTTCGCTTCGCACGGAGATTATCATGATTGACCGCCGTATCCTGCTCGCGTCTGTCGCCAGTTTACTTGGCCTTGCCGCCTTCCGATGGCTGCGAACCTCCCCGGCAAACGCCGCGGAGAAATTCGAAATTCAAAAGACCGATGCGGAATGGCGCGCGCAGCTGACGCCGCAGCAATATGAAATCCTGCGCAAGGAGGGCACCGAGCGTCCGGGTTCGAGCCCGCTGCTCAAGGAGCATCGCAAGGGCATCTTCGCCTGCGCCGGCTGCGACCTGCCGCTGTTCTCCTCGGAGACGAAATTCGAGAGTGGCACCGGCTGGCCGAGTTTTTATCAGCCGCTCGACAACGCCGTCGGCAAGACCGAAGACCGCACCTTTGGGATGTTGCGTACCGAAATTCACTGCCGCCGCTGCGGCGGCCATCTCGGTCACGTCTTTGACGATGGGCCGAAGCCGACCGGACTACGCTACTGTATCGACGGCTTTGCGCTGGTCTTCCATCCGGCCCCGCCGTCGGCGACCTGATTACGGCCTCAGCTCGGCAATTGTTGCCCGCTCGGCAATTGCGCCCCGGTCTTCGGACCGGGGCTTTTCATTTAAGTATCTGAGACAAATACGTTTTCTATTTTGGCATAACGCTTGCGACAGTCTCCTTCGACTGCGGCCATGGTTTTGCATCGGCGGGCCGCCCGGATCGAATTTGGAGATGATGTTATGGGTATCTTCGGCGCTCTCACCACCTCCGTCGCGGGCTTGCGCTCGCAGGCCTATGCGCTGGAAAATATCTCCGGCAACATCGCCAACTCCCAGACCACCGCGTTCAAGCGGATTGACACCAGTTTCCTCGATCTGATCCCCCAGACCGGCGTCAACAACCAACTCTCCGGAAGCGTCACGACGCAATCGCGCGAAACCAACACAGTGCAAGGCGACATTCAGACGGCGTCGAAGGCGACCTATATGGCGATCAGCGGCAACGGTTTCTTCGTCACCCAAAAGCCCGGCAGCTTCACCGACAATCAGCCGGTGTTCTCAGGCATCGACAACTACACCCGGCGCGGCGATTTCACGATCGACAAGAACGGCTTTCTCGTCAACGGCGCGGGCTATTACCTCGAGGGCATTCCGATCGATCCCACGACCGGCAACATCACCGGCAGCGTTCCGCAGGTTCTCAAGTTCGCCAACGATTTTATTCCCGCGCAGCCCACGACGGGCATCAACTATCGCGCCAACCTTGCGAGCTATCCGTTCACAAGCAAGTACGACAAATCAGTGCCTGGATCCGAATTGTTGCGGCCCGCAGACTTCTCCGCCGGTAACAACCCGGTAACGGCGGGCACGCCGCCGACGCCTTTCGCCGATGCAAGCACGACCGGCTCTGCGCAAAACAATAAGGCTGCGGCGCCGGTCACCGGCGCGACACTGTTTTCCGGCGCCGCGGGCACGAATTCCATCGGAGCGAATTTCGCACCCAACGACACCGTCACTGTCAATGGCACGATCATCACCTTCGTGGCTGGCCCCACAAACCTGGCTCTCAACCAGGTCAGTGTTAACGGCCCTATCACTGACTTGCTGACGAATATCGATGCGATTACTGGAACGACAACGCCGTCGCTGGTCGCCGGTGGCGCCGTTACCTTGCACACCGGTACGACAAACGACATTCACATCACTGCGACGACCAACCCGACGGCGTTTGGTGCGCTTGGCCTGACGGTGCCGCTCAACATCCTGCGCACCGGCGGTGGCACCGTTGGCACCGGGCAGGTGATCGGCAGCGACGCCGGCACCTTCATCGGCGAAACAATCAGTGGCGGCGCGGTCACCACATTCGACGTCTCCGGATCGCCCGTCAGCGTGCAATTTCGCTGGGGCAAGGTCGACAGCGCCGCGCTGGGCGCCGGTCATAGCGATACCTGGAACATGTTCTATCAGGTCAATCCCAACGCGACCGGCACGCAGGTCGCCTGGCAGAACGTGAACACCGATTTCACCTTCGGTGCGAATGGCCAGATGAATCCGCCAATCGCCAGCGTGACGCTGAACAGTCCTGTCGTCGGCGGCATCACGCTCAACACCATCAAGCTGAATTTCGGCTCCAGCGGCATAACTCAATTTGCCGATGCCAACGGCAACGTACAGGTGAACCAGATGCAGCAGGACGGCTTTCCGGCCGGGCAACTGCAGACCGTGTCGATCGGCAATAACGGCCGCGTCATCGGCAACTATTCCAACGGGCGCAATATCGACCTTGCCCAGATCTCGGTGGTGACCTTCAACGGCACCGACTTTCTCAAGCGCATCGATGGGGGTGCATTCGAAGCCACCGACGAATCCGGCCAGGCCCTGTTCGGTTCCGGCGGGACGATCGTCGGCTCCTCTCTGGAAAGCTCGAACGTCGATATCGCCGACGAATTCACCAAACTGATCGTCACCCAGCAGGCTTATTCGGCCAATACGAAAGTCATCACGACGACGAATTCGATGGTTCAGGACCTTCTGAATGTCATTCGGTAGGGCTCAGCCTGCCCTGAACTGAGTTGCATCTGACATGGATTCGGGAAATCTGACATGAGCTTGAGCCAAGCCCTCGCCACCGCGATGGCCGGCCTTCGCGTGAACCAGCTCGGTCTTTCGCTGGTGTCCTCGAATGTCGCCAACGCCCAGACGCCGGGCTACGTCCGCAAGACCCTGAACCAGGTCCAGACGGTTTCGGGGTCGATCGGCGCCAGCGTCGATGTCATCGGCGTCAATCGCGAACTGGACTCGTATTTGCAGCAGCAGATTCGGACCGAGCAGTCCGGCGCGTCGTTCGCCGACCTGCAATCCTCGATCCTCTCCAGCCTGCAATCGATCTACGGTACGCCCGGCGGCAGTGGAACGCTGGAGACCGCGCTCAACGGTTTGACCACTGCCGTGCAGGCGTTGTCGACAAGTTCAGATTCGCAGTCGGCGCGGCTAGGCGTTATCAACGCCGCGCAGTCGCTGGCGCGGCAGCTCAACGGCATGTCGCAAGGCATCCAGGCATTGCGCGGACAGGCGGAAGCGGGGCTCAGTACGTCGGTTGATGCGGCCAACCGCGCGTTGGCTCAGATCGATAGCCTCAATACCCAGCTCAAGAACAGCGACAACTCCGACTCGGCCGTCGCGGCGCTGCAGGACCAGCGCGACCTTGCGCTCGACCAGTTGTCGCAGCTGATGGACGTTCGCGTCATCAACAACGACAATCAGGTTTCCGTCTTCACCACGTCCGGCATTGAACTCGTCGGGTCGCAGCTTGCGACGCTGTCGTTCAACGCTCAGGGAACGGTAACGCCGAACACGCAGTGGAACGCAGATCCGACAAAGAGCGGCGTCGGCACGATCGCCATCAATTTTCCGAACGGCAGCACGCTCGATCTCGTTCAGACCAATTCGATCCGTTCCGGCGCCATCGCCGCTTACCTTCAGTTGCGCGACTCGACGCTGGTGCAAGCGCAAACCCAGCTTGATCAGGTTGCGTCGAGCATGTCGAGCCTGCTGTCCGACAGAACCACCGCGGGCACGCCGGTCACGGCGGGGCCTTCGAACGGTTTCGACCTGGATCTGTCGAACCTTCAGTCTGGCAATCCGATTCACCTCACCTATACCGATGCGGCCAATGTCGTGCATCAGCTTTCGCTCGTGCGTGTCGACGATCCATCGGTGCTGCCGCTGAACAACAACTCCACGCTTGATCCCAACGATCAGGCGATCGGGCTGGATTTCTCCGGTGGTAGCGGATCGGTGGTTGCCCAGCTAAACGCGGCGTTGGGGCCGTCTCATCTGCAGTTTTCAAACGCCGGCTCAACGCTGCGCGTGCTTGATGATGGCTCTGGCGCCGCGACTATCAACGCAGCTTCGGTAACCGCGACCATGACCTCACTGCAGAACGGCGGTCCGGAGCTGCCGTTGTTCGTCGATGGTAACGGCTTTTACACCGGCGCGATCACGTCGACCGGTCCGCAATATGTCGGATTGGCGGCGCGAATCCAGGTCAACAGCGATCTGGTCGCCGATCCATCGAAGCTGGTCAAGCTTGCTCCAACCACAGCATCAGGCGACACCACGCGGCCGGACTTTATCTATCAGCAACTGACCGCCGGCAAACCGCTCTATCCGCCGGAAACCGGCTTCGGTACGGCGAAGGTTCCCTATCAGGCGACGCTGCTTAGCTTTTCCCAACAGATCACCGCGGCGCAGGGTGCCGCCGCCGACACGGCGAAACAGTTGGCCGACGGGCAGGATGTTGTGCTGAGCACTTTGCAGCAAAAATTCAACACCACGTCTGGGGTCAACATCGACGAGGAGATGGCGCATCTGCTGACTTTGCAGAATGCCTACGCTGCCAATGCGCGTGTGATGTCGACGGTCAAGCAAATGTTCGATGCATTGTTGCAAGCGTGATGGGAGGTTGTCATGACGATTGATGGTGTTGGCGCTCGAACGTCGTTTCTTGGAACCCAGCTATTAAATCTGCAAAACCAGTTTAATGAGTTGCAGACGCAGCTCGCGACCGGAAAAAAATCCGATAGCTATGCCGGAATGGGCGTCAATCGCGGATTTGCCATCGGCTTGCGGCAGCAGATCAGCGCGATCGACAGCTTTACGGATACGGCGACCAATGTCACCACGCGGCTGAACGTCGCCGACACCGCGCTGACCCGGATCGCTGCCATCGGCACCACGGTGCAAGGCGCCGCATCGTCATCGTCGACCCAGATAACGAGCAATGGCCAGACCACGAGCCAGGCGACGGCGCACAACTCGCTCGACGAAATGTTGCAGCTTCTCAATATCCAGTCGGGAGACCGCTATCTGTTTTCCGGACGCGCAACCGACACACCCGCAACGGCCTCGACCGACGATATTCTCAACGGCGTTGGAGCCAAGGCCGGCCTGAAGCAACTCATCGCGGAGCGCAACCAGGCCGACCTCGGAACCGGCACTGGCCGGCTGGTTTTGGCGACCCCGACAGCAACGTCCATCTCGATTGCCGAGGATGCCGCGGGTTCGCCGTTCGGATTGAAGCTCGCGTCGATCTCATCGTCATCGCCAAGCGTAACGCTGACCGGGCCCACAGGTTCGCCTCCAGCAGAAACGCTCGATCTTGGTGCGACCAATCCCAATCCCGGCGACACCCTGACTTTTGCTTTTAATCTCCCGGACGGCAGCACGGAAAATATCCAGCTTACCGCCTCCGGCACCACGCCGTTGAAGCCCGGACAATACCTGATCGGCGCCAACAGCACGGCGACCGCTGCCAACCTCAATGCCGCCTTGACGACAGCGGTCGGCGCGCTCGCGAATGGCGCGCTGGTCGCGGCCTCCGCCCTCAAGGCGTCCAGCGAATTCTTCACCAGCGCGCCGCCACAGCGCGTCAACGGACCGCCGTTCAACACCGCGACATCACTCATTGCCGGCACGCCGGCGAATACGCTTTCCTGGTACACGGGGGAAACCGGCCCCGATCCGGCGCGCGGCACCGCGGTCGCGCGCGTCGACCAGGCGGGGACCGTGCAGTATGGCGCGCGGGCCAACGAGCAGGCGTTCACGTCGCAGCTTCAGACCATCGCCGCCTTCGCCGCCGTCACCACCTTGCCCACTGATCCGAACGCCGATGCGCAGATCTCTGCGCTCTATAGCCGGGTGGCGCAAAAACTGCTGCCGCAAACCGGCCAGCAGACCGTTCAGGATATCGAGGCGGATTTCGCCGGTGCGCAGACTGCGATGAAATCGGCCGCCGATCGTCAGGCCCAGACCAAAAACACCGCCGAGACGATGCTGCAATCCATCGAAGGCATCTCGGACGCAGAAGTCTCGACCAAGATGCTCGCGGTGCAGAACACCCTCAACGCGTCATATCAGACGACAGCGATGCTGTTTCAAACCTCGCTGCTGAAATACCTTTAGTCCTGCTGCGTCACATCGATTTGTCGGAGCGCATGGTGATGACTGAATTGCCGCTTTCGCGGCGATGACGTCTTTCATGCGGGCTCTCCGTTTTCAAACACCTGAATCGATTGGCTGCGTTTTCAGTCAGGCACCGAGGAGGCGCCAAAGGGTCCTCGCCAGGCGCGGTCGGATGACAGGCTCCGCGCCGCTTCGACCGGGCGACGTCAGCTGAATTATCGAAGCATTTCGGCATTCGAGGGTGCGAGACACCATAAGTTGTGCTGTGGCGCGATGAGCCCATTAGTCCTTGAGACCTGGAGGTTCGTTGGTCCCGTTTGGCCGCCCGATCGCTTCAGCTTTAACCGGTTATCTTCATCCTTTTTTCGGCATAATTTTGGACCCGGCCCGGTATCGCAATATCTCGCCTTTCAATTCATTTTTAGTTGATGATTTGGCCCCAGGGTCCCCGGGCTCGACCAAGAAGGTCGGCAGTTGCGTAACACCAGAAAGGTCGTTTCCATGTCTTTGTCCAACGTCACGCTCTCGGCGGCAGTCCGCCAGAACCTGCTCTCGCTGCAGGGCACCGCTGATCTGCTCTCCACCACCCAGGGCCGTCTCGCCACCGGCAAGAAGGTCAACAGCGCACTCGACAACCCAACCAACTTCTTCACTGCCGCCGGCCTCGATGCTCGCGCCAGCGACATCAGCAACCTCCTCGACAGCATCGGCAACGGCGTGCAGGTCCTGCAGGCCGCCAACACCGGCATCACCTCGCTCTCCAAGCTGGTCGATACCGCGAAGTCGATCGCCAACCAGGTGCTGCAGCAGCCGGGCGGCTACTCGACCAAAGCCAACGTCGCTTTCGTTGGTGCGGGCACTGCGGCTGGTACCGCGAACGGCGGCACCGCCGCCGACCTCACGACCAGCAAGCTCAACGCCGGCGTCTACACGTTCACAAATCAAGCGGGTACGGCCCTCACGCTCACCATCGGCACTACGCCTGTGGCATTCGATCCCACGGCGCAGACGGCGACGGCCAAGTCGCTGGATGACGTCAATCAGGCGTTGGCGGCTGCGGGCGTGAACCTCACCGCCTCGCTCAGCGCGGCTGACACGCTGACCTTCACCTCGAACAACGACGGTGCGGGCCAGACCATCACCGCGACGGCTTCCGCGACCGCTCCCACCACGCTCGATGCGATCAACATCAGCGCCACCACCGCTGGCGGCGGCGCCGGCGGTACGGTCAATGCGGCGGTCCCGGACCTGGTCTCGCAGGCCGCACGTTCGTCGCTGGTCAGCCAGTACAACCAGATCATCCAGCAGATCACTACCACTGCGCAGGATGCCTCCTTCAACGGCATCAACCTGCTCAACGGCGACTCGCTGAAGCTGGTGTTCGACGAAACCGGCAGATCGAGCTCGACGATCACGGGCGTGACCTTCGATCCGAACGGTCTGGGTCTGGCTTCGCTGACCGCGGGCACCGACTTCACCGACAACGCCACCACCAACAGCGTCTTATCTAAGCTCAATACCGCCAGCATCACGCTGCGTTCGCAGGCCTCCGCCTTCGGCGCCAACCTGTCGATCGTGCAGATCCGCCAGGACTTCAACAAGAACATCATCAACGTGTTGCAGACCGGTTCAGCCAACCTGACGTTGGCCGACTCCAACGAGGAAGCGGCCAACAGCCAGGCGCTGTCGACCCGCCAGTCCATCGCGACGTCCGCGCTCGCGCTGGCCAACCAGTCGCAGCAGAACGTTCTGCAGCTGCTGCGCTGATTTCAGCGAAGCTTTCGACTACAACCAGACGGCGGGGCTTCGGTCCCGCCGTTTCTTTTTTGCGTGAGTCTCGACCTGACTGACCGCCAGCCCTGCGGCGTAATCCAGTGTCGTCGTCCCTGCGAACGCGGGGACCCATAGCCACCG
>DASXJV010000323.1:0-4921 GCA_036497205.1 Bradyrhizobium sp.
CGCGCTCGAAGCCGCGCCGGTTGGGAATCCCGAGCAGGAAGTCGGTGTCCGCAGAAGCCTGCAGCTCCTCGATTTTCCGGAGTGCCCGCGCCAGTTCGCCGCGAAGCCGCCGGATCGTCGGTTTCGCTCCATCGGCCGCCGGCTCTCGCCTGGGCGCGGCGCGTTTAGCCGGTTGCCGTGACTTGCGAGGGGGAGCCTGGGTCCGCTTTTTCATGGGCATTTCCTGGCTCAACCCGCATTTCCTGACTTGCCGGGATTCACCAAGACACGATAGTGCATTCCCTCTTCCCTGCCACGCCTTGCCGCCAACAGGTCCGACCGTATAATCGGCCTAACTTTCTGGATTCTTGAAAGAATTAACCCAATGTCCGCTGCAATCGCCATCATCATGGGAAGCCAGTCCGACTGGGACACCATGCGGCACGCGGCCGAGACGCTGGGGGAACTCGGGGTCGCCTGCGACAAGCGCATCGTCTCGGCGCATCGGACGCCGGATCGGCTGGTCGCTTTTGCCAAGGGCGCCAAGGCGCAAGGCTACAAGGTCATCATCGCAGGCGCGGGCGGCGCGGCGCATCTGCCCGGCATGACCGCGTCGATGACGGAACTTCCGGTGTTCGGCGTGCCCGTGGAATCCAAAGCGCTGGCGGGCGTGGATTCGCTCTACTCCATCGTGCAGATGCCGGCCGGCGTGCCCGTCGGCACGCTCGCGATCGGCAAGCCCGGCGCCATCAACGCCGCCCTGCTCGCGGCCAGCGTGCTCGCGCTGAACGACGCTGCGCTTGCCAAGCGGCTGGCCGCCTGGCGCAGGAAACGCACCGATGCGGTCGCCGAGCGTCCGGAGGAATCGGCGTGAGCAGCACCAAGGCGGTGAAGCTTAAGCCGGGCGACACCATCGGAATCCTCGGCGGCGGACAATTGGGCCGGATGCTGGCGATGGCGGCGGCGCGGCTCGGCCTGCGGTGCCAGGTGTTTTCACCGGACCCGGAATCGCCGGCGTTCGACGTGGTGTTGAATGCGACCTGTGCGGAATATGCCGATGTCGAGGCGCTGGAGCTGTTCGCAAACGACGTCGACGTCATCACTTACGAATTCGAGAATGTGCCCGCAGCCGCCGCGATGATCCTGGCGGCGCGGCGTCCGCTGCTGCCCGACCGGAAAATCCTGGAAACGACGCAGGATCGCCTCGCCGAAAAGGACTTCGTGAAACAGCTGGGCATCGGCACCGCCGATTACGCCGATGTCTCGTCGGCGGCGGCACTGCGTGCCGCGATTGCGCGCATCGGCCTTCCCGCCGTGATTAAGACCCGCCGCTTCGGCTATGACGGCAAGGGCCAGGCGATCATCCGTGACGGCGACGATCCGGACCGCATTTGGGAGGACCTCGGCACCAAATCCGCCATCCTCGAAGTCTTTGTTCCTTTCGAGCGCGAGATCTCGGTGATCGCCGCGCGCAGCGCCGACGGGCATGTCGAATGCTTCGACGTCACCGAAAACGAGCACCGCGACCACATCCTCAAAATCTCGCGCGCGCCGGCTGCGGTCTCCGATGCGCTGGGGGCACAGGCGCGCTCCATCGCGGAAAGGATCGCGAACGCGCTCAATTATGTCGGCGTGCTCGCGGTCGAAATGTTTGTGGTGACGAAATCCGGCGGGCCGGTGCTATTGGTCAACGAGATCGCGCCACGAGTGCATAATTCCGGGCACTGGACGCTGGACGGCGCGTCGATCTCGCAGTTCGAGCAGCATGTCCGCGCCATTGCCGGCTGGCCGCTCGGCAAGCCGGTCCGTCATGGACCGGTCACCATGACCAATCTGATCGGGGACGATATCCATGGCTACGAGCAATGGCTCACCGTCCCGGGCGCGACCGTCCATCTTTACGGCAAGGGTCCGCCTCGGGCGGGCCGGAAGATGGGGCACGTGACGCAGGTCGAAGCGATCCCGCCAAAAACCGCCTGATTGGCACCAAAAGACTAGATTTGGCCGCGCCCAGCTCGCACAATCCCTGTCGCGCTGGTGGACATTCCCGGCTTGATCTGATACATCCGCGCGCTCAAGGTTAAGGGCTCGGCCTTCGCCAGCCTTTTGCCTTACCAGAATTCCAATCCGATTAATCAAAAGAGGATGCCGCGTGCAGGTTCTCGTTCGCGATAACAATGTCGATCAAGCCCTCAAGGCGCTGAAGAAGAAGATGCAGCGCGAGGGAATTTTCCGCGAGATGAAGCTCCGCGGCCATTATGAAAAGCCCTCCGAGAAGAAGGCCCGCGAAAAGGCCGAGGCGGTACGCCGCGCGCGCAAGCTCGCCCGCAAGAAGCTGCAGCGCGAAGGCCTGCTGCCGATGAAGCCGAAGCCGGTGTTTGGCGCCGGTCCAGGCGCTGAGCGCGGTGGTGCTGGCGGCCGTGGCGGTCCCGGCGCCGGTCCGCGCGGGTCGCGCTGATCAAAAATTTTGCAGATTTGAATCCGATGACGCGGGCCCTTGTGCCCGCGTTATTGTTTTGAACGATTGCGACGCATCGGGCTACCCTTACTGCGTAAGCGCGCGAGTGTTCTGCATTTATGACCATTCCGGTTCCCTATGTTTTTTCCGGAGCTTCGCGTTTGGGCCCGCGCACGTCCGCGCTGGTCGCATTAGTCGCGATCGCGCTCTGCGGCTGCTCGATCAATCTGGGATCGCTGTCACCAGAGCCCAATAACGAAGTTCCTCCCAAAGCGGCTGCGGCCGGCAACGACACGCAGGCCTACACAACGCATGGCGAAGTGCTGGCACGATCCGGAAAAACCGAGGAGGCGCTCGCAGAGTTCGACACGGCGATCGCTCTCGATCCTTACAACGCGCCGGCCCTGTACAACCGCGGCCTGCTCTATCAGGGCAAAAAACAACATCAACTGGCGATCGACGATTTCACGGCGGCGAATAGCCTGACGCCGCAGCAGGCCGAGCCGCTGCTCGGCCGTGCGCTCAGCTACCTTGCGCTGGACAAGATCAAGGACGCCGCCGCCGATCTCGACGAGGCCGTGCAAGCCGATCCGCAGAACGCACAGATATGGACTACCCGGGGGCTGGCCTATGAACGCCTCGGCGACAAGACCAACGCTGCCAGCTCATACGGCCGCGCCATCGATCTTCGTCCCAAGGATGAAGCCGCGCGAACCGGCTTTGCCCGCGTCGGCGGCAAGGCCGGATAGCGCGCACGCAAGTGATTAAAGTAGCGCGATTAAAGTAGCGCATTTTCGCCGGCGAACCGTTGCCGGAAAACGCCTCGATGCTACCGTACGTTGTGCGCTAGAGCCTTTTCCGTTTCGATTGAATCGAAACGGGGCCCTAGATTCTTGATTTGACGCGTTTTCTTAACGCGAACCGATCTCCACTTCGCTCGAAAACGCTCTATTTCGGCAATACGGCGTGAAACACCGATTTCGCAGCCGACAGCACGTCTTCGGCAACCGTGCTGTGTTCCCGCGTTGGCGGCTCCGCCGCCTCGGCATGCAGATCGAGCGGCGGCGAGGCCGGCGCGGCGGCCGGAATTTCAGCCGGCGGCGTCGGGCGACGCGGGTCGTCGATCCGCGCGGCGCCCGCGTAAGGCGGCTTCATCTGTGACGACCCGGCCGCCGCATCGAAGGTCTCAGCTGCGGGTGTGGAGACCATGATCGGCGGGGGAAGCGGCCGAACCGGCGGCGCTGACAGGGGTGGCGCTGACACAACACGAGGCAGGTCCGGGACGCGGGGCGCAGCCGGGATACGGGCAGATTCTTGCGCGCGCGGCGAACCGTCGCCCGCGCCACGCAGGCGCTCGATTGCCGCACGGGCAAGATCGTTGGCGTCGCGGCGCTCTTCCGGGGTAATTGCGGCCTCAACTGGCGGCACTGACGGGACAACATTTGGCGCGGCGACGACCGGCATGGAAACCGGTGCAGAAGGCTGCACAGGCGCCGGAATAGACTTGGCAATCGACTTTTCGCGCGGCGCCGGCTGGTGGCGACGCGTCTCGGTGGGAATGCTCGCGGTCTCTGCAGGCTTGTCCGCTGATTTGTCCGCGGGCTTTTCGGCTGCCGATTTCTCGAGGATGGCCTTTTCAGAGATACCCTTCGCCTTGACGCCCGGCTCGGGGATGTTGGTGACGCCGGAGGATGTTTCGGGCACCTTTTCGGGTGACTTGGCGGCCGCCTTTGCAGCCTCGGGCGGAACCTTCGCTTCGGCTTTCGGCTCAGTAGTCGAAAGCGCTGCGGCGTCCGGTGCGCCCGCTCCGGGCTTGGTGACGATGTAGTGATTGACAATGTAGGCCCCGACGATGGTCGCGATCACCGACGGCAGTATGTCCAAGGTAAATTTCGAGACGTATTTCAGCATAGACATGCCACTCCCCGCGCGGGTTTGTTGCGGGAACTTTGAGGCGCATTGAAGGATCAAGTGCGACAGATCGGTGGCAATTCGGCTGATGGCGCGGTTACGGTTTCAGTTCGACTTCCAGGAACACGATTTCGGTCGCGGTCTCGTTGAGCACGTCATGCTCGACGCCCGCTTTACGGAAATAGGATTTGCCAAGGCCAAGCTGCGCCTTGGAGCGTTCCCCATTGGGCGCCACGATGGTCATTTCGCCCGAGGTCACGGGAACAATGACGTAATCCATCTCATGGATGTGATGCCCGGTGGCGCTGCCCGGCGCCAGCCGCCATTCGGTGACGCGGACCTCGGGCGTATCGACCTGAACGTCTGATTTGGCAGTGATCATTGTCGCTCATCTCCAACCTTGGTCACGGCACCAGCACCAGGAATACAAATACGGCAAACACCACCACATGAACCAGCCCGAACAGGATGTTGGTGCGGCCGGTGCCGAAGGTGAGCATGCTCAGGACGAACGTCAACACCAGCAGCACCATATCTTGAGCATTGAGCCCAAGCACCAGTTGCTTGTCCAGC